>NZ_KB912942.1:1892651-2198871 GCF_000383915.1 Amycolatopsis benzoatilytica AK 16/65
TGCCGCTGACGGGCCGGCGGTCGGGTTCGCCGCTGACGGGCTGGTCGTTCCGGTCGCCGATCCGGCCGCGGGCGAACTGGTCGCCGTGGCGGAGATCACGACAGGCCTTGCGGATCGGGTGTTCGCGGCAGCCGAAACGGCAGTGCCGCGCGGTGCCGCGGACCCGGCGTCGTTCCCGAGCAGCGCCGTGGCCAGCGCGGTGGCGGCCAGCGCGGTGCCCAGCAGGTAACGTCGAGCGCCTTGTGGCGCGCGATGGCGCGCAGGTCGTTTGGACAAGATTTTTTCTCCTCATTGGGGCAGATCTCGACGGGCATTTTCCCGTCCCCCCAAACCGAACGAGGGCGGACGCTAGCACGGATCACGCACAGATAACAAATGTATAAACCAGTCCGTTGTTTGAGCTGGCGGTTATCGTGCGTATGTCGCGGATTGTCCGATCCCAGAACAAGATCATGCCCGCACGGTCGGTAGTTTGTGGTTCCAGCGGGGCACGTGTAGGTTGCTTTCCATTGTCATATCGAGATGCTTTCGTGATCTGTTAGGTAATCGTGTTGATTGTCGAGAAGGCGCTCGTGGGCGCCCTTGAATCCCCGCATGACGCCGGGGTGCATGCGGTTGCCGCGTTGTCGGCGCGAACCGCCTTCGTGTTCTTGTGCCTCGGCCTGGCCTGGGGCGTCTTCACGAGCACCGGGTGGCTGCACCGGCTCACCGGACGGCAGGCCACCCGGAGCAGTCACCTGGTGTTCGTCACGCTCGCTTTGGCCTTCACGTTGTTGCATGCCATGGCTTTCCTGCTGATGGAGAACGGTCCGCTCGGCGCGCTCGAGCTGGCCGTGCCACTGCTCGCCGGCGACCTCTCCGAGTCGCTCGGCGTCGTTTCGGCCGAACTGATGCTCGCGGTCGTCGCCGCCACGCTGATCCGCAGGCTGCTCAGCCACTACCGGTGGCTGTGGCTGCACCGGCTCGGATACCCGGCGGTCGCGTTCGGCGTGCTGCACTCGTTCGCGGGCGCGTTCGTCGACGGCCATCTGGCGGCGCTCTGGGTGTTCGGCCTGGCGCTGGCGGTGCCCACCGCGCTGGTGGCCGGCCTGCGGTTCCTGCCGGTCCGGGCGCTGGCCGGCGCCGGACTGGTGGAGGCGGACCAATGAGCGAGGGCACCCTCGTGGTGACCGTCGACAACCACCGCTGTCACCGGTACGGCACCTGCGAAGCCGAGGCGCCGGGAGTGTTCCGGCTCATCACGGACGGGCGGCTGGACTACCGGCGCCGGCCCCCGGCCGACAGCCGGGACGCCGCGCTCGCCGCCGCGCGTTGCTGCCCCATGCAGGCGATCCACGTGGAGGAACGATGAACCGCCGGCGCGAACGCATCGTCATCGCCGGTGCCGGGCTGGCCGGGCTGCGCACGGCCGAACGCTTGCGAGAACTGGGATTCTCCGGCGAGCTCGTCATCGCGGGCGCCGAACTTCACCAGCCCTACCACCGCCCGGCGCTGTCCAAGCAATTCCTGGCCGGCCAGCTCGGCCGCCGCGAGCTGACGCTGCACAGCCACGTCGATCTCGACGCCGACTGGCGTCTCGGCAGGTCCGTCCGGCGGCTCGACGCGCAGCGGCGGCTGGTGCAGATCGGCCGTGCCAAGCCGATCCGCTACGACGGCCTGGTAATCGCGACCGGCGTGCGGGCCCGCACGCCGCACGGGGTGCCCCGCCACCCGCGGGTGCGCGTGCTGCGCACCATCGACGACGCGGAGGCGATGCAACGGCTGCTGCTCGCCGACGATCTTCCCTGCGTCGTCATCGGCGGCGGCTTCACCGCGACCGAGCTCGCGTCGACGCTCGCCGAACAACGCCGGGACGTAGTCCTCGTGTCGCGGTCCGGCGCGCTGCTCGGCGGGCTGGGCCCGGAGATCGGCGACGGCGTGACCGAGTTGCACCGCCGGCACGGCGTCGACGTGCAGCTGGACACTCAGGTCAAGCACTGGGTCCCCGGCGAGCACGGGGTCGGGCTCTACCTGACCGGCGGGCGGTTCCTCTTCGCCGGCTTGGTCGTGCTGGCCGTCGGCGGCGAACCGGAGACGGACTGGCTGGCGGGGTCCGGCGCCGACATCGAGGACGGCGTGCTCTGCGGTCCGACCTGCCATGTCGCCGGCCTGCCGGATGTGGTCGCCGCGGGCGATGCCGCACGGTGGCCGGTCCGCCGCGGACAGTCGCCGCGACGAATCGAACACTGGCTCAACGCGGTGGAGATGGGTCGCGCCGCGGCCGGCAACCTGCTGTCCGGCCGCTCCGCGGCCACCCCGTTCGAGCCGCTGCCGAGGTTCTGGTCCGAACAGTACGGGCAACGTTTCCAGGCGGCAGGCGACGTCGGGCCCGGTTACCGCCGTACCTCGCTTGAAGGCGACCCGGCACGCGGACCGGGAGTGCTCGGCTACCTCGAACGCGGAGAGCTGGTCGGCGTCGTGAGCCGGGAACGCCCGCGCGCGATGGTCCGGTGGACGGCTGAACTGTCCGACCGGGCCACCGGCAGCCGGCACCGGCTGCGCGAGCCGCTCACGGCGTGAACGTCGCGGGCCCGGTGCTGGTGCCGCGACGGCTTTCCCGAACGTCGTCGCCGGCCCGATTCCGTCAGCCACAGCTTTCGTGCAGGGCGTGCGCGGCGTCGTGCACCACGGTCGCGAAACCGGTCAGGTCGGCGAAAAGAGCCGGGTCGGCGGTGAGGCCCAGACGGACGCGGCGGCGGTAGCGAGTGGTCGCCATAGACAAGCCGCCGCCGGGCGGCAGCGGTGCGAGCGGGTAGCAGGCCCGCACCGGCGCACCGTCGAGGGACAGCGGCGTGTCGGGAAACGGTATCGTGGTGACCATGGTGTCCAGCAGCAGTGGTGCTGCGGGCGCGAGCAGCGGCGTGGCCAGCCGATGCACGGGTGCCGGAAGGTGCTCGGCGAGCAGGGCGAGGGCACCGGCCCCACGGGAGGCGCCGGATGCCCGGTGGGCGCGCATCATCGATTGCACGGCGTGCGCGTGGTCGGCCGGATCGGCCAGGTGGGTGGGCAGTTCGCACAGATACCCGGAGAAGTGATTGCCGTCGTCGTCGGCGGCGGCACGGCGACGCGCGCGGACGCTGACCGGCACCAGCACCCGCGCCGTCCGATCCCGCTCACTGCCCCCGGATTCCTGGTGAAACCGCGTGCGCAAAGCGCCGGTCAGGATGGCCAGCACGACGTCGTTGAGGGTGCCGCCGACTCGTTTGCGGACGCGGCAGATGTCCTCGACATCGAGATCGACGAACGCGACCTCACGGCGTGGGCTGGCGGCCAGCGCTCCGCGGAGCGCCGCTCCCAGCTTGCCCGGGCGCACCGCGCCCACCGCCGCCGCCGCGACGGCGCCGACCTCCCCGGCCTGCCGCCACACCTGCTGCGGCAGCGCGGCAAGATCGCGTGGCACCCCGGCCGCCCGGGCAAATGCCTGAGTCAACGGCCGCACCCCGGCAGCACTTGCCGCGGTGGCGGTCTTCGCCGGCGCATCGGCGACGGGCTCGGGCGGCGGGTCGAACAATGCCCGCCCGATCGCGAGAGCCGCCACCGCATCGGCCAGAGCGTGGTGCAGCATCACCAGCACGGCGAATCCGCCGCCGGGCACCCCGGTGGCGATATGCACCCGCCACGGCGGGCGGGTCGGGTCGAGCGGGACCTCCAGCCTGGCTGCGGCCCAGGCGCGCATCGCCGCGTCGTCCGGCGTCCGCTGATGCGACAGACGTTCCCAGCGGATGTGGGCACCGGGAAGGAAATCCGGGGTGTCGCTCCAGCGCGCGCCCGGCTGCCACCACGGGCGGGGGAGGCCGCGCCGCAACCGGTCCACGCGACTCGCGCGTTCGGCCAGCAGCGCTGCGATCCGCGCGGGGCGAACCGGCTCTGGAGTATCGAACAGCAGCATCGCGGCGATGGTCATCGGGCGGCGCTGGTTGTGCAGCGCCAACATCGACGCGTCGAGCCCGGACAGCCGGGTCATGGTCACCGCCATCCCGAAGCCACGTCACCCCCGACCCGCGGTGGCAGCACTCCCACCCCCCGGCACCACCAGCACTCGACCTCGACGAGCGCAGTCCGGGCCCGATCAGCGGCGGCGGCCGGAGGCACCGCCGGCTCCCTGCCCGTGCCGCCACACGCGGGACACCACGCCAGCACGGACGGATCCAACGGCACCGCGTCACCGGCGATCGACTCCGCGCAGCTTGGCTCGGCGGCGTGCTGGACGTGGTCGGATCCGGGCTGCGGCATGCGATCTCCTTGTTGGTTCGGGAGGGTCATCCGGGCGGAAGCGGACGGGAACCGGCCGACTCCGCGCCGACCGGTGCCCACCCTGGCTGCCGCGGACAGGGCCGCGTTCCCCCGACGAAACGCGGCACCGCACGCGGCCCGTCTGGCATTCATTGATCTTCGATCGGCGCAAGGCGACGTTCCCGCACGGGCGCTCAACGCGCCACGACTGCTTCGACCGACCAGCTGTCGGGGGAATCGACCTTCTGCCGCTTTCAACCGATGAAACCCAAATCGCCGGGGTCCGGGGCGGCAGGCCGCACGAGAATAAGCAGAACGCCGCGGCTACCGCAACAGGACCGTTCGGGTGAGCGGCAATGCCCTGCGGATCCTGGGTTTTCGCCGTCGGGAAAACGATGACCGGCGGTGCGGGAATCCGGGAGGATGTGCACTCTCGCGCGGGGAAGAATGACCGGATGCGGCTTGCGGAGCGGAGACCCGGCTGCCTACTCGGAAGTCGGTACGGGACCTCCTCGCCGATGGGTATGCATTGCGGTGCAAGGTTTTCCGCCGCTGCGCCCGCTTGAAGCCCGCCGCTGCGCCCGCTTGAAGTCCGTCGCTGCGCCCGCTTGAAGTCCGTGAAGGGCCCCTTGAGGGAATCTGGTTCCCTCAAGGGGCCCTTCACGGCCTGAATCACCGCGTGCCGGGCTCAGCGGTGAGGGGAGAGAATCCGCGCGCCGCCGCCGCATCCCGCCTTGCGCCGCCGCATCCCGCATCCCGCGCCGCGCATCCCGCGCCGCGCGTTCCGCGTCCGGGCCACCGCCGCGCGATATCGGCCGTTGTTGCCGGCGACTGCCGATGCCCGCGCTGGTTCATCGGTCATGGTGGGAGACGGCGAGGAAGGTGAGCCAGCCGGCGGCGGTGGGCAGCAGCCAGCTGGCGCAGCGGTAGAGCAGGACTGCGATGGCGGCGGTGGGCGCGGCCAGTCCGCCCGCGGTGAGCGTGGCCAGCAGCGCGGTTTCGGCGGGCCCCGCCCCGTTCGGGGTGAGCTGGATCCCGATGCTCGCCTGGACAGCGAGGAAGCCGACAATGAGGGCGGGCCACGGAACGGATTCCGCCGCCGCGAGGCCGCAGCACGCGAGCGTCCACAGATCCAGCACCCAGCTGACGGCGGCGACCGCGGCGAACCAGGCCCACTCGCGTGACCGCGGCCGCAGACGGGCGATGCGGGCGAATATCCGGCCGGTTGCCTGCGAACCGGCGGCGGCCCAGCGCCGGAGCCGACCGATGGGCAGGTGCCGCGCGATCGCGACGGTTTGACGGGAAACCCAGGCCAGCGACGCGGGGCGGTCGATCAGCCATCCGGCCGCACCGGTCAGCAGCGTGATGGCGCACGCCAGCCCGGTGGCCGGCCACCAGCCGAGCAGTCCGTCGAATGCCAGCGCGAAGGGTGCTGCGGCCAGCAGGAGCGACGCGGAAAGGATCGCCGCGACGGTGGTCGCCCACAGCGAGAGCCCGGTGTCCACGCCTCGGCGGCGCAGCGCCGCGACGGTGTAGGCGACACCGGCGGTGGCACCGGCGGAGGGCACGGACTGGGCGATCGCGTTGCCGACGAAGTTCACCGCCTGCACTGTCGTGGACCGCAGCCGGTTGCCGCCCGAGACCAGCAGGAGACGTTGCAGCTCGCCGTATGCGGCCAGCGACGCCATGCCGCTGGCGACGCCCATGCCGAGCCAGCCCCACCGCAGCGAGGCCAGCCGCGCACCGAGGTCGTCCGTGGTCGCCAAGGTCGGCGTCAACTGCCAGACGGCGACCCCGAGCCCGGCGGCTGCCAGCACCCAGTCGGCCACCAGCCGCCAGCGCGACCGCCGCGCCGACTTCAGAGCCGTCCACAGCGCCATGGGGTCAGGCTCTCCGCCGCCTCGGCAGGTCGGCAAGGGCACTCGGGGCCCGCACGGAGATGTCGAAAGACCCTGGTGTGGCGCCGTCGAGGCGGGGAAGCGCTCGCTGGCCCTGCCTCGACCTGTCGCGTCGTGCTGGGTGTCGCGCGGCCTTCACGACGACATCGGGCAGCCGGATCCGCCTGTCCTTTCCGGCCGCGTCGTTCGTTTCCGAGGCCCGCTCTGCCCGGCAAGGCGCCATCGGACGCTCCGCTCAGGGCTGGTCGGTGCGGATGGTGACGTGCAGGTAGTGCGCGATCCCCAGCCGTCGCCAGACCCGGGCATGCGCGGCCGGCACCTGGGGCCAGGCGGTGGCCGCGTCGATGATCTGCGGTGCGGTCACCTCGTAGGTCTCACCGCGGGCCTGGACGGTGGCCCGGCCGGCGGCCAGGACGTTGCGCAGCCAATCGACCCCGGTTCCGTAGGGCAGCGGGATGACGAAACCGTTCCCGGCACGGTCCGCGACCACCGGAGTGGCGTACGCCTTTCCCGACCGGCGCCCGGTGTGCCGGATCACCGCCGCGTACCAGTGTCGGCTTCCGGCGACTCGCATCATGAGCGGGTTGACGATGTGCTTGACGAATGCCCGCAGCGGGTCCTTCGCGGGCCGCTCCGTTCCCGACGTGCGGTCTCGATCCATTGTGGACATACGGCCCTCCCGAAGTCGCCTCCGTGCTCGGGTCCAGATTCGCCGCACCGCACGCGGGGGTCAGGAGGACAAAGCCACGCCTGAGGAGGACCTTCGGTCAGCCCGCGGGGCGTGCCCGGCGGAGCAGCCAGCGGCGGACTTCGTCGGCACCCCAGACGACGACCGGGAAGGGGGCGGTGAACGCGAGCATTCCCGGGGTGAGCGCTGCGGTGCCGAGGACCGCGTGCAAGGGCGGGAAGTAGATGATGGCGGCGGCGAGGACGAGTTCGAACGCGATGCCCCAGAGCAGGAGCGGGTTGGAGAAGACGCCGATCGAACGCAGCGAGGCGTGTTCGGTGCGGGCGGCGAAGGCGGTGCCGATCTGGCCCGCGACCATGCCGAAGAAGGTCATCGTGGTGGCCTGCTGATAGGCATGGTGCAGGGGAGTGCCAGGGCCGACCGGGTCGCCGGGATGCCAGCCGGCGCCGAGCAGGACGTAGAAGAATCCGGCCATTTCCAGTGCGGCGCAGAGGACGCCGAGGAACAACCAGGCGCGCAGCAGCATGGGGCCGCGGATGACGGGTTCGCCGCGCGTGCGGGGCGGGCGGCGCATGAGGCCGGGTTCGGCGGGCTCGCGGCCGAGCGCCAGCGCGGGCAGGGTTTCCGTGCCGACGTCGAAGGCCAGCAGTTGCAGCACCGTCAACGGAAGCGGGATGGCCCCGCCGGAGAGTGCGAACACGACGAACGGCGCCACTTCGGGAGTGGCGTGCGCGAAGATGTAGAAGATGAATTTGCGGATGTTGTCGTAGACGCGCCGTCCGGCTTGGACGGCGGCGGAGATGGTGGCGAAGTTGTCGTCGGTGAGCACGACGGTGGACGCTTCCCGTGCGACGTCGGTGCCGGATCGGCCCATGGCGACGCCGATGTCGGCGCGGCGGAGAGCGGGGGCGTCGTTGACGCCGTCGCCGGTCATGGCGACGACGTGCCCGGTGGCGCGCAGCGCGTCGGCGATGCGCAGCTTGGCCTCGGGCGAGGAACGGGCGAAGATCAGCTCCGATCGCCCGGACAACAGGGTGTCGAGGTCGGCTTCGCTCATCCGGTCGAGTTCTTCGCCGGTGATCACGGTCGGATTCCCCTGGGTGATGCCGACTTGTTCGGCGATGGCCGCGGCGGTGAGGCCGTGGTCGCCGGTGATGACGATGATGCCGATGCCCGCGGCGTGGCAGTCGGCTACCGCGCCGGCGACTTCGGGACGGGGCGGGTCGACCATGGCGACCAGGCCGAGCAGGGTCAGGTCTCGCTCGGCCTGGTCCCGGTTCGCGGGCGGAGCGGCACCGGGTCGGAGTGGCCGTTCGGCGACGGCGAGGACGCGAAGTCCTTGGCGTGCTTGGGCATCGACGAGGCCGGCGAGTTCGCGACGGCGGTCCGCGGTGAGCGGTCCCGGCCGGCCTTCGGAGTCGAGTTCGCTCGTGCACAAGGGCAGCACCGTTTCCGGGGCGCCTTTGGTGTGCACCCAGATCCGGCCGTCGGCCGCCGCGTCGAGCGTGGACATTCGTTTGCGGCTCGGATCGAAGTGGAACTGCCGCTGCCGCCTGCGCTGCCGCTCCTCCGGGTCGAGCCGCACGCCCAGCAGGGCGCCCGCGTCGAGCATGGCGACCTCGGTGGGGTCGCCGATCGGATGGTCCGGGGTGTCGACGCGGGCGTTGCTGCAGGCGGCCATCGCGGCCGCGACCCGGGCCAGCGGCACGTCGGCGGGCGGGGGCTGCCCGGTGTCGAAGGGGTGGGCGCCGGTCGCGGTGCGGATCACGGTGACGCGCATCCGGTTCTCGGTGAGCGTGCCGGTCTTGTCGGTGCAGATGACGTCGGTGGAGCCGAGGGTTTCGACCGCGCTGAGCCGTTTGACGACCGCGCCGCGCCGGGCCAGTCCGCGCACCCCGATCGCCAGCGCGAGCGTGATGACCGGCAGCAGCCCCTCGGGGACGTTGCCCACCAGCAGCCCGACCGCGAAGACCACCGCGTTGAGCAACGACAGCCCGGCGCCGAGCGTCGCGACCGGGATGAACGCCACGCCCAGCAGCACCGAGATCAGCGCGATCAGCCAGGCCACCCGGCGCACCTGGTGCTCCAGCGGGCTTTCGTCGCGTTCCACTCGCTCGGACAGTGCGGCGATCCGGCCCAGCTCGGTGCGCATGCCGGTGGCGAACACCACCGCGCGGGCGTCGCCTTCGGTGCAGGTGGTGCCGCTGAACACCAGGTCCCGCGCTTGCAGCAGCGGCTCCTGGCCGTCGAGGAGATCCGCGGAACGGAAGGCCGGCAGCGCTTCTCCGGTCAGCGCGGACAGGTCCACCTCGAGGCCGCCGTCGAGAAGCCGGGCGTCGGCCGAGATCCGGTCGCCCTCCTCGATGACCAGCACATCTCCGGGCACCAGCTGGGCGGCTTCGATCTCGGTGACGTGCCCGTCGCGCAGCACCTTGGCCCGCATCGGCAGGTAGGCGGCCAGCGCTTCCACCGCCTTTTCGGCGTGTTGTTCCTGCGCGAACGCGAACGCCGCGTTCACGACGATCACCACCACGATCGCGATGGCCACCGGTTCGATGCCCACCAGCCACGCCAGCCCGGCCGCGGCCCACAGCAGCAGCGCCAGCGGATGGGTGAACTGCCGCGCCAGCTCCCGCGGCCACCGCCGGCCGCCTCGCCGGCGCAGTTCGTTCGGTCCACTGTGGACCAGACGCCGCTGGGCCTCCCGGGTGCTGAGCCCGGAGCGGGAACTGCGCAGATCCCGCAACAGGCGATCCACCTGTTCGGTCGGGTCCAACCGGACGTCCAGCTCCGCATCGGTCTCGGTCATCAGCACCCCACGAGTCGCCGCGTTCGGCCACAGTGTCGCCCGGCGGGACCGGAGCGGACGACGGCCGGTTGCCCTCACCTCGGTGACCAACGACCCCTCCGGCCAGCCTCGCCGCGCGGACGGCTGGCGCGGACACGGCGGGCTACCCGCGCGGCGCTGTCCGGTTCCGCTGCCAGCCGCGGATCCGGTCGATGAGGTCGGTCGGACGTTCCTCGACCAAGTCCAAGGCGCCGGCGTAGATGCTGCCGTCGCCGCCGTCGACGGTGATCGGATCTCCTTCGCGGAGTTCGAGGTCGCCGAAGCGCACCGTGCGGGCTTTGGCGTCGATAACGAGGTCGGCGCAGTTGACCAGGCAGACGAGGCCGAGCTGGCGGGCGACCACGGCCGCGTGCGAAGTTCGTGCGCCGCGGGCGGTGAGCAGGCCGCCGCACGCTGCCAGCGCCGCGATGTCGTCGGTGGATGCCTCGGGCCGCACGAGGACCGCCCGCGCACCGTGCCGCAGATGATCGGCGGCGGCGGTCGCGTCCAGTGCGATCGGGCCGGTGGCGACGCCGGTGCTGGCGGGCACGGCGCGCCCGAGCGTCCGCTGCCCCGGCCCCGGCACGAGCCGGTGGCGGGTGATGCGGTCCAGGTCGTAGCCGCGGAGCCGATCGACGGCGGTGTCGCGGTCGATGAGGCCCTCGTCGACCAGATCGCAGGCGATGCGCAGCGCCGCCCATGGGGTGCGTTTGGCGGCGCGGGTCTGCAGCAGCCAGAGGGTGCCCTCTTCGACGGTGAACTCGAAATCCTGGGCGTCGGCGAACACCGTTTCCAGGGTGCTGCCGACTTTGCTCAGCTGCCGGGCGAGAGCCGGGCTCAGATCGGTTTCCCCGCTGCCGTCGCCGATGCGGTTGCGGCCGGCGACGACATCCTCGCCTTGGGCGTCGAGGAGAAAATCGGCATACAAGCGGTGCTCGCCGGTGGCGGGATCGCGGGTGAAGGCTACGCCGGAGCCCGAGTCCAGTCCTCGGTTGCCGAACACCATGGCCTGCACGGTCACGGCGGTGCCGGGAAGGTCGGTCAGCCGCTCGATCCGCCGGTACGCGGCCGCCCGGTCGCTGTTCCACGATCGGAACACTCCCTCGATCGCACCGGTCAGCTGAGCCGCCGGATCTTGGGGAAACGGCCGGCCCACGACCGACCGGTAGGTTTCGAGCATCCGGCCGGTCAGTTCGCGCAGTCCGGCGACGTCGAGCTCGTTCACCGCGGGTACCCCGTGCCGCCGGGTCGCTTCGTCGGCCAGTTCGGCGAACGGCGCGGGCGAGCTGCCGTCGACGACCTCGGCGTAACACTGGATCAATCGCCGGAACGAGTCCCAGACGAATACCGGATCGCCGGTCGCCAGCAGCAGTCCCGGCAGCGTGCGCTCGCAGAGCCCGACGTCCAGAACGGTGTCGAGCATGCCGGGCATGGATACCGGCGCGCCCGAGCGCACTGACACCAGCAGAGGTCTGCGGTCGGCGCCGAACCGCCGGCCAGTGCGGAGTTCGAGATGACGAATTCCGCGCGCGATCAGCTCGCGGACCGGTGCGTCGAGCTGTCCGCCGCGTTCGTGGTAGTCCGCGCAGAGCGGGGTGCCGAGGACGAACGCGGGCGGGATGGGCAGCGCCGCGTCGGCCATGCGCATCAAGCCGGCGGCCTTCGCGCCGACGATCTCGGTGTCGGGCGAGGGGGAGCCGCTGGCGCTCAGGAGGAACAGGCTCATCGGCTGGCCACCAGACCGAGAATGTGGTCGCGCAGCCCCAGCGCCGAGCGCAGCAGCGCATCCGTGGCGTCCTCCACGGTCCGCGACACTCCGTCGGCGACGTAAAGGCTGCGGAACTCGGGAGCCTGGGTGACCAGTGCGGCACGGGCAGTGCGGTCGGCCGAGTCGGCGTCGTGTTCCAGAATGCCGACCCGCTCGATGGCGAGCAGGAAATCCTCCAGGTCCTCGGACTGGGCTCCGTCGACCACATGCCGGGCGAGCTCGACGACCTTGAGGTGCTCGCGAGCCGCCCGCACGGCCACCGCGGCGACCGGTTCGAGCAGCGGCGGTATCGCGCCGGTCGCGTCCGGTGCCAGGAGAGTCAGCTGGAACACCGCCTCCTCGAGGGAGTCGACAGCGTCGTCGGCGGTGACCGTCAGCCGGGCGACGGTGCCGCCGCCGTCGACCCGCCGGGCGTCCCGGCGCTGTGCGATCACGAACTCGTCGGCCCGGTGCTCCCAGCCGGCTGCCCGGACCGCCGCGCGCTGCAGGTAGTCCGCGCCGCCCGGCGCGCCGAGCCGCAGCAAGGCCCCGTGCAGCGCCTGCGCGCACTCGACGATCAGACTGGCGTGCTCGGCGCTGGTGTCCAGCAGTCTCTGGTGCGATGCCTGGACGTGTCGACGGACTTCGACGCGCAGCTCGTCGTGGATCAGCCGCGCGGACTTGCCGGCCAGCCGGCCGAGCGCCGCGGCGCGGAGCGCGAATTTCGTGACCGCTACGGTGGAATCCCGGCCGAGCACGTCGACCAGCGGTTCCCCGTAGCGGGCCCGCACGGTGACCGCGGCCTCGACCGCGTCGTAGATCAGCCGTTCGCCGCCGAGAGAAAGCCAGGCCAGGTGCCCGACATTCTCCTCGGCCGCCCAGCTCAGCACGGCGATCGCGGCATCGCGGCCCAGCAACGGCGTCAGCCGCTTGCGGGCCCGGTTCCAGTCCAGGACGAATACCAGCCGCGATCCGACCCGCCGCAGGTACGACGCGAGCCCGGCGGTGTCCGCCGCCACGAACCGGGCGACCGCCACGTGGTGCTCGCCGAGCACCGCGCCGCCGTGCCGGCGCTGAGCGTCGGACCAGTCGACGTCGTAGCCGGCCAGCATCGACTCGAAGAACCGCAGCCGCCGCGGGTGCACATCGGTGTAGGTCAGCGTGGCCGCCAGCCCCTCGACCGCCAGCAGGACCACATGGGCGTCCGTGGTGCCGAGATCGTTCTGGATCACCAGCCGGTCGCCGTCCCGGGTCGCCGTCGTGGCCAGGCCAGGGTGGTCGAACTTCATGGCCTCGGTCTCGTGGACGCCGGCCATGAACGCGGCCACCAGCTCGCGATCGCCCTCGCCGAGCCGGTAGCAGGCCGCGCCGTCGACCGATTCGGTGGCGAGCCGGCCCTGCAGCTGGTTCAGGGCACGGTGGGCGTCCATCACCAGCAAATGCGGCGAGTCGCCGTCGCGGCGATTGGTCGAAGCGATGGCATCCAGGTAATCGCCGTCCACCAGGTCACCGGTGATCTCGCGCGCGGCGGCCGACAGCGCGGCCAGGCGTGCCGCGTCCGGCGCGGCAACGCCGGCCGCTGTCAGCGGTGCCAGCATCTGCCCGATCGCGGTGTGCAGTTCCCGCTGAATCCGGGCCGCTCCGGCGATGAGATACCGGCCGTCGTCGGCCCGCTGGGCGGTGGCGACCACCTCGTCGTAGCCGGGGTCGCGGACTCCGGCAGCGAGTCGTTCGGCGCGCAACACAGCGACCGGCCCGGCCGGATGGTCGGCGCGGTTTCTGGCTGCCTGCACCAGACTCAGCAAGTATTTGGCCCGCTCGTTGGCCGCCAGCCCGCGAGTGACCAGGAACGGCAGCAGCAGAGTCGGTTCGCCGAGTTCCTCGACGATCTCGGTCTTGGCCGCAGGAACGGTCATCGTCGGGACCTCCGCCTATGACCGACGCGACCGATCAGCAGCGGGCCGCCGGTTCCCGATTTCTTCCCGGGTCGAGGATCGTCCAGTGCCAGGGCAGCCGGGCAGGGTCGTTGGACCCGGGCCGACGGGCCGTCGGTCGCTACCCGAGCGGAGGGACCATCGTCAGCTGCCGGGCGGGCCGTTCGACCGCAGAAGTCCGTCGCCAACGCCGGTAGCGTCTCGCAGATGCGGGAAGAGGAGCTGAAATTCTCGGCAAGCGACGATTTCGTCCTGCCAGGGCTGGCCTCGCTCGCGGCCGACGGCGGTGAGGTCTTGCGGGCGGGCACCCGCCGGTTGGCGGCGACCTACTACGACTCGGCCGATCTGCGGCTGGCCCGCTCTGGTGTGACGTTGCGCCGCCGCACCGGCGAGGACGGCCCGCCCTGGCACTTGAAGCTGCCGACCGGGACCGTGAACGTGCGAGAAGAGCTGGCCGCGGCCGGCCCGGAGGGCGAACCGCCACCGGAACTGGCTCGGCTCGTCACCGGGTGGCTGCGCACCGCCGCGCTCGCTCCGGTGGTGTCCCTGGAAACGATCCGCGACGCGTGGGAGGTCCGCGACCAGACCGGCCAGGCGCTGGTCGAACTGGTCGACGACAGTGTCACTGTTCGCCGCGACGGCGAGACTGTCGCGCGGTTCCGGGAGCTGGAGGTCGAACGCAAGGCACACGGGGACCTCGCCGCATCGGCAATGCGGGGGACCGCGACGCTGCTCGCCGAGGCTGGGGCGACCGGGGGCGAGTTCGTGCCCAAAGCGATCCGGGCACTGGGCGCCCAGGCGCTCGAACCGCCCGATCTCACCCCGCCCGGCCCGCTTCCGCATCGACCGGCCGGGGGCGAAGTCGTCACGGACGCGTTGCGCCGGACCGTGGCCCGCTTGATCGACCACGACGTGCGGGTGCGCCGCCTCGAGCCGGACGCCGTGCACCAGATGCGAGTGTGCTGCCGTCGGCTGCGCAGCGACTTGCGGATCTTCGCGCCCCTGGTCGACCCGGAATTCGCCGCACCGGTCATCGAGCACGTCCGCTGGCTGGGCGGCGTGCTCGGCGAACCCCGCGATGCCGAGGTGCTGCATGCCCGGCTGCACCACACGGCCGGCGCCGATCCGCTGGCGCCGCTCGACGAGCGGGCGATCGCCGTCTTGGACGGCGACTTGGCCGAGCGGGAGCGGTGCGCACTGCAAGCGCTCGCCGAGGCGATGGACGCCCGTCGTTACGCCGAGGTCCTCGACGCCCTCGTCGAGGCCGCCCTGCATCCGCGACTCACCGCTCAGGCGCGGCGTCCCGCCAGCCGCACCCTGCCACGCCGGGTCGCCAAAGCGTGGCGGAATCTCGAGACCGCTGCGAAGCTGAAGCCCCTCGACCCCGACGAGTCCTGGCACGCAGCCCGCATCCAGGCCAAACGCGCCCGCTACGCAGCCGAAGCCGTCGCACCCGCGATCGGCCGGGACGCTGCTCGGCTGGCCGACGCCATCGCCGAAATCCAGGACGTCCTCGGCGACCATCACGACGCGGTCATCGCCGCCCAGGAATGGGCCGAGCTCGCCAGGCGGCATCCCGACGACCCGGCGGTGATCCTCGCCTGCGGCCGGCTCGTCGAACGCGAACGCGCCGCCGCCCGCGCCGACCGGGCCCGGTTCGACCGCGCCTGGAAGCGGGCGGCCAGACCTCGGCTCACTCGGTGGCTCGCCGGGTCGAAGCGCTGACACCGGGTCGCCCCGGATCTCGCGGGAGCTCGAAGAGGCCGGCCGTGGTCGATCGTCAGGTCTGCCCTTGCACTGCGGTCAATCCGATCGAGCGCAGCCGCTTCTCGAAGAATGCCGCCGCGGTGATCGACCGGTATCTGTCCGGATCGGCGTTCCACCGGGCGTCCGGCCTCAAATCGACGTCGGCGCGCGGGTAGAGGAACAGCGGGCTGGAATAGCGGCTGTCGCCGGTCGGGCCGGCCGGAGCGTCGACCCGATGGACGGCGGAGCACAGGTATCCGCCGGTCAGATACTGCAGCATGTCGCCGACCTGCACGATCGTGTGGTCCGGTGGCGCGGTGCCCTCGATCCAGCCGCCGCCGCGGAGTTTGACGCGGAGTCCCTTTCCCGTCGACGGCGGGAGGACCGAAATGAGGTTGCCGTCGGTGTGCCGGCAGCCCCAGACGACCGTGCCGGCCTGCTGCGCGCTGATCGGCGGGTAGCACAGGGGCCGCAACGCGGTGCTCGCGTCGCGGGTCATTTCGGCGAAAAAGCCTTCTGGGTAGCCGAGTCTCGGTTCGAGCGCGCGCAGGACCGCTTGGCCGATGCGGTCGAGGGCGGTGAACAGCGAGAGCGCGGCCGTGCGGAACACCGGTGCCCCTTCGGGCCAGACGTTGCTGGCGTAGAACGCTGGGAAACGCGCTTTCAGCGTGGGGTCGGTCAACGATTCGGGGCCGACCAGCCAGCACGTGCGGTGGTCCGGCTGGGACGCGCCGTCCACCCCGGACCGCCGGCAGGCGGCCGCGGTTTCGACACCGAGCGGGGTATAGCCGCGCAGGTGATGGATCTCCGGCCGGCGGTAGCGGTCCAGTTCCTCCGGAGGCCGTTCGAACACCGAGCGGAACGCGGCATACGCGGCGGGCAGCATCCGGGCGACCTCCGGCGTTCGCACGAAGACGAAGCCGACTTCGCGGAGCCCGCGCTCCATCGTCTCGGCAAAAGCGCGCCGGCGAGGCTCGGATGCTGTCGCGTCGGCGAAGTCGGCCCGAAGGATTTCCCGCACCATGCCGGCAAAATACGACTGTCCGGGCGGCAGGGCAATGGGCTGTGTTTCACCGAGGCGAAGGGCCGCGGGGGCGGGGTTTTCGGCGCGGAGGCGCTCCGTCGAGATCAAGAGTGCGCCGGTTGCCACGACGCTGGTGCTTGGAGGATGCTCGGGTGCGTCCGGTGGCGCCGCCGGGGCGCTGCCCAGATCAGGCAGGGGGTGGGCCGTGTACGCGCGTTCCACGACGATCCAGGCGAATGTCTCTGCGATCGAGGACGGGGTCGGGCAGGTTCGCGATGTGGTGCTGCCGGAGTTGCAGGCCGCCGGCGGCTTCGTGGGTTTGTCGATGCTGGCCGACCGGGGTTCGGGCCGGTGCATAGCGACCAGCTCGTGGGAGTCCCTCGACGCGATGCGGGCCAGCGAATACACCGTCCGGCCGCTGCGGCATCAGGTTTCGCAGCTGCTCGGCGGCACCCCGCACGTAGAGGAGTGGGAGATCGCTTTCCTGCACCGCGACCACCGGTCGCGGCCGGGCGCTTGTGTCCGGGCCACGTGGTTGCAGACCGACGCGGCGCGGCTCGACCGCGCCATCGACGCCTACAAGATGGGTGCCTTGCCCGCGATCGAGAGCCTCGAAGGCTTCTGCAGCGCCAGCCTGCTGGTCGACCGAGGCAGCGGCCGTGCGGTGTCCTCGGTCGCCTACGACAACGTCGATGCGATGCGGCGCAGCGACGAGCGGGCGGCCCGGGTCCGGACGTCGGCGACCGAGGACACCGGTGCGCACGTCATGGAAGTGTGCGAATTCGAGCTGGTTCTGGCGCATCTGCGGGTACCTGAACTCGCCTGACCGGGTTTCTCCCCGGGAACGCGGCCCGGGCGGACGCGTTCCCGATCCGGTCCGGCGCGAAGGTCGGAGAATTGCGCGCCGTCGCGACGTGGAGTCGCCCGCAGTGTCCACAAAGGAGAAACCGGCCGGTCCGTCTAGAGCGGGTCTCGGCCGGCTGGGGTGCCGAGATCGCACACGGACGTCCGTGAAGGGCCCTTTCCGGGACTCAGATTCCCACAAGGGGCCCTTCACGGACGAGTCCGCCCGCCCGGAACAACCGGCTGGACCGGTGATTCCCGTGGCGCGTCGACGGCGGCCGCCATCGTGGGAACCCGGAAAAGCCCGGCGCACAACGGAATCGACCGCCTCGCAGGGAAAGCGAGGGCCCGGCCCGGCCGGATTTTGGCGGGCGAACGGACTGGCGCGGCTCAGTCCGGAGAGGATCCCCGGGAGATCCGGGCCGCGACGATCCCTCCTGCGACGAGCAGGACTGCCGCGGCGGCGACCCACGCCCATCCGGGCAGGTCGTTGCCGGTGTCGCTGGGCGCGGCTGCCGGTGCGGCGAGCGCCGGCTGAGCAACAGCGGAGGCGGGCGCGGCGACGGCGGCGCCGGGTTTGGTGAGCGTGAAGGCGTAGGAACCCGACACCGGATGTCCGTCGGCGGACACCACCCGGTAGTCCACTGTGTACTTTCCGGCCGGGCCGAGCGGCTTGACTGGCGCGGTCAGGGTCGGCCCCTCGGTCGTCGGGGCCGCGGACTCCCAGTGCGTCGCCCCGTCCGGTCCGCGCACCGTCAATTCGGTGAATCCGCTGTCCAGCGGCTCGTTGAAGGTGAGAACGATTTTCGCGGGTGCGGAGTCGACGGCGGAATCTTTCGCCGGAGTACTTGCTTCCAGGAAGCTGTGCGCTTCGGCCGGAAAGGTCGGCAGGACCGTCGCCAAGAGGAGGAAGAACGTCGTCGTGAGTGCGCGCGTGATGCGTTTCCGGCGGCGGTCCGAGGGGCAGACGCTGGGGAATTCCGGCATGAACCCTGCTTCCTGGAGGAATTGATGGTGGGCGGAGATGGTGTCGGAGCCCTGTTGTCGCCGGTGCGGCGATAGTGAAACGGCAGGGTTAAATAGTTCTCACCGTCCGCTGGGGCGATTGGTTCACTGCTTGGCGTTCGGTATTCGGAGATCAATTTTACGTTCCCGTCATGGTCGGGTCGTCTGCTGAAACGTGCGGTCTGGTGAGGTGCTCGCATTCGTCTAGATCCATTCCGAGTCGACGACTTCGGAATCGCGTTCCCGGTCGGAAGGAAATGCTTGTGGTGGCTTCAGCAGGGCTTCGACGGGACCAGGTGGTCGCGGCCTGTCTCGCGGGCGCCGTCGTCGTAGTGGTCGGATACGCCTCGGGCATCGGGCTTAAGACGACGGTTGCGACCGGCCCGGCGGCCTCGGATCAGGCTCCGGCGCAGGCGGTGCCCGCGCCGCAGCAGCCGCCGCCGAACGGCGAACTGCCTCCGATGGCTTCCGTGCCGCCGATGCCGCCGATGCCGGACGGCGGGCCGCCGCCGGGCGACCTGCCGGCCGCTCCGGTAGCCGACGCGCCGACGAGCGACGTGGCGGTGCCGACCATGGAAAACCCGCAGCCGTCCGGAGATCCGGTCCCGCCGGGAACGCCCCCGCAGACCCCGCCTTCCACGACGGCGCCGACCTGCCAGCCGGGAGCGGTCCAACCCGTCCTCGACACAGCCGGCGGGCTGCCGCTGGTCGGCGGGCTCACCGCCGGGGCCGGGGTGACCGGCCCCAACGGGCTCCTCGCGACGCTCATCGGTTTCTGCCCGACCGCACCAGGAACTCCGGCCCAGCTCCCGGGCGCAGTGCCGTTGCCGCCCGCCGCGACGGCGTCCGCGGCGATTCCCGCGAGCGGGGGCTGAGCCGATGGAACCCGGCTCGGCCAAGTTCTGGTATGTCCTCGCCCGATCCGCGGACTACGCCGGCCTCGCGGTGTTCGTCGGCGGGCTGTTCTTCCTTGCGCTGTTGTGGCCTTCCGGGGCGGACCGCCGCCGGGCGCGCCGCGTGCTGGTGACCGGCTGGGTGCTCGGATTCGCCGGGACGGTGGCCGGACTCGGGTTGCAGGGCGCGTGGGTGGCGCAGCGGTCGCCGGCGGACCTGTTCGATCCGGATCTGCTCGGCCAAGTCCTCGGCGGGCAGTTCGGCCGGATCTGGTTCGCCAAAGCGCTGCTGTGGGTGCTCGGCGGCGTCGTGCTCGCCGACGTGCTGCAACGCGGCCGGCGGGCCGCGGTGTCGACGGGATGGCGGGTCGGCGCGGGCGTGGTCGCGGCCGGGCTGCTGCGCACCACCGGGTTGACCGGGCACTCGGCGGAAAGCTCGCATCCGCTGGTGAGCCAGCTGGCGGATTTCGGGCACCTGGCGGGGATCTGCGCGTGGATCGGCGGGCTCGCGATGCTGCTGTTCGGCGTGCTGTCCCGGCGCGACCCCGACGAACTCGCCGACGTCGTTCCGCGCTATTCGAAACTCGCGCTCGCCTCGGTCCTGGTCGTGATCGTCGCGGGGGTTGCGCTGGCGGCCGAAACGCTGGGCGGCTTCGGGCGCGTGTTCACCTCCGGCTACGGCCGGATTCTGCTCACGAAACTCGCGGTGCTCGCGGTGGTCCTGCTGTTCGCGCAAGCGAGCAAGAGCTGGGTCGCGCGGCGTCTCGACTTCGCGGTGGTGCTGCGCGGCGACGCCGGCGCGGTCCGTCCGTTCGTCTATTCCGTCGCCGCCGAAGCCACGCTCGTCGTCGTGGTGCTTTTCGCGGCGAGCCTCCTCGTCACCGCCAGTCCCGGCCGGTGAACGTCTCCACCCTGGAAAGGAATCTCCTTGATGGACAACCCGGAACCCACCTCTGCCGCCGCCGGAACGCGGCCGGAAGCCCCGCCCGCGGCGGCTCGCCGGCGCCGGTGGCCGATCGCGGTCGCGGTCGTCGCACTGGCGTCGGCCCTGGTCAGTCTCACCGCCCTGCGCCCGGGACAGCCGGCCTCTCCGGTCGCCGCGCCGAACACGGCGCAGGTCGACCTCGCGGCGCTGGCGAAGCAGAGCCCGCTCGCCGTCCCGCTCTACCAGGGGCTGGCGCAGCAACAAGGCGGCGCCGCACCGGCGGCCGCGACCGCCTCGGCCAAACAGATCGAGATGCGCGGGTACAAGTTCTCCCCGGCCAGCCTGACCATCGCCGCCGGCGACACGGTGACCTGGACCAACCACGACACCGCGCCGCACAACGTCGTCGTGACCGACGGGCCGGAGAAGTTCTCGTCGCCGACCCTGCAGACCGGCGGGACGTTCTCGCACACCTTCACCAAGGCAGGCACCTACTCCTACTACTGTTCGATCCACCCCGACATGAAGGCGACCGTCACCGTCGACGGCGCGGCCCCGCCGCCGTCGTCGCCGAGCGCCCCGCCGTCGTCCGCGACGCCTACCGCGCCGTCCAGCCCGACGCACTCGATGCCGATGCCCACCGACGCCCCACCGGGCACGTGCGTGCCCAAGGCTGTGCTGCAGCCGATCCTCGATCACGTCAAGGCCGCGCACCTGGAAGAGTCCCCGGGGCAGCAGGCGACCGATCTGCTGAACCTGGACCAGTACATCAAGACGCACACTGTCTGGCTGGAAAGCGTGCTCAAGCCCGCGTTCGACGGGTCGGCGGACAAGGTCGTCACCGACACGCTCGCACCGATCATCGCGCACATCAAGGCCGCGCACCTCGAAGAGTCCCCGGGCCAGCAGGTCACCGATCTGCTGAACCTGGACCAGTACATCAAGACGCACACCGTCTGGCTCGAAAGCGTCCTGACGCCGCTGCTGAACCAGGCGTCCTGCTGACCGTGCCGACCGTTGGTCCGGGGCGGGCCGTCGCGCCCGCCCCGGACCGCCTCGACCCCCGGAGGACTTCGTGCCCACCGACACCCGGTTCCTGCCCGCCGCCGGCTCCCTCGACCCGGACCCCGGCGTCCACCGGATCCGGCCCGATCGCTGCGTGCTGGAGCTGACGCTGCGGCTGCTCGGGCTCCCCGTGCTGCGCGGACGGCTGACCGTGCGCCGTGCCACGTTCACCCGCGACCCGCAAGGCAGCGTGGTCACCGCCGAGATCGACGGCTCGTCCTTCCGGTCCGGCGTCCCGTTCGTGTCCGCGATGGTCACCCGGGAGCTGGGCACGGTGCTCTTCACCGGCGAGGAGATCGCCGAACGGCCCGGGGCCGAGTTCGCCGGGCGCCTGGACTTCGGCGATTCCGCCCGCGATCTGGTGCTCGGCGGCGAAGTCCGCGAGGCGGGGGAGGGGCAGGTCGTCCTCTGGCTGAGCGGAACATTGCCGCCGCCCCGCCGTCCTCTTCGGACAGTCAGTCGGCTCTTGCGGCAGCTCGCCCGCCGGCCGGTTCGCATCGAGTTCGCCGGGGAGTTCGTGCTGTGAAACGCTTCTTCGCGCTACTGGCCGCCGCCGTCCTGCTCGGCCTTTTCGCCGCACCGGCATCCCCAGCCGCTGCGGCTGCGCAGACCGTCATGATGCAGGACTACGCCTACTCGCCCGCGTCTTTGACCGTGCACGTCGGCGACAGCGTCACCTGGATCCAGCACGACACCGCCCCGCACGACGTCGTCACCACCAGCGCCCCGGTCGCTTTCCGCAGCCCGCAACTGTCCCAGGGGCAAAGCTGGAGCTACACCTTTCAGACCGCGGGCACCTACGCCTACTACTGCTCCGTCCATCCCGATATGCGAGCCCAGGTCATAGTTCAGCCAGCTGCCACCACTCAGCCGCCCGCTCCGCGAACCACCCCTTCCGTGTCCGCTTCCCGCACTCCCAGCAGGACCGCCGCGGCAGCGCCTCCGGTGAGTGCCGCGCCAACGGCCTCCTCGTCCGCGACCGCGGCCGCCGCGCCGAGCCAACCCGTCCCGGCGGCGGCCCCACCGGCCGCGACCGCGCCGGTCGCCCAGGCGACGACCAGCCTCGACCCGAAGCTGCTCGTCGCCGGACTCGTGACGGCGGTCGCGATCGGCTGCCTGCTCCTGCTGACGTCACGGAAAGCCTGACGACTGGCCAGGACGAAACCCGCCCCAGGTCGCGCACACCGTCAGATGCCCCTGCTGCCGCACGGCCCGCTGGCTCCCCACTGGGAGGTCAGCGAGCAGCCGCCTTCCGCTCGCGTTGCGGCTGGACGACGTACTTCGGGTCCCGAGCCGATGCGACCCCCGCCTGGTAGACCCCGAACCGCGTGCACAGTCCGGCTGCCAGATACCCGGCCCCGCTGGCGATCGCCGCGAACTTGCTGCGCCGGGCAGCGAGCGAGAGCCCGGCAGCCGCGACGGTGAGCCCACGAGCGGCCTTCAGCAGCTTGCCCGCCCGCCCCGTGCGGTACGGCTCGGACACCAGGCCGAGCTTGTGTTCCAGCCGATGCGCCGCGGTCAGTTCGGCCGCGGCGCCAGCCAGCGCGGCGCGCACCACCGGCGTGGTCTCCGACGACGGGGCGGCCAGCAACGCCACCCCGGCGCCGCTGGTCATCGCACTGCCGGCGAACAGCACCGGCAATTCCCGGCGGCCTTCATGCCATGACGGAGTGCTGGTATCAGCGATCAGGACCGCGGTGTAGGTGCACATCGCCGGGCCCAGCAGCCCGGCGGCGGCACCGGCGAGACGCCCCGCCGAAGGCAGCCAGCCGGTCACCGCGGAACCGGCGGAAACCGCTGCCAGCCCGGAGAACGGCGCGAGGATCCAGGACCCGACCGACAACGGCGACGTCGGCTTCAGTACTCGCAGCATGTGCAGGAACCGGGCCGGCCGGCCCAAGTCGTGGACCAGCGCCAGAACGCTCGCGGCCGCACCGCTGGCCGCGGCGAGCCGTCCGACGGCGGCGAGGCCCGGCCGTCCGGTGCGCTCCGCGAGCGCGGCGATCGAAGCCGACGAACCGGCCATCCCGCCGAGGAACAAGTACAGCGGCACGTCGGGCTGCTTCCACGCCGGTTCTTTCAGAATCGGCCGGCCGTAATAGGAATCGGACCGGGTGCTCATCGGCGACCGCCCAGAAACGATGCGGCGAGCGCCCCGGCGACGCCGACCGCCGCGGCTGCCGCGTGCTTCCACATCTGCGCCAGGTGTCTCGTCGGCACCACCGGGTCCGGCGGCAGGCCGTAGACCTCGGGCTCGTCCAGCAGCAGGAAGAACGCGCCGTCGCCGCCGACCCCGTCGTCCGGGTCGTTTCCGTAGAGCCGGGCCTGCGACACGCCCGCGTCCTGCAGCTGCCGCACCCGCCCGGCCGCCCGTTCGCGTAGCTCGTCCAGTTCGCCGAACTGGATGGAATCGGTCGGGCAAGCCTTGGCGCACGCCGGTTCGAGTCCCTCGCCCAGCCGGTCGTAGCAGAGGGTGCACTTGAACGCGCGACCGTCGCTTTCCCGTTTTTCGATCACGCCGTAGGGACAGGCGGGCACGCAGTAGCCGCAGCCGTTGCAGATGTCTTCCTGCACCACGACGGTGTCGAATTCGGTCCGGAACAGCGCGCCGGTCGGGCACACGTCCAGGCAGCCCGCGTGCGTGCAGTGCTTGCAGACGTCGCTGGACATCAGCCAGCGCATCCCGCTGTCCTCGTCCTGCTGCGGCGCACCGACGCCGGGCATCCCGAGGTCGGTCGCGGGCTGCTCCACGAACGCGACGTGCCGCCACGAATTCGCGCCGAGGTCGCCGGTGTTGTCGTAGGACATGCCGAGCAGGTCGAGGCCGGTGCCGGGGACGTCGTTCCACTCCTTGCACGCGACCTCGCACGCCTTGCACCCGATGCAGACCGACGTGTCGGTGAAAAAGCCCATCCGGGGCTGCGTGCCGTACTCAGCCATCCGCTCTCCTCCGGTAGTCCTCGACCAGCTCCAGCAGCGCCGGCCCGCGCGGACGGCGGCCCGGCACGATGTCGCAGGTGGCCGCCTTCGCCTCCTGGATGTGCACGTTCGGGTCCAGCACCACCGAAAGCAGGTCGTTGGCCGGGTCGCCGCGGGACAGGCCGCCCGGGCCCCAGTGGTAGGGCAGCCCGACCTGGTGGATCGTGCGCCCGCGCACCCGCAGCGGCGGAATCCGTTCGGTCACCAGCACTCGCGCCTCGATCGCCGTGCGCGCCGACACGATCGTCGCCCATCCGCCGTGCTCCAGACCCCGTTCCGCGGCGAGGTCGGGGGAGACCTCGCAGAAGAACTCGGGCTGCAGCTCGGCCAGATACGGCAGGGTCCGGCTCATCCCGCCCGCGGTGTGGTGCTCGGTGAGCCGGTAAGTGGTGAACACGTAGGGGAACACCGTGCTGCGGACCGGGTTGTACGGGTTCGCCGCGCTTTCCAGGGTCTGCCTGGCCGGATTGTCCTGTTGCCGGTAGAGCGCGTTGTCCACCGGGGACTCGAACGGTTCGTAGTGCGTCGGCAGCGGCCCGTCGGCGAGACCGGCGGGCACGTAAAGCCAGGCCCGGCCGTCGGTCTGCATGATGAACGGGTCGGCCCCGCCGAGCGCGTCCTGTGCCTGCGCGCCTTCCGGCGGCTGGTAGTCGGGCGGTTTGGTCGCCTCGAAGTCCGGTACGTCCGGGCCGGTCCACTTTTTCCGCTCCGCGTCCCAGTAGACGTACTTCTTGCGGTCGCTCCACGGTTTCCCGTCCGGATCCGCGGAAGCGCGGTTGTAGAGGATGCGCCGGTTCGCCGGCCACGCCCATCCCCATTCCGGGGCCACCCAGCTCTGTTCGGATCCGGGTTTGCGGTCCGCGGCGCGGTTGTGCCCGTCCGCGCGGACGCCGCAGTAGATCCAGCAACCGCACGAGGTCGAACCGTCCTCGGCGAGCTGGGTGTAGGACGAGAGCGGACCGTCCGGGCCGTGGCCGTTGATTTCCGCGAGCACCGAATCGGCCGACGGCTCGGCGACCGGCCCTTCGGTCGGATAGCTCCAGGTCAGCTCCTGCACCGGCAGATCGCGCGGATCGGTGCTGTCCTGCAGCTTTTCCCGGATCAGGCGGCCGAGGTGGTAGTAGAACCACAGTTCGCTGCGCGCCTCCCCGGGCGGGTCGACGGCCTTGTGGTGCCACTGCAGCAGCCGCTGGGTGTTGGTGAAACTGCCGTCCTTCTCGGTGTGCGCGGCGGCGGGCAGGAAGAACACCTCGGTGCCGATTTCGGCGCTGGCCAGCTCGCCGGTCTCGATCTCCGGGCCGTCCTTCCAGAACGTGGCGGTCTCGATCATCTGCAGGTCGCGCACCACGAGCCAGTCGAGGTTCGCGAGCCCGAGGCGCTGCAGTTTGCCGTTGGCGGAACCGACGGCAGGGTTCTCCCCGACCACGAAATAGCCCTTGCAGGTGCCTTCGAGCTGGTTCTTGACCGTCGAGTAAGTGCCGTGGTCACCGGTCAGCCGCGGCAGGTGGTCGAACCGGAAATCGTTGTGCGGCTGGGCGTGCTCTCCCCAGTACGCCTTGAGCAGGCTCACCGCGTAGGACCGCATGTTGCCCCAGAACCCGGTCGAGCCGGCGTCGGTCGCGACGTAGTCGTCGAGGCCGAAGTGCTGGTGTGCGTGCGGCATCGGGAGATAGCCGGGCAGCAGGTTGAACAGCGTCGGGATGTCGGTCGAGCCCTGGATGCTGGCGTGCCCGCGCAGCGCCATGATTCCGCCGCCGGGCCGGCCGATGTTGCCGAGCAGGGTCTGCAGGATCGACGCGGTGCGGATGTACTGGACGCCCACCGTGTGCTGGGTCCAGCCCACCGAGTACACCCACGCGGTGGTGCGCTCGCGGCCCGAGTTCGCGGTGATCGCGTCGGCGATCTCGCGGAACTTCGCCGCCGGGATGCCGCAGATGTCGGAGACCGCCTCCGGCGTGTAGCGGGCGAAGTGCCGCTTGAGCACCTGATAGACGCACCGCGGGTGCTGCAAGGTCGGGTCCTCGCGCGGTTTGCCCGGGATCGCCGCGCCGCCGCTGCCGTAGGACTCCGCGCGCGCCGAACTCTGATGTCCTTCGCCGCCGTGGTGGGTCTCCCCGCGCGGCCCCATCTCGCGATGGCCCGCCGCGGGCACCGCTTCGGTGCCTTCGTAGGCCCAGCTGGTCGCGTCGTACTGGCGGCGCTGGGGGTCGTAGCCGGAGAACAGCCCGTCGAGGTCCTCGGTGTCGCGGAAGTCCTCGCGCAGGATCGCGGCGGCGTTGGTGTAGGCCAGCACGTACTCGCGGAAGTCCAGCTCGTTGCTCAGCACATGGTTGACCAGGCCGCCGAGGAACGCGATGTCCGAACCGGCGCGCACGGTGGCGTGCGTATGCGCCATCGCGCTGGTGCGGGTGAACCGCGGGTCGACGTGGATGATCTTCGCGCCGCGCGCCTTGGCCTCCATCACCCACTGGAATCCCACCGGGTGGGCCTCGGCCATGTTCGAGCCCTGGATCACGATGCAGTCGGCGTTCGCCAGATCCTGCTGGAACGTCGTGGCCCCGCCACGACCGAAGGAGGTCCCCAGACCGGGAACCGTGGCGGAGTGTCAAATACGCGCCTGGTTCTCGATCTGGATCGCGCCCAGCGCGGTGTAGAGCTTCTTCATCAAGTAGTTCTCTTCGTTGTCCAGCGTCGCGCCGCCGAGGCTGGCGAACCCGAGCGTGCGCCGCAGCCGCACGCCGTTCTCGTCGGTCTCCTGCCAGGTTTCGGCACGGGTGCGCAGGACCCGCTCGGCGATCATGTCCATCGCCTGGTCGAGCGGAAGGTGCTCCCATTCGGTGCCGTACGGGCGGCGGTAGAGCACCTCGGTGACCCGAGACGGGCTGGTCACCAGCTGTTTGCTGGCCGAGCCCTTAGGGCAGAGCCGGCCCCGGGAGATGGGCGAATCGGGGTCGCCCTCGATCTGGGTGACGCGCCCGTCGCGCACGAACACCTGCTGCCCACAGCCGACCGCGCAGTAAGGGCACACCGACCGCACCACCCGGTCGGCGTCTTTCGTGCGCGCGTGCCACTGCTCGGAGCCGCGCGATTTCGCCGCGGCCCCGCGGGCCAGCCGATCCGGTCCGGCGGCTTGCCGGTACACCGGCCAGCTCTGGATCCACTGCCGGACACCCATGCTTGCCAAGGTAATCCTGTTCGCCAGCTCGCGCAGGCTCAGCGGGCGCGACGGGTTCCGTCTGCCAGGGGCACCGTCCGGCCGGCCGCGTCCAGCCGTTCCAGCAACGGCACCGCCACCCGGCGGGTCGACTGCAACGCCCGCTTCGCCGCCGACACCGTGAACGGCTGCTCGATCTGCCGCAGCACTTCCGCCGCGCGGCGCAGCGCGTCCGGGCCGAGCACCACCCCGGCCGCGATCTCGGTCAGCCGGCCGTGCCGCACTGCCGCCGCGAGTTCTCGTTTGCCCAGGCCGAGTTCGCTCAGCTCGGCGGCTTCCGGAGCGCGGAAGGGCTGCTCGGCGAACCGGCGGTCGAGCGCGTCCAGCGCGGCCTCGAGCCACGGGGCCAGCCCGCTGCCCGGCAGCCGTACGCGGCCGCCCTCCTGGTGCAGGCCGTCCAGCAACGGCGCGAGCAGTTCGGCGGCGGGAAGCCCGAGCCGCTGGCGCAACGCTTCGGCGGGCATCCCGGCGTCGACCGGGTGGGCCCGGCTCCACGCCGCGACGACCGACCGGGTTTCTTCCTTCAGCCGGGCGAACCGCTGCGGGTCAGCCAGCCAGGAACCGATCCGCAGCCCGGCGGGGGCGAGGCCGATCGCGCGGAATTCCGCGGCCGGGACGAATCCTCGGCGACGCAGGTGTTCGGCAGCGAGGTCCGGAACTGCCAGTTCCGCCGCCCGCGCCCGCGCGGCGCCGCGCCGGCCGAGCGGCGGCGGGCAGACGTCCAGCACGTCCACTCCAGCCGGAATGGCGTGCTCGCCGGGGTCGCGCAGCAGTCCCCGGTCGCCGATCCGCAGCGGCAGCGGGCGGCGCAGCGCGAGCCGGGCCGTATCGGTCCCGAGCGGACGGACGTGCGCTGGCACCGCGGCGGTGCCTACGTGGAGAACCAGTTCGCGGTGCAGGCTTTCCGACGCAGCGCCGCGCACCCGGACGTCGAGCGTCTCGGTCGTGCGCCACGCGTGCGGAGCGAGCAGAACGTCGCCGCGCCGGACCTCGTCTCGGGAGACTCCCCGCAGGTTCACCGCCACCCGAGCTGCGCCGTGCACCCGCGGGCGGTCTTCGCCGAGGGCTTGCAGGCCCCGGACACTCACTGTCTTGCCGTTCAAGACCAGTTCGTCGCCGACGGCGATGGTGCCCGCGGCGAGGGTCCCGGTCACGACGGTGCCCGCGCCCGCCACCGTGAACGCCCGGTCGAGCCACAGCCGCAGGTCGGCGCCCGGATCGGGCTGGGGCAGGCTGGCCATGAGCGCGGCCAGTGCGTCGCGCAAGCGGTCGATTCCTTCGCCAGTCGTGCTGCTCACCGCGACCGCGGGCAGTTCGCCCAGCGCCGTGGCGGACAGTTCGCGCGAGGCCGCCGCGGCCGCCGGGCCGGGATCGGCGCGATCGGCCTTCGTGACCGCGAGCAGACCCCGGCGGACGCCGAACGCGTCGAGCGCCGCCAGGTGCTCGGCCGACTGCGGCATCCAGCCCTCGTCCGCGGCCACGACGAAGAGCACCGCCGGCGCCGGGCCGGCTCCGGCGAGCATGTTCGGCACGAACCGTTCGTGCCCGGGGACGTCGACGAAGGCGACCGGCTCGCCGCCGATCGCGGTCCAGGCGAACCCGAGGTCGATGGTGAGCCCGCGCCGCCGCTCCTCGGCCCAGCGGTCCGGTTCCATTCCGGTCAGCCGCCGCACGAGGGCCGATTTGCCGTGGTCCACGTGCCCGGCGGTGGCGATCACCCGCATCGGCGCACCGCGGCGGCCAGGCGGACGTCTTCGGCCGGCGGCACCGTCCGCAAGTCCAGCAGGCATTTTCCGTGCACGAGCCGGCCGACCACCGGCGGCTTGCCCTGGCGCAACGCGGCGGCGTAGCGCTCCGGCAGCGCGACGGCCGCACTCGGCAGTTCCACTCCCGGAGCGCCGCCGCCGCCGACCGTCGCGACCGAGGGCACCACCTCGGCGGGCACCCCGGTCAGCTCCGCGCAGAGCGCTGCGGCGCGTTCGCGCAGACTGGCCGCGTCCGCCTCCAGCGCCTCCCGCACCGGGCTGCGCGGACCGCGCAAGGTCGCTTCCAGCGCGGCGAGGGTCAGTTTGTCGACCCGCAACGCCCGTGCCGCCGGATGCCGCCGCAATCGTGCGACGAGTTCCGCGTCGCCGAGCAGCAATCCGGCTTGCGGTCCGCCGAGCAGTTTGTCGCCGCTGGCGGTGACCAGGTCGGCGCCGGCGCGCAGGGCGGTCGCCGCGTCCGGTTCGCCGGGCAACCGGGGGTGCGGGGCAAGCAGGCCAGAGCCGATGTCCACGACCAGCGGCGCGCCGAGTCCGGCCAGTTCGGCCACCGTCGCCTCCGACGTGAACCCGCTGACCCGGTAGTTCGACGGATGCACCTTGAGCACGAATCCGGTCTCGGGACCGATCGCGGACTCGTAGTCCGAGACCCGGGTGCGGTTGGTCGTGCCGACCTCGCGCAGCCGCGCGCCGGTCGAGGCGAGCAGATCCGGGATCCGGAACCCGTCGCCGATTTCCACGAGTTCGCCGCGGCTCACCACGATCTCGCGGCCGGGCGCGAGCGTCAGCGCGCACAGCAGCAGCGCGGCCGCGTTGTTGTTCACTACATGCACCGCGCCCGCGTCGGGCGCGGCTTCGCGCAACGCTGCCAGCGCTCCTCGCCCGCGCCGCGCCCGGTTGCCGGCCGCGAGGTCGAACTCGACGTCCGTCGTCCCGGCCGCGGCTACGACCGCCTCCAGCGCGGCGGCCGAAAGCGGGGCGCGCCCCAGGTTCGTGTGGACGATCACGCCGGTGGCGTTGAGCACCGGCTGCAGCGAGGAAACTTGTCCGGGCAGGTGGGCCAGCACGTCCTCGACCACCGCTGCTGGCGTGATCTCGCCGTCTCGCGCCCGCTGCTGAGAAGCGGCGACGACGGCTTTCACCCGTCGCCGCCCGAGGTGTCGCGCCGCGTCCGCGATGCTCGGTTCGGCGAGCAGCACGTCGGTACGCGGAATCGCCCGGCGCGGATCGGTCACCGCCGGGCTCCCTGGCGGAGGCGGACGGGAATCGAACCCGCCAGCGGCAGCACCTGCCGCTCAACGGTTTTGAAGACCGCGCCGGCCACCAGGCCGGAGACGCCTCCTTGGGGCATGCCTGCCATCCTGCCAAGGTCGCGCCCAGCCCGCAGGGCGAGCACGATAGGCACGATGACGACGACAACCCGGCTGACGCACTATGCGCACGGCGGTGGCTGCGCGTGCAAGATCCCGCCCGGCGAACTGGAGGACATGGTCCGCGGACTCGCCGTCGCCCCGCCCGCGGGCGCGGCCGGCGAACTGCTGGTGGGCCTCGGCGCCGGCGACGACGCGGCGGCGGTACGCATTTCCGGCGGCACCGCGCTGATCGCGACCACTGACTTCTTCACCCCGGTGGTCGACGACCCGTACGACTGGGGCCGCATCGCCGCCGCCAACGCGCTCTCGGACGTGTACGCGATGGGCGGCACGCCGGTCGTCGCGGTCAACCTGCTGGGCTGGCCGCGCGAGGTGCTGCCGTTCGACCTCGCCCGGGAGGTGCTGCGCGGCGGACTCGACGTGTGCTCGGCTGCTGCTTGCCACCTCGCCGGCGGACACAGCGTCGACGACCCGGAGCCCAAGTACGGTCTCGCGGTGACCGGCGTCGCCGATCCGGATCGCCTGCTGCGCAACGATTCCGGCCGCCCCGGCGTTCCGCTCACCCTGACCAAGCCGCTCGGCATCGGCGTGCTCAACACCCGGCACAAGGCCACCGGGCAACGGTTCCCGCAGGCGATCGCCGCGATGACCGAACTGAACGACCGCGCGGCACGCGCCGCGGTGGCCGCGGGCGCGGTGTGCGCCACCGACGTGACCGGGTTCGGGCTGCTCGGCCACCTGCACAAACTCGCCCGGGCCAGCGGAGTGACCGCCCGGGTGGATCCCGCCGCGGTGCCGTACCTCGACGGCGCGCGCGACGCCCTGCGGGACGGCTATGTCAGCGGCGGCACGCGGCGCAACCTCGACTGGGTCCGCCCGCACGCGGACCTGTCCCGGGTCAGCGAGGAGGAGGCCCTGCTCCTCGCCGACGCGCAGACCTCGGGCGGGCTGCTGGTGGCCGGGGAAGTTCCGGGGCATCCGGTGATCGGCGAACTCGCGCCGCGATCGCAGTTCTCGGTGGTGCTCGGCTGATTCCTGATACCGCCGGCCGCGAGCGCGCTGCGGCGATGCCTTGCGTTCACGCGTCAGCACTCCGGTGTCAGCGTGGAAGACGCACGCGGGCCTGCGTCTCCTTCCGTTGGGACGCGCGCAGGCGGTCCAGGAGACGCTGGCCTTGCGAGATAACGACGACGCCCAGGAGCACCACCAAGCCACCGGTCAATTCGGTGAAGAGCGGCACTTCCCCCAGCCAGATCCAGGCGATGACGACGGCGACCGGCGGAACCAGGTACAGCAGCGAGGTGGACACTGCGACCGGGAGCCGTCCGACAGCGACCCCCCACAGCACGAAGCCGAGGGCCGAGGGGAGGAGCCCGAGGTAGATCGCCGCGAGCCAGCCGCCTGCCGTCGCGCCGGAAAGCTCGGACCAGCCGCTGGGCAGAAGCGGCAGGGTCATCGCCGTGCCGGCGACCATCGTGTAGGTCGCCACCTCCAGGCCGCTGTAGCGGCGGAGCAACGGTCGCTGCAACGGGTGGTAGATGCCCTGCACGACCATCGCGGCCACGGCGATCCACACCGCGGCGGGCACCGATACCCCTGCCCGGGAGAGGCAGACGATCGCGACCCCGGACAGCGCCACCGCGCTGCCGATCATCGTGGCCCGGGTGATCCGCTCCCGGAACAGCAACCGCGCCACCGCCACGGACACCAGCGGGGCAGCCGCCACGATCATGCTCGCGGTACCCGCGGGCACCTGCAGTTCGCTTTCGTTGAGCAGCAGCTGGTAGGCGGTCATGCCGAAGAAGCCGGCGACGATGATCCAGCCCAGGTCCGGTAGTCGCGGAAGCCGTACTCGGGTGAACACGGCGGCGACGAGCAAGCCGGCTGCGGCCACCGCCAGCCGCACGACCGACAGCCCGACCACCCCGAGGTCGGGAGCCGCGACCTGGATTGCCGGGAAGGCGCTGGCCCACAGCACCACGACGCCGAGCCCGGCGGCCACGCCACGATCCATCTTCATCGTCCCAGCCTGCGCCGAGCGACACTTCAGCACTAGTGAATTATTCTTAGTTATCACCTAAGCTGGACTGATGATAGATGTCCGGAAGCTCGGGATGCTCGCGGCGCTGGACCGGCTCGGCACGCTCGCCGCGGTCGCCGGGGAACTGCACCTGACCGCGCCCGGGATTTCCATGCAGCTCAGCGCTCTGGAACGGGAGCTCGGGATCACGCTCACCGAGCGCCAGGGCAGACGGCTGGCGCTCACTCCCGCGGGAAGGCTGCTGGCCGCTCACGGCCGAGACGTTCTCGACCGGCTCTCCCTTGCCGAGCTCGAAGTGGACGCCCTTCGCCGCGGTGCCACCGGCTCGTACCGACTTGTCGCTTTTCCCTCGGCCGCGCGGACATTCGTCGCCGATGCGTGGAGCCGGCTGCGAGTTGAAGACGCGGCCATAGAGCTGTCCCTGGCGACACCGGAGCCCGAGGACGCGTTGGCAGCGCTGGTAGCCGGACGCGCCGACCTGGCGGTAATCCACTCGTACTCGAACGTGCCGCGCACCCTGCCGGACGGCGTCGACGCCGATCCTCTTGCCGTCGAGCAAGTCTGGCTGGCGCTGCCGGAAGACGACCCGGCGGCCGCCGCGGAGGTCGACCTGGTCGCCTTCGACGCCCACTCCTGGCTCGCGCCGCCGGGGGACTTGACCTGTTTCGACATGGTGGAGCGGGCGTGCGGCCTGGCCGGCTTCCGTCCGCGCGTGGTCGCGGAGTCGGCGGACTTCGCCGCGCAGCTCGAGCTGGTCGCCGCGGGCGCGGGTGTCGCGCTGGTGCCCGACCTGGCCGTCGCCGCGGTCCCGCGCGGCGTCCGCCTCGCCCGAGTGCGCAGCCCGCTGAGCCGCCACCTGTTCGCCGCCTGCCGTACCGCCCGGCGTGGCGATCCGGGGCTCGACCGGCTGACCCGCCTGCTCCGAGAGTCCGCACGGGCCAGGGTCCGCGAGCACGCGCCGAGCTAGCACCGCGAGGCAGCCGGCACCCGGGCCAGGCGCCAGCCGATCCGGCCGCGGGCGTCCGGCCGGAGGTCAGGCGGCGCGATAGCGGTTCTTCCCGCTGGTGCGCGAGTCGTGGATGAACTCGCGCGGGTCGCTGGTGGCGGTCGCTCCGCGGTCGAGCCAGCGCAGAAAACCATTCCGGTCACGGCGTTCTAGTTCATCCAAATAGGACTGACGGGCGGTGATGATGGTGGCCGCGGCGGTACCGTCGGTCTGCCGGAGCTGCAGGTAGCTCATTTGCCAGGCGAGATACAGAGCGTCGAGCGGGAGGTCTTCGACCGGGACGCGGGAAATCGCGAGCCGTGGCACCAGGGCGGGGCGGCTGTTCCGCGCAGCCCTCTGTCGCACCGCTCGAACGCGCAGGAAAAGCGCGAGAAGCGCACTTCCGGCGCTCGCGGAGACGCGCCGGACCCGGCGTCCGTAGCGGGTCGACCGAGGTTTGGTCCGGCTCGCCCCTTCCGCGCCGAACGGCGGGCCCGGCAGCGCGGGGCCAAGCGCGAAGAGCAGGAGAACGCAGGAGCAGACCATCGCACGCTCGAGTCGAACCAGCACAACGCACCTCGGTTTGCCGTTGGCTTCGCTGACCGTTTCCTGAGCGGAGCAGGATACCGACAAAGCTCGCGCGCGAGTCAGGGACTGAAGACCTCCCCGGGAGGACGTTGGACCCTAACCGGACAGCGGCCAGCCGGTGGCGGGTCGAGCCAGCCGCGAAGTCAGGTGGTCGCGGGTTCACCGACCGGCGACAGCGCTCAGGCGGCGCCAGGCGGCTGGTCGGGGAAGGCGAGGATATTGGTGATGACTTCGCCGAATCGCTTCGGCTCGGCCATCAGCCACGTGTGCCCGCCGGGCACCGTGACCAGCCGCGGGTCGCCCAGGCTGGTGCGCAAGGAGCGCAGTGTGGCGGCCGGGATCACGTTGTCCTGTCTGCTCCATACGATCACGATGGGCAGCCGGCGGCGGTTCAGCTCCGCCAGTTCGTCGGTCAGGTCGGCCGTGCGCGCCAGATGGGCGACGTGCAGGATGGCTCCGGGCGCGCGCGCCAGGTTCGGGACGAGATCGCGCAGCACGACCGGCAGCACCCGGGTGATCTGCCGCCCCGGCATCAGGTCGGCCTGCAGATGCAGTCCCCAGTCCCAGAGCGGGCGCTCGGCGAGGGCTTTCACGACGCCGCGGCCGTCGGCCCAGGACGACCCGCCGATCGAGTTGACCAGCACCAGGCGCCGCACGAGCTCCGGGCTGTCGTGCGCGGTGCGGATCGCGACGCCGCCGCCGAACGAATACCCGATGAGCGTCACCGGGCTGGGCACCCCGATGCGAGCGATGAAGGACGCGACCCAGCGCGCGTAGCCGCGCAGGTCCCGTTCGGCGCGCGGAAGTTCCGCGGTGCCGCCGAATCCGGGTAGCGCGGGCGCGTGGACGGCGAGACCGCTGGCGGCGAGACTTTGCAGCGCTTTCGTGCAGGCCCGGTCGGCGATGCCCCAGCCGTGCAGGAACACGACGTGGTCACCGTGGCCGCCGGTGCCGTAATGAGCGGGCCGGCCTTCGATGGTCGTGGTGTGCCAGGTTATCCGCGTGCTGTCCCCGGTCATGATTCCCGCCTATGCCGGTCGGCTGCTACGAGACGCCTTGTTCGAGTTGCACATGGGTGACGAAGTGACGGTGGGAGCCAGCGGGCAGGGAGAAGGTTTCGGGCTCGCCGTCGGCGACGTCGAGAACGTAGTTCCCGTGCCCCCATTCCTCGTCGAGCCGGGCGTCGAGGTAGAAGGCGGCGCCGTCGATCTGACCGAGCAGGACGTCGTGAGGGTCGACGAGGAACTCGCCGGCGGGAAAGCACAACGGGACACTGCCGCCGCGGCCGCCGTCGGACTGGACGAACATCACCGGGCCGCGGGCGGCTCGCAACGCGGCGATCGCGTCGCGGGCCGCCGTCGTCGCGGTGACCCGCTCGGGGTGGTGCACGTTCATCGGGCTCTCCTTGCTCAGAACAGGCCGAGCGGCGCGGCAGGTTCGCCGTGCCTCGAGCGACGCTGGCGCGACCGCGCTCCGCTGAGCACCGGCCGAGCCGGCCCGGCGCCGCCTCCAAGGCAACGCGCAACGCTGATGGCCGTGCAGAGCCGAAGGTCTCTCGTTCGCGGGTCTCACGGCAGGTTGCGTCGTTCTGCCCGACTTGACGCGCGGCCGGCGCGGGTGAAGTCCGTGCAGGGCCTCTTGCGAGAATCCAAGTCCCGCAAGGGGCCCTTCGCCGACAGCGGGCGGCCCGGCTCCGTCAGGCGTTCGGGCTGGTGAGGTCCGGGAGGCCGAGTTCGAGGTTGGGGGCGCCGATCCCGCCGTCGACCCGCAGCAGCGATCCGGTCGTGTAGCCGGAGGCGGGCGAAGCCAGGAATACCACGGCGGCAGCGACTTCCTCCGGCTTGCCCAACCGGCGCAGCGGGGTCGCCGCTTCCATCTTGGTGCGGATCTTCTCGTCGTTCGCGACGATCTCCAGCGCCGAGGTCAGGGTCGATCCCACGGCGATGGCGTTGACCCGGATCAGCGGTGCGAGGTCGACCGCGGCGAGTTCAGTGTAGTGCGCCAGGGCCGCCTTCGCGGTGCCGTACGCGAGAAAACCGCGCCCGGCGAGCTTGCCCATGACCGACGAGATGTTCACCACCGAACCGCCGCCGCTCGCCAGCAGATGGGGAACCGCCGCTTGAGTCAGCGCGTGGGCGGTGGTCACGTTGAACCGGAACGCTTCGTCGAGAAACTCCGTCGTCGTGGTGAGGAACGTGTTCGGCAAGGTGCCGCCCACGTTGTTCACCACCACGTCGAGCCGTCCGAGCTGGTCGACGGCGGTCTGCGCGAGACCGGCCGCAGCAGTGGGATCGGAAAGATCAGCGGGCACCACGACCGCACGCCGGCCGAGCGCTTCCACCCGGCCGGCGACCTCGGTCAGCTGGCTTTCGGTGCGCGCGCTGAGCACCACGTCCGCGCCGGCTTCGGCGAGCGCGACCGCCGAGGCCGCTCCGATTCCGCGACCGGCGCCAGTCACCACGGCCACCGCTCCGGGCAACCGAAACAAGTCCATCGTCATGATGGCCAGCGTTAAGCGTTCATGCTTAAAAGTCAAGGAATCATTCGCTGGGCGCTAAGAGCTTGTCTCAGGCGGTGCACGCCGAACGGCCCGCTGGTTTGTCCGTCAAGGGCCCCCTCAGGGACTTGGATTCCCTCATGGGGACCTTCACGGACAGACCGGCAAACTGGCCGCCGACCGCCCAGGCATCACGACAGCACCAGGTGAGACATGCTCTAATCTGGACCGGTGACCGGTCCGGACGCCAGAGAGCGCATCATCGTCGCGGCGGAGCGATTGATCGCCGAGCGCGGAGTCGAGGTGCCGTTGCGCGACATCGCGATCGCGGCCGGTCAGCGCAACAACTCGGCCGTGCAGTACTACTTCGGCACTCGCGACGGCCTGATCAGCGCGGTTGCCGACTACCGCATCTCCGCACTCGAACAGCGCCGCCGGGAGATGCTCGCGGAATACGAGGCGACGGGTGCGCAACCGGACGTTCGGGCCCTGGTGTCCGCACTGGTGCAGCCGATGCTCGCGATTCCCTACGAACACGGCGCCACTCACTACGCCCGCTTCCTCGAGCAGGTTCGCGCCCACTCGTCGCTGTCCGCGGCGGAGAACCTCCGCCGAGCGGAGCGGGCGTCTGTCCGGATGATCGTCACCAGCCTCGACCGCGCGCTGGCCCCCATGCCGCCCGCGCTCCGGAAGCGTCGGCTGCGCGTTCTCCCGACCGTGCTGTTCGCTTTGCTCGCCGACCGCGAACGCGCCCGCCTTCCCGGTGAATCGGCGGCGGACTCGTCGGTCGGCGACGGGGAACTGGTCGACCTGATCGTCGGCCTGCTCACCGCTCCGGTCGGCGGCTGAGCGCGCCGCGGCAGGACATCGCGACGAGGGCGGCGGCCAGTCCGGCGCTGGCGCGTTCGTGTTCCGCGGTGGCGACGCGTTCGGTGAGACAGCGTCCTGCCGTCTCCTAGTCGCCGAGAATTTCTTCGGGCGACAGGGCGTTGGTAGCGAGCATCGTGGCGATGGTGGTCATTTGCTGCTGGTTGCGGCGGCAGTAGTGGCGCAGCTGTGCGAACGCCTCCTGCATCGGGATCTGCCCGGCGTGCGCGAGGACGCCCTTCGCCTGCTCGATGACGACCCGGGTGTTGAGTGCGTTCTGCAGCTGCTCGGACAATCGGTGGCACTCCCGGATCTCTCGCTCGTGCACGATTCCGATCGCGGTGATCTCGGTCAAGGCACGGGCCTCGTGCAGCTCGTCGGGTGGCAGCGTGGTGTTTTCGCGGCCGAGCAAGGTGAGCGCGCCGACCGCGTCTGCCCTTCTCTGCAAAGGAAGTGCGTATGCCGACTGGAATCCTTCGGCGAGTGCTTCGGCGGCGAACAGCGGCCATTTCGCGGAGGCGTATTTCAGGTTGTCCACGCGGATCGGTGCGCCTAAGCGGTGGGCATCGACCGAGGGGCCGTGCCCGCTGTGCTGCTGCAGCAGATCGAGGCGGTGCGCGCCCGGCTCGGACGCGACGACGGCGGTGAGCGCGCCGCGCCGGTCGGCCACCATCAGGCCGGCGGCCGAGGCGCTGAACAACGTCACACACGACTCGGCCAGGCGGTGCAGGCTGTTCACCAATTCGTAGTCGTCGGCCAGTGTGTCGGCCATGTCGATCAACGCGCGCAGCAGCGGGAGCGGCTCGCCCCGCGGAGCGGCGACGGTAGAAGGGCGGTAGGTCATGGCGGTCCTCGACCCTGCCCGCAGCGTGCGCCCGTCTGGCTCCGTCCGACGGCGTGGTCCGCAGCTGTGGTCCGGGGTCAACCTTTTGGTACCCGCCACGCCGCCGGGCAAACAATCGCGCGCTGCCAATGAATCACGAAGTCGCGCGCCGCGCGGGGAGGTGGTCGCTTCAGTTTCCCGAATCGGGTAAACGGTCTGCGCGGCTGGCATTCAGGAGCCGGCGACGATGCTGCCCATGGCACCGCGTTCGGCGTCGGCGAGCCGGTGCGTGATGACGGGGTAGGTGCCGGGCTGGGGGAGGGTCAGCTCCACGAAGCCGCCTTCTCCTGGTTGCAGGTCCAGTTCCTGGGCGGCGCCGTCGACGGCGTTCCCGGGCCGCAGTTGGTAGCCGCCTTCCTTGAAGACGGTGTCGAACTGGGCTCCGACGACGTGGAAAGCGCTGGGTTCGCTGGGGCCGGCGTCGAGTACCCACAGCCGGATGCGCGCTCCGGCGCGGACGTGGATCGGCGCGGAGCGGTACTGGTTGGCGTATCCGTTGAACACCACGAGATTCGGGTCCGCGGCGAGCAGCTGCGACATCGCCGGCACGCCGCCGCCCTGGCCGAGGTAGAACTCGGACTGCAGGAGCACCTCGGACGCCTCGGCGGGCGCCAGCGTGGGCGGGTCGATCACGACCGCGCCGTACATGCCCATCGCCAGATGCTGGATCATCGGTGCGGTCGCACAGTGGTAGAGCCAGATTCCGGCGTGCTCGGCGCGGAAGGAGTAGGTCAGTTCGCCTCCCGGCGGGATGGGCCGCATCGCGGCGTCGGGGCTGATCTGGCTGGCGTGGAAGTCGATGGAGTGCGGCATGTCGCTGCTGTTGATCACGCGTACGGTGAACAGGTCGCCGACGCGGCCGTGCAGCAACGGTCCGGGCACGGTGCCGTTATAGGTCCAGACCTGTTGGCGCACACCGGGTGCGACCTCGACGGTGGTCTGTTCGACGCGCAGGGTGAGGTTGTGTTCGGTGCCGCCGGGGGCCGGTCGCAGGGTCGGGTCGTAAGGCCGCCAGGTCGGTGGCGGGACCGCGTTCATGTCCATGCCGGCCATGGCCGGGCCGGGCTGTTGGGCGATGGCCGAGGCAGCGGGGGCCGTGGTGGCGCGGATGGCGAGGGTCATGCCGGCTTGGCGGTGGCCGGGCATGGTGCACCAAGCCTGTTCGTCCCGGGTGACGACGCCGAAGTCGACGGTTTCCTGCTGGCCCGGCGCCAACGTGCCGGTGCCGTGCCGGCCGTCCAGTTTCAGGTCGTGGCTCATCCGGCCGGCATTGCGCACGGTCAGCACCAGGTCCGTGCCCGGGGCCACGGTGATCGCCGCCGGGGTGACGGCGAACTCGGTCAAGCTCACTGCCACCGGCATGCTGGACGAGGCCGTCGGCACCGCGTCGTCGTGATGCTGTCCGGGCCAGGCTCCGGCACTCACCAAGGAGAGCACCGCCAGCACGGCCGCGACGCTGGTGACGGCCAGGAGTTCGTGGCCAGCCAGCCGCCGGGCCGGCTTGGCAGGCTCGGCGGTGTCGGCCGGGCCCGTCCGGCGCCGCGTCGCCAGGGCCGCGATCACGAGCGCCGGGAACGAGCCGAACCCGGCCAGCACCAACGCCCAGGCCAGCATTCGCAGAGCGCCGGAGGGCCGCGATCACGAGCGCCGGGAACGAGCCGAACCCGGCCAGCACCAACGCCCAGGCCAGCATTCGCAGAGCGCCGGCGGCGGGCAGGACGAGCAAGAGCACGCCAAGGTTGCCCAGGACGGCCCGGGGCAGCCAGGCGTACTCCAGGACCTCGGTCAATCGCCGATTGCCCGTCGGCCCGCCGCCCACGGTCACCGGGATGAGGAAGACGAGCGCGCCGGTCAGGATCTGGGCGACGGTGCCGATGCCGAGCACCGGGACCAGGAGACGGCCGAGCAGGTCGTCCGCGGCGGAACTGCCCATGGCGAGGCCGGCGATATCGATAGCCAGCGCGGTGAGCAGCCAGCCGTTGCCGGCCAGCAGTGCCACCGGCGCGGCTGTGCGTGGCGCCTTGGCCCGCATCTCGCGGATCGCGGGGACCAACGCGTAGGCGACACCCGCGCTATAGCCGACCATGCCTGCGACGGCCAGCCAATGTGCTGCGGGCCGCCATCCGGTGAGGACCGCACCGGTCACCGCAATCGCGAGACCGGTCACGGTGACCGCCAGGACCTGCCGGGCAGTCCGCGGCGCCGTGTCGGGCATGCGCGTGCGCAGCACGGCCGGCCACAGCATGAACAGCGTGCCGATGACCACCAGGCCCAGCCAGCCCAGCAGGTTCAGGTGCGCATGCGCCAGGCGCACCGCCTGCTGCCACTCTGCGGGGCGGATCGCGCCGTCGCCGAGCAGCCCGCCTAGCGTGCCGCCGATGATCAAGCAGAATCCGGCGGCGACGTAGTACCGGACGACGACCCGCAGCCGCCCGGAGAGGTTGGCGGCCCGCGTCATGGCGATCAGCGCGGCGGTGTGCGCGAGCACGGCGAGGACCACCAGCGCGGCTCCGGCGGTCACGAGCCAGAGCAGCCGAGTGGTCATCCCGGTCAGCACAGCGAGCGCGCCGGCGTTGAACGCGGCCAGGCGGGCGTTGGCCGGCCATTCGGGGCCGGGCCGGGCATGCAGGAGAGCTTGGGCGAAGTGCCGGCTGTAGACCAGTACGGCGTTGCTGGCCGCACCGAGCACCAGCAGATGCAGCGCCAGCCATTCCGGCATGGCCAGCACGCCGTGCGCGATCACCGCGCCGCCGGCGGCGATCAGGTAGCCGGCGACCAGACTCGCGGCCAGGGCGTGGCGACGCCGGCGCGGCGACGCGCCCTGGCGTTCGGTCAGCGGCAGCCGCCGGTACTGCGGCGGGTGCTCTGGTTCGTGGTCGATCACGGCCGTCCCGTTTTTACTACAAGATTCGTATAAACAAGAGGAGAGTACGGTGCGGCTGGCGGGTGCGGTAGGGCCGGAGGTCCTCCGCAGCCGGACTGCCGGAAGGGGAGGGTCGACTGTCATGCTCGCGGTGTCCTGGGACACGGTCCGGCTGTTCCTGCACGTGCTGGCCGCCACTGTCTGGGTCGGCGGGCAGCTGACCCTCGCCGCACTGGTCCCCGTGCTGCGCGGGCTCGGCGCCCAGGTGCCCGCGGCGGCCGCGCGGCGGTTCAACCAGGTCGCCTGGCCGGCGTTCGCGGTGCTGGTGGCGACCGGCGGGTGGAACATCCTGGCCGAGGCGGACAAAGACACCGGGAGTTACCGGACCACGCTGATCGTCAAGCTCGCGGTCGTCGCCCTCTCCGGGATTACCGCGTTTCTGCACAGCCGCGCCCGCAGTAGCGCCGGGCTGGCCGTGTTCGGCGCGCTCACCGGCGTGAGCGCGCTGGCGGCGTTGTTCGTCGGGGTGCTGCTGGCCGGCTGACGGCCGGAGCGGAGGCCGAGGCGGGACCCGTCCGGCGGTCAGCACGGGAATTGCCGGGAACTCAACGCGGGGTCGGCTCGGTCTGCTGAGCGTCTATCACGGACACCTAGGCCAGCTAAATGACCTATTGAGGTTCAAATGTCCGTTTACTTAAGTCCGTGAAGGGGTCCTTGAGGGAATCCGATTCCCTCAAGGACCCCTTCACGGACTTGGAGAACCGGCCGGTCGGGCGCCGGGATCGTCCGGTGCCGCCGAGTTCGGCACCGGATTCCGGCGATCGTCTCGCATGGACCGCCGCCTTGGTTGGGTGGACACTGGGGATGGGAGCCGGGTCACCGCGGGCAGTTTATACAATTCAGTTTGGATAAAATGGCGAGGGCAGGAGGTTGCCTGCGGGCGCGGGGAAGGAGAGTGCCGTGAATACGCACATCGCTTGTCGCAGAATTTATGACCAGCCAGCCCGGTCGGACGGGGTGCGGGTGCTGGTGGACCGCGTGTGGCCGCGAGGGATGCGCAAGGAGAACGCGCACCTGGACGAGTGGCTGCGCGAGGTGGCGCCGTCCACCGAGCTGCGCCATTGGTACGGGCATGACCCCGCGCGGTTCGCCGAGTTCCGCCGCCGCTACCTGGCCGAGCTCGGCGAGTCCCCGCGACGAGAGGCCGCCCGGCACCTTCGCCTGGTCGCCCGTCAACACGACCTGACGTTGCTGACCGCGACGCGGGATCTCGAGCACAGCCAGGCGGCCGTCCTCGTCGAGTGGCTGGCCCCGGACTCCGGTCGGACGGCCTGACGCGGCCGGCAGCGGAGCGACCGCATGGATCAGCGAACGTCGCGAGCAACCCGCCCCAGGCGGGCCGGATACGGGCGGGTCGTGCGCGGTCTCAACCCGGGCGTGTTCGCTTTCGTCATGGCCACCGGCATCGTGTCCACGGCCCTTGCCGAAGATGGCCTGCCGTCCGTGTCGGTCGCGCTGCTGCTGATCGGGCTGATCGGCTATCTGGGGCTGATCGCCGTGTCCGGGTGGCGCTTGCTGCGGTGGCCTCGGCGAATGCTGGCCGACGCGGTCAGTCCGCGAGGGTTCGCGTTCCTCACCTTCGTGGCCGCGTCGAACGTGCTGGCCGCCCGGCTGGCGGCTGCCGGATGGCATCGGCTGGCCGCCGTGCTGCTGGTCGCGGGTGTGGTGAGCTGGGTGGTGCTCGGCTACGGAGTGCCACTGGGGCTGATCGCCGACCCGCGCCGGCGTCCGAGCCTGGACCAGGTCAACGGCACCTGGTTCATCTGGGTCGTCGGCACCCAGTCCATCGCCGTGTCCGCCGCCACGCTGGCGTCGTTCGGGCCGGCCGCCCTCCTGGCGATCGTCGGGTCGGTGTGCTGGGCGATCGGGTTGGTGCTGTACCTGCTGCTGGCCGGTCTCGGGTTGGCCCGGTTGCTGGTGCGGCCGGTCGCGGCGGCGGATCTGGTCCCGCCGTACTGGGTTTTCATGGGTGCCGCGGCGATCACGACGCTGGCCGGCGCCCGGCTGCTCGACCTCCCCGATGGCCTCCTGTCCCGCGGGATTCTCGCGGATGTGTCGCTGGTGTCGTGGTCGTTCTGCAGCTGGCTGATCCCACTGCTGGTAGCCCTTGGCGGGTGGCGGCACCTGGTGCGGCGGGTGCCGCTGCGCTACGAGAGCGCACTGTGGAGCATCGTGTTCCCGGCAGGCATGTACGGCGTGGCCAGCGACCAGCTGGGGCACGCGACCGGCACGCACTGGCTGGTCGCGCTCGGCGCCGGCGAGGCATGGGCGGCGCTGGCGATGTGGGTCGTGGTGTTCGCGGCCATGCTGGTCGCGGGCTGGCGGTGGCTATTCGGCGGCCAGGCGGTCCGGGGCCGCGACGAGGCGAGACGCGCAGGCGGCGTCGAGCAGTCCGGTCTCGCCCAAGCCGGGGAAACCGGCGACAGGCGCCCGCGCCGGGATCCCGGCCTCGGTGCGCGCCAACCGGTCCGCGCCTTACCTCCGGCCGGCCGCTTCCGCCGAGGCGGCGAATTCGTCGTGCGCGTGCTCCAGTGCGTCCAGGGAAACGATCTCCCGCGGGAACAACAGGGCCAGCGTCCAGTCGGCGACCACCCGCAGCCGCCGGTTCCAGGTGGGCAGCGCCAGCAAGTGGTAGGTGCGGTGTGCCAGCCAGGCCGGGAAGCCGTGCAGCCGAAGCCGGTAGATCTGCGCGACGCCCTGGTACAGCCCGAGGCTGGCAACCGATCCGGCCGACGTGTGCCGGTACGGCGTCAGCGCGCGGCCGCGCAGCGCGGCGAGCACATTGTCGGCGGCCACTCGAGCTTGCCGGACAGCGTGCTGTGCGCTGGGCGGGCAGACTGCGCCCGGGCCGCCGGTCAGGTCGGGCACGGTCGCGCAGTCCCCGAGTGCCCACGCGTCTGGAGTGTCCTGGACGGACAGATATTCGGTGGCACGCACCCGGCCGCGCTCGTCGAGCGGCAGGTCGGTCTGTTTGAGCAGCGGATGCGGGGCCACTCCGGCGGTCCAGACCAGGGTGCCGGCGTCGAACTCCGAGCCGTCGTCCAGGATCACGTGACCGTCCACAACGGACGTCAGCCGGGTGTTCAGCCGGATGTCGATGGCGCGGCGGCGCAGCAGGTCGACGGTGTAGCGGCCCATCCGTTCGCCCACCTCGGGCAGGATCCGGCCGGTCGCCTCCACCAGCACCCAATGCAGCTGCGCGGGCTCGATCCCGGGGTAGTGGCGGCAGGCGTCGTGCGCCATGTCCTGCAGTTCGGCCAGCGCCTCGACACCGGCGTAGCCGCCCCCGACGAACACGAACGTCAACGCCCGCCGCCGTTCGGCGGCCGAGCGGGCCGAGACTGCGGAGTCGAGCTGGGCGAGCACGTGGTTGCGCAGGTGGATCGCCTCGCCGACGGTCTTGAAGCCGATCCCGTTTTCGGCCAGCCCAGGCACCGGCAGCACGCGGGTCACCGATCCCGGGGCCAGCATCAGCACGTCGTAGCCGACCGGTTCCGGCTCGCCGGCGTCGGAGGCCAGGAAGGCGGTGCGGCGGGAGTGGTCGATCGAGACCACGGCCCGGGTGAGCACCTCCACGCCGGGCAGGACCTGCCGCAGCGGCACGACCACGTGCCGGGGTTCCAGGCTGCCGGCCGCGGCTTCGGCCAGCAGCGGCTGATAGGTCGAGTAGGAGTGCGAGTCCACCACGGTGATCGCGGCTTCGGCGGGCCGGATCCGGTGCCGCAACCGCGCCGCCGCGTGCAGCCCGGCCTGCCCGGCGCCGACGATGAGGATCCGGCGTGGCTCTTGCGCGGGTGAGGTCATCTTCCCGCCTCTCCTAGTATTTACTACCTACCTAGTAAATACTAGGCTGGCCTCGTCGTGGTCGTACCGGGTCTTTGGTCATCGATCGGCGGCGAGTGTCAACCGCGGTGCTCGCGATCCTCGTCGACCTGCTGCTGCGCGGACTGCGCGTTTTCGGCGGCACCGGCCGGAGCCGCTGTCGCCGGCCTGGCCGAGCTCCCCGCCTTCAGCGCCCTGGCACTGCACCGCCTCTGGCGAGCGGCGAACCCCGGGAAGCCGGGTGGTCCTTCGGCCAGCTGGTGCAGGACCAACGGCCCCGGACAGCGGGGGCCAGCGAGGCTCAGGATGTGGTGGCCAGGCGGTCGCCGGGTCTGTCTGCGCGGACCAGTGGGGAGCATCGGATGAGCACGATGACGGGGCCGGGGGACGGTACGGCCGCACTGCCGCGTTCGACGGCGGACGCGTCGGCGGCGCCGAGTTCGCCGCTGGTCGAGCGGATCCGCCGCGAGGTGATCGGCGACGGCGAGGTGCTGGACGGCCCGTACGGGCGGCGGCGGATCACTTACGCCGACTACACCGCCTCCGGGCGGTCGCTCGGGTTCATCGAGGACTTCGTCCGGGCGGAGGTCTTGCCCCGGTACGCGAACACCCACACCGAGAGTTCCGGCACCGGGCTGCAGACCAGCCGGCTGCGGGAAGACGCCCGCCGGGTGATCCGGGACGCGGTCGGCGGCGACGAGGACGATCTGGTGATTTTCTGCGGGTCCGGGGCGACCGCGGCGGTGAACAAGCTGGTCGGCATTCTGGAACTGCGGGTGCCAGCCGGCTTGGACGCGCGCTACCGGCTGTCCGCGCAGATCCCGGATCGGGAACGGCCGGTGGTGTTCGTCGGCCCGTACGAGCACCATTCGAATGAACTGCCGTGGCGGGAGTCGATCGCGGACGTGGTGGTCATCGACGAGGACGCCGACGGCCACATCGATCTCGCCCAGCTGGCCGAGCGGCTGGTCCGCTACGCCGACCGGCCGCTGCGGATCGGCAGCTTCTCGGCCGCCTCGAACGTCACCGGGGTGCTGACCGACACCGAGCGGATCGCCGCGCTGCTGCACGAGCACGGGGCACTCTCGTTCTGGGACTACGCCGCCGCCGCGCCGTACGTGCCGATCCGGATGCGCCCGTCCGCGCCCGGCCGGGTCGACCACAAGGACGCGATCTTCCTGTCCCCGCACAAATTCGTCGGCGGCCCGCAGACTCCGGGCGTGCTGGTCGTACGGCGGGAGCTGGTGCGCAACGCGGTCCCGACCGTCCCGGGCGGGGGCACGGTGGCGTTCGTGGACCCGGTCGGACACCGCTACCTCGACGACCCGGTCGCCCGTGAAGAAGGCGGCACCCCGGCGATTATCGAGTCGATCCGGGCCGGGCTGGTGTTCGCGCTCAAACAGGCGGTGGGCACCGACCTGATCCAGCAACGGGAGGAACGGCTGTGGCGGTACGCGCTGCGCCGCTGGGAGGCCAATCCGGACATCGAAATCCTCGGCAGCCACAACGCCCGCCGGCTGTCCATCGTGTCCTTCCGGATCCGGGCGGGAGAACGGCGCCTGCACCACAACTACGTGGTCGCGGTCCTGAACGACCTGTTCGGGATCCAAGCCCGCGGCGGGTGTTCCTGCGCGGGACCCTACGGGCACCGGCTGCTGGCCATCGACCCGCGGCATTCGCGCGCCTACCGCCACGAGATCGGGCTCGGCTGCGAAGGCATCAAACCCGGCTGGATCCGGATCAACTTCAACTACTTCATTTCCGACGCCGTCCGCGACTACCTGGTCGACGCGGTCGACCTGCTGGCCCGGCAAGGCCACCGGCTGCTGACCGATTACCGGTTCGATCCGCGCACCGGCTTGTGGCGCCACCACGCCGGCCCCGGGCGCGCGCCGCTGCGGCTTGCCGATGTCCGTTACGACGGCGACGGCGTACTGCGCTGGCCGAACAACCCGACCACTCTCGGCGAAGACGCACTCGCGCAGCATCTCCGGGACGCGGAAGCGCTGCTGGCGGACCGGCCGGACCGGATCGACGACGGCCCCACCGGGTTGCCCGCCGATTTCGAGGCGCTGCGCTGGTTCCCCTTGCCACCCGGATGTCTGCCCGATCACGCGCCGGACGCGGGGGAGTGAGCGGTGGACACTGTCGCGTCGCCGCCGGCCGGCATGACGTCGGTATTGGCCGTAATAGCGCATCCTGACGACGAATCCTTCGGCCTCGGCGCGGTCATCGATGCCGTCGTCGCATCCGGCGGCCGGGTCGCGGTCTTGTGCTTCACCCGGGGCGGAGCGTCCACGCTCGGCGGTCGGCGACCGGACCTGGCCACCGTCCGAGCGGCCGAATTCGGTGCGGCGGCCGCAATTCTCGGCGTCACCGAGACCGAGCTGCTCGACTACCCCGACGGCGGCCTGTCCTCGGTCCCGTTGCCGGAGCTGGCCGGGCACGTGCTCCGGCTGGCCGCTCGCACCGCCGTCAGCCACCTGCTGGCCTTCGATACCGGCGGCGTCACCGGGCATCCCGACCACGCCGCAGCCACCGCGGCGGCCGCTGCCGCGGCGGCCCGGCTGGACCTGCCGGTGGTCGGCTGGACCCTGCCGGCGTCGATCGCCGACCGGCTCAACGCCGAACTCGGGACCGCGTTCACCGGCCACCCGCTGTCCGAAGTGGACTGGACGCTGCCGGTGGACCGGTCCGTCCAGCGCCGCGCGATCGCCGCGCATGCCAGCCAAGCCACGCACAACCCGGTGCTCGTGCGCCGGCTGGAAATGCTCGGCGCTCTCGAGCACCTGCGGCTGTTGGCCGGCCATGCCGACGGCGAACGCCGTTAAGGTCTCGCTCGGTCGGCCAGAGCCGGGCTGAGCTGGACCGGCCCGACGGGCCAGGCCTCGTATCAGGGGAGTCCGGCGTCATCCGCTGCTTCCCGGGCCGGGCCCGTGGTGCGAGCCGCTGGGCGTGCTGGTCGGGCAGCTGCTGCCGCATGCGGCGGTGGGCTGCGTGCTGGTCGGCTGGTCGGACGTGGCCGGGGCGGTGGTGGTGGTCGGGGCGCGGACCGAGGTGGTCGCGGGCGTGCTCGGCGCGGGGCGGTTCGTGGTGGTCGGCGGTGCGCTGTCGGTGGTTGCCGGTGCGGCGGCGCCAGCGGGCGCGGGCGGGAAGTCTCGCACGGGCTGGCCGGCGAGGTAGGCGTTCATGAAGTCCTGCCAGATGTAGCCCGGTTCTTCGCGGCCGTAGACGTCATATCCGTGGTTCGAGCCGATCCCGTTGTGGTAGTTGCCGTAGATCGGTGCGGGCTGCTGGGTGTTGCCGAACCAGACGGCCGTGACGATTTGCGGGGTATAGCCGACCATCCAGGCTTCGGAGTTGTGGCCGGTGTCGTTGAACTGGGCGGTCCCGGTCTTGGCCGCATCCGGGCGGCCGCCGCGCAGGCCGTCGCCGGAGGAGGAGGCGACGTCGGTCATGGAGGCAGTGACGGTGTTCGCGACCGCGGCGCTGGCGGCGGGGTCGGAGCCGAACGCCGGAGTGGCCGCGGTGTCGAAGCCGTACAGCTGGCTTCCGGTCCCGTCGGTCACCTTCGTGACGAAGTGCGCCGGGCGGTATTCGCCGTTGTCGGCGAAGGTGGCGTAGCCCTGTGCCTGGTCGATCGGCCGGACCGGGTATTGCCCGATCGAGATCCCCAGCTGGGTGGTGCCGGTTCCGGCTCCGGTGGCCGGGTCGTCCTGCTGCAGCGAGTCGAAAGTGGACCCGAGCGAGGACGTGATCTGTTTCGGGATGCCCGCGTCCCAGGCGGCCTGTCGGACGTTGTTCACGCCGACCTGCGCGCCCATCCGGTAGAACACGGTGTTGACCGATTTGGTCATCGCGTCCTTGACGGTGATTCTGCTGGCGCCTTCGCCGTCGGAGTTGTGAACCAGCTGCCCGTCGATCGTCTGGTTGTCACTGCCGTCGTAGACGGTGTCGAGGCCGATGCGGCCGGGATCGGTGCGTACCCCGGCGGCGAGAACGTAGGGCTTGAACGAGGAACCGGGCTGTTGCGGCGTCTTCGCCAGGTCGTAGGAGGTGGAACCGTCCCCGCCGTAGTACGCCACGATCCCGCCGGTGGCGGGATCGATCGACACGAGAGCGGCGCCCTCGTGCGGGTAGCTCCGGTCCGCGGCAGTGATCTTGGTGACCGCGTGTTCGGCCTCGGTCTGCGCCGCGGGCTGGATCGAGGTGTAGATCTTGGCCCGGGACCGGAAAAGCGACTGTTCCGAAAGGCCCTGCTTCGCCAGCTCGTCGAATACCGCGGAGACGATGTACTGGCGAGTCGGGGAAAGCGCGGAACCGGACCCGGCGCTCGTCGCGGCGATCGGCGCCGGGAAGACGGCCGACGCGTACTCCGCCTGGCTGACCCAGTGGTTCGCCAGCATTCGCCCCAGCACGTAGTGGTACCGCTGGCGTTCGTAGGCGGGGCTGTTCGCATAGGACGGCAGCTGGACCATCCCGGCCAGCAACGCGGCTTGTTCGTTCGTGAGCTTGCCGAGGTCCTCGCCGTAGAACGCCTTGGCCGCGGCCTTGATCCCGTACGCGCCGCGTCCGAAATAGACGGTGTTGAGGTAAGCGGTCAGGATGTCCTGTTTGGAGTAAGTATTGGTCATTTTGTAGGACTCGACCATTTCGGCCATTTTGCGGGCGAGTGTCGGCTGGTCGTTGCCGGTGGCCTCCTTGACGTACTCCTGCCCGATGGTGGACCCGCCGCCGGTGCCGCCGTTGAGCCGGTTCCAGACGGTGCGCACGATCGCCTTGAGGTCGAAGCCCGAGTTGGTCATGAAGGTCTCGTCCTCCGCGGCCATCTGCGCGTTCTTCATCGACTGCGGGATCTGGTCCCAGGTGGCCAGTTGCCGATTGCCCGCGGCCCCGGTCTTGGTGTACATCACCGACCCGTCCGCGTAATACAGCGTCACCGGCTGGTTGAGCGCGGCGGCGAGCGCGGTCGGATCGGGCACCTGGACGAATTGGTACGCGACGACGAAGGCGACGACCGGACCCAGCAGGCACAAGCCGGCCAGGACGTAGAGGCCGCGGCGGACGCGCCGCCAGACCTTCTTGCGCGCCGTTCGAGCCCGGGCTGGTTCGCCCGGCGGCTGCGTATCGTGCCCGCGGGGCTCGCTGGGCGCAACCGCGGGACGGACGGGCTCCCGGTGGGTCAGCAGTTCCGGCACCGGAAGCTGGCGCGGATCGAGCGGCCGCCGGGCGCCGGCCGGCCGGCGCGGCGGTGTCGGCCCGGCGCCGGGCATGCGGGGCCGATACGGCGGCTCGCCGGGCGGGTATGGGCGGCTCACGAATGGCGCCCCGGGTGAGCGTCGAGGTCGTGCCCTCCGCGCCGAGGTGATCGCAGTCCCTGCGCCAGGACTGCGGGGAAGAGACCTAATGGTGCGACAAGAGGGGGCATGAGCTCGATTCCTGACGGCCAACGCTTCTACATCAGTGTAGAAGTCGCAGGTGTGTAGTCCGCGTGACCGGAGAGCGGGCCGGCGTCTGGAGGTACCCTCGGGCTGCCCGCGGCTGGCGAGCCGAGCGGAAGCCGGTGAACGGGGCTTCCGGTGGTTGTCGCGGGGTGGAACTGAGGAGGTTCATGTCGGGCGGGGAACAGTCGCGGGCGCGGCGCGCGGCAGGCGCGTTGGAGTCGGAAGTGATGGCCGCGCTGTGGGCGGCGCCGACGCCTCTGTCCGGTGCGGCGGTCCATGAGGCGGTGGGGGCCGATCTGTCGTACAAGACGGTTCTGACCGTGCTGACCCGGTTGTACGAGAAGGGGCTGGCCGAGCGGACAGCGTCGGGGCGCGGCCATGTGTATTCGCCGCGGCGGGCGCACGCCGACCTCACGGCCCAGCGGATGAACGTCGCATTGCGCGAGGCCCGAGACCGGGGTGCGGCGCTGCAGAAGTTCGTCACCACCCTCGAACCCGAAGACGCGGCAGCGCTGCGCGAGATGCTCGCGGACGGGGATCGCCGACCGGGCGGTCGGCCGTGAGAGTCGACGTGTACCTGGCCTTGTTTCTCCCGGTGCTGGCGGCGCGAGGCGTGCCGATGGCCGGCCGGCGTCTGGCACCGCCCGCGGCGGTGCGCCTTCTGTGCGGGGTAGCCGTCGCGGTTGGCGCCGGGACGTTGTGGGGGCTGGTGATGGTCGCCGGTGCGGGATTGAGCCATCTCGGAGAAGTTCTGGAGCACTCGCCGCTCTCCGCGGCCCAGTTGCGCAGACTGGACCCGGTGCCGCGGATCGCCGGCACGGTCGCGGCAGTCCTGCTCGTGGTGATCGCGGTGCGGGTGGCACGTGTGGTGTACCAGCGCGCACGGCTGCGGAAGTTGATGCGCGGCGTCGTCGCCGGCGCGCGCGGCGAGCTGGTGGTGTTCGCGGACCCGAGCCCGCACGCCTACGCGGTGTCGCCTGGTCGCGGCCGCCCTGGCCGGATCGTGGTTTCCGACGGCATGCTGCAGGCGCTCGGACCCGACGAGCGCCGGGTGCTGCTGGCCCACGAACGCGCGCACCTCGTGCACCAGCACCACCGCTACCAAGCTGTCGCAGCCGTCGCGGCCGCGGTCAATCCGGTGCTGGTCTGCCTCCGCGGCCAAATCGCGTTTCAGCTCGAACGCTGGGCCGACGAGGACGCCGCTACCGCGGTAGCCAGCCGTGAGCTCGCGGCGAGGTCGCTGGCCCGGGCGGCGCTTGCCACCGTCGGTTCCGGTGCGGCGCTCGCGTTCAGCGACCGGGGAGTCCGCGGCCGCGTATCCGCGCTGCGACGCGCTCCCACCGTGACGCGGCCGCTGTCGCTCCTGCCCACGCTCGTGGTGCTTGGCGGCGGTCTCGCGGTGCTGGCCGACGCCACGATCGCGTTCCTGCGGGTCGCTGACGCCTTGCTCGGCTGACCGGGCGGCGTTAGGCGGAAGCGTGATTCTTACAAGATGTAGGATACCGGGTCTGCGCTCTCGCAGTCGCCGGAAGGAATGTTCGCTCTCGTGCCGTGGAATCTCGCTCTGTTCTGGGAAATCAACCACCTTGCCGCCCGCACCGGGTGGGCGCATCCGGTCATGGCTGCGTTCGCGTTGTGGGGCGGACCGGTTCTCCTCGTGCTGCTCTTGACGCTGGCGTGGTGGACGCGGCGGGGCCGGGCGGACGCCGCACGTGCCCTCGCAGCGGCTGTGCTGACCGGTGTCGCCGCCCTCGTATCGCTGGGCTTCAATCAGCTCTTCGCCGCGCTGCATACGGAAGTTCGCCCGTTCATCGCTCTGCGCGGGGTCACCGTCCTGCTCGGTCACTCGGCGGACAATTCTTTTCCCAGCGATCACGCCGCGCTGGGGGCGGCGCTGGCGGCGGGCATTCTCGTCTTCGCGCGTGGCTGGGGTGCGATCGCGTGCGCGGTCGCCGTCTTCCTCGCCTTCGCCCGGGTTTACGCCGGGATGCACTATCCGCTCGACGTTCTGGCCGGGTTGGCCATCGGCGCCGCGGCCGCGCTGCTCCTGGTCCCGACGCTTTCCGGGCCGCTGGGGCGTGCAGTGCAGCGGTGGACGCCCGATGCGGTGCGCCCTCTTGCCGGCATCGAGGGGCGCGGCCCCGGCGGCTCGGCCGGCTGACCGCCGAACTCAGCACTGGCCCGGGCGAGCGCCGTTCAGCAGCGCCGGAGTCAGGCCGGGCGGTGTGGCGCCGTCGGTCGGGACGCCGGTCGGCGCTGTCGCCAGCAAGTCGAGCGCTCGCCTGGCCTCGGGAGTCGGGATCACGGTGCTGAAATCGGTGCCCAAGGCGAGATCGATGGTGCTGCCGGCCCGGGAATCGCGCACGAGTTGCGCGCACGGCACGACCAGGCTGAGCGTTCTCGCGGCCGAAGTGCCCGCGGGGCCGAAGCGAATCTGGCCCAAGCACCGCAGGTCGCCCTCGGGATGCGCAGGGTCGTCAGCCGGCGGCGACGCCGGCGGAAATCCCAGCCGGGCCAGCTCGCCGGCGACAAGTGCGGCGCTCCCGCGCTGGCCGCTGCCGTTCAGCACGGTCACGCGACTTTCGGCGGCCGGCGCGGGAGCGACGTTGTCCAGCGCGTGGTAGGCCAGCGCCGTGGACGCGGGCGGTGCCGTGCCCGCAGCCGGGGGCGGGCACGCGGTCAGCGCGGTAGCATCGGACGCGCGTTGCAGCGTCGTGGTCCAGACCATTACCGAGGTGATCGCGAGGACGCTCAGCACGACGATTCCGGCGAGCGGCTTTCGCCGCCGGTAAGGCGTCGGGGTGCGGCGCGGTGCCAATGCCTGCATGGATGCCCTCCGATCGGCCGGTGCGGGGCGGGGGAGTCGAGCTACGCGGATTTGATCCTACAACGTGTAGGATATGTGCTGAGATCCTGCGCGCGTGGGTCGCCGCAGGCCGGCTCCGGGCGGGGACGCCCGGGCCATCAGCGGTCCACCGCGGATTGGGGTTGGCGAGATGGCAATCGGATCGCGAAAACGCGCGGGCGCGCGGCCGAGGTTCGGCCGGGTCGACCCTTATTGCTGGTTCGCCGTCCTCGGATTCGTGGCCATCGCCGGGATTGGAGTCGTCGCCCGCAGCGCGGTAATGGCGATCGTCTTTCTTGTCCTTGGCGCCGGACTGGTGGTCTTCGACGCGTGGGTGAACCGGCCTGAGCCAGTGGATCGGCGCGCCGGACCGCCGCCGACCGCGCCGCCCCGGGCGCGCGGGGCGGGCAACCCGGCACCGCGGGCACGACCCGCCTCGCCGACCCACTCCCCGCCGGTAAGGCCCGGACCGCCCCAGAGGTTCGCGGCGCCGCCCCCGCGCGGCAGGCCGCCTTACCGGCCTGACCGGATGCCGGGAGAGCGATGATCGGGGCTCGTGCACGCTGACCCGCGGTATCCGGTCGGCACTTGGCGCGCCTCGCCGACGGCGAGTCCGCTTCGGCGAGCGGCGGCAGCGGCTACCTGCTTCGCCTGGACGGTTGCCGCCGGTGCGTGCGGGCCGGCAATAGCCGGGTGCGATGCTGGCTGAGCTGATGCGGGCAGGGTGCGGGGTGTGAGCCGGAGATGCGCGGCACCGTCGGCATCGACGAGTTCCTGGAGACCAAGTACATCGCGGTGAACCGGTGACGCACCGGATCGCGAGCATCCCGGGCGACGGGATCGGAGTCGACGTCACGATCGAGGCGCGCCGAGTGCTGGACACCGCCGCGGCGAAGTACGGATTCTCCTTGGAGCGGACCAATTCGACTGGAGCTGCGAGCGGTACGCGAAGACCGGCGCGATGATGCCGGACCACGGCGTCGAGCAGCTGTCCGGTTTCGACGGCATCCTGCTCGGCGGTCGGCTTCTCTCGCATCGAGGTGCGCAGCGCGTACCCGCGGCCGGGCGGTTAACGCTGCGCCAGTTCGCACATTGGGGTCTTCGCACACCGCGCGGTCCGGCGCGTCGAGACCGCGGTTCGAGCGGTGCCGTTCCCGGCCTATCGCGCAGTGGTTGCACATCTCGTCCGAGCGTGGTTACCCTGAAGAAAAGCGATACCCCCCGGGGTATAGGAGAGGATGAGCATGGTTCAGGAAGTGGATGTGCGGCACCTGGCCGCGGCGCACCGTGGCGGCGCGCTGGTCGTGGATGTTCGCGAGCCCGGCGAGTACCTGAGCGGGCATGTGCCCGGCGCTCGGCTGCTGCCGCTGTCGACTCTGCCCGGCCGGGCTGCCGAGCTTCCCCGCGACGAGCCGGTCTACGTCATCTGCGCGAGCGGAAACCGGAGCCGCACGGCGGCTTCTTGGCTCGCCTCGGCGGGTTACGACGCTCGCTCGGTCAATGGCGGCACCAGCGCGTGGATCGCCTTGGGGCGGCCGGTCGTCGTTGGCCCGCGCGAGAACGCGGCGTGACGTAGTGGGGTTGATCGAAGTCTTTCGGTCGACACGAAGCGACGCGGCCTCTCCGTCCTATGACGGGGAGGCCGCGTTCGTTCCGGAACTTCGAACGTGGGCGCGCCGTGCCAGATGCACCTGCGGCGCGCTGGTCCGCTTGCTGGGGGCAAGGTCCGTGCGGTATTGGGAGCCTTCGGCTGGGCCGGTGCTCGCGCCGCGAGCGGGCCGGGCGGGCTGCCGAGGTCGAGTGGCCCGGCGTCGGGACGCGCTGCCACGAGAAACGCCCGCCGGGCCGGCCGGCGGGCGTTCTACCGTGGCACTCCACACGTGTTGGGCGAGAGTATCCGTTGTACCAGGCCAAAACCGAGCACCCCGAACGAGACTGCTGCCGCGCTCACGCTGGCGTTCGCCAGCAGGGCCATCGATACCGGCACCGCGATGACGGCGACCTGGCTGCATTGCGAGCAGCCTCGGTTCAGTCCGCCTTCCGGGGCCACGTAGGTCGAAACCAGCCATCCTGAGAGGGCTGCGGAAGCAAGCCAGACGAGATACCACCACCACGACAGGGGGTGGGAGAAACCGCCCAGGGCCAGCCCGTAGCCGGCCAGCGCCACGAGTCCGGCGACCAGGCCGACCGGTGTTCGGCGCAAACGCGTCATTGCTTCTCCGTTTCAGGTCGGCGTGGCCCGCGCGGGGGATGGGGGGACCGCGGGCCACGCCGGGTCTGTTAGCGCCCGCCGAACGGCCACTGCGCGCGCGGCTGCTGCGGTTCCGTCGCGCACGAGCAGCGCTGCGACGCCGGGACATCGCCGAGCACCTGCTCGACGTGCTGGCCGCAGCCGCTGTACGTGGGCTTCTTACAACGCGGGCACGTCACCCTCTGGCACATGCACACCTCCTGCGTGTCTCCTCGATGGTACCCCGGGGGGTATCTACACCGTAGCGGCAGGGGCGATGTTCCCGCAAACGAGTGGCCGAGTTCAGTGGCGCGGATCGCGTCCGTGGAGTCGGCCTTGGCGGGGGCGAGGAAAAGGGGGAGCGATATGAGCTGGGGCAAGTCCGTTCGCGAGGAGTTGCGCAAGCCCACGCGCGAGTTGCGGCAGGCGATCCCTTCGGGGTACGAGGGTTACCGGAACTTGCATGAGGCCGCGCTCGGTGCCGGCGCGTTGGATGGCAAGACGAAGGAGCTGATCGCACTCGCGATCGCGGTGAGCAAAGAGTGCGGCGGCTGCATCGCGGCGCACGCCCGCGGTGCGGTCGTCCAGGGGGCCGAACCGGCTGAGGCCGCGGAGGCGGTCGGCGTCGCGTTTCTGAGGAACGGCGAGCCGGGCACCCGCACAGCGATCAGCGAGAGGCGCCTGCCGAGGATTTCCTCGGCTTCACAGTCCGGCCACGTGTGCGAGCTGGCCCACCAGTGCCGTGATGAGCATGGCCAGCCCGCCGCCGATGACCACCCGGAGCGCCGGGTACAGCAGCTTGGTACCGGCGACGCGGGCGCCGAGCACGCCGGCGACAGCCAGGCCCACCAGGGCGACGGCGACGATCAGCCACAGCCGCCCGGCCGTGGTGGGGCCCAGCAGCCCGAGGAACGGGACCAGCCCGCCGACGAGGAAGCTGGCCGCGGACGCGAGCGCAGCCTGCAGCGGACGCGCCGCGGTGGCCTCGCTGTAGCCGAGCTCGTCGCGCAGGTGCGTCGTCAACGGGTCCTTCTCGTGCAGGGTGGCGGCGACCTGCTCGGCCAGCGGGCGGGGAAGGCCGCGCTCCTGGTAGATGCCGGTGAGCTCCTCGAGCTCCGCATCGGGGTCCTCGGCCAGCTCCCGTTCTTCCTTGGCCCGGTCGGCGCGTTCGACATCGACCTGGGAGCTGACCGAGACGTACTCGCCGGCCGCCATGGCCATCGAGCCGGCGGCCAGTCCGGCCAGCCCGGCGGTGACGACCCCGCCGGCCGGGGCGCCACTGGCGGCGATGCCGACCATCAAGCTCGCGGTGGAGACGAGGCCGTCGTTGGCGCCGAGCACCGCGGCCCGCAGCCAGCCGGCGTGTGCGGCTCGGTGCGTCTCGCGATGGGGGTTGACCATCTCGAAGAAGTTCATCTCCGGTTTCTCCTTGTTCGCGACCTGTGTGAACGGCCGTTCTCAGCGCAGGATCGGCCGTCCCCGGCAGCTCCGGGATCGTCCCGGTGCCCGCCGACGGCCACCTGCCGCCACCGCGATCACACCGTCTTCCGGCCGGCCGGGCCAGTGCGCGAGGACCTGCGGGCGCGGGACTTTCGTCCCGGGATCGCCCAGTCAGTACACAATGGATAGTCAGGTGCGGCACCGCCCTCCTCGACGAGCCTTCGCGGGAAGTGGCTGGCCCCTACCGGGTGGCACGGTCGGGCCAAAAGCCCCAGCGACGGAGGGAAGTGTGGCCCTAGCTCAGGGCGGCCGCCACCGGGTCCGATGGAAACGGACCTGACGGTGGGAGGCAATGGTGATCAACGCCGACGGCGCAGAAACGCAGGGTGCCGAAACCGGCCTGCGGAGGCTGCGGCGGTGGGCCGAACCGGGGATGGTGGCCGTCACGCTCGGCGCGCTCGCCGCCGGCGGGGTGGCGTGGCTGGCCGGCGCGACGATCGCTGCCGACATCTGCTGGGCGGTGGGCACCGTCGTCGCCGTAGTGCCGGCGCTGTGGTGGGTGATCGCGGCACTGCGCCAGCGACGGGCCGGTGTCGATCTCATCGCGGTGCTCGCGCTGGGCGGCACGCTGGCGGTGCAGGAGTACCTCGCGGGCGCGTTGATCGCGGTCATGCTCGCCACGGGACACGCGCTGGACTCCGCCGCCGAACGCCGCGCCTCGCGCGACCTTCGGGCCCTGCTCGCACACGCGCCCCGTTCGGCCCGACGGCAGGTCGGCGACACCGTCACGGTGATCCCTCTGGCCGAGGTAGCCGTCGATGACCTGCTCGTAGTCGCGCCCGGCGAAGTGGTGCCCACCGACGGGGTGCTCCAGGACCTCGTCGCCGTGCTGGACGAGTCGGTGCTGACCGGGGAGCCGCTGCAGGTGGAACGCGCCGCCGGCGAGACGGTCCGCAGCGGCGTGGTCAACGCGGGCTCCGCTTTCCGGCTGCGTGCCGCGGCCACGGCCGCCGACAGCACCTATGCCGGCATCGTGCGGCTGGCCCAGCAGACGAGCGCGGAGAACGCGCCGGTGGTCAGGCTGGCCGACCGGTACGCCGCATGGTTCCTGCCGCTGTCGCTGGCTGTGGCCGGATTGGCGTGGCTGGTCAGCGGTTCGGCGATCCGGGCGGTCGCAGTGCTGGTCGTGGCCACCCCGTGCCCGCTGCTGCTGGCCGCGCCGGTGGCGATCGTGTCCGGCCTGTCGCGTGCCTCCCGGCTCGGCGTGATCATCCGCGGCGGCGGAGCGCTGGAGCTGCTGGGGCGCGCCCGCACGCTGGTGATGGACAAGACCGGCACTCTGACCGCGGGCCAGCCTTCGGTCGTGGAAGTCGCCGCCGCGCCGGGTTGGCAGGCCGAGGAGGTGCTGCGGCTGGCCGCATCGGTGGACCAGGTGTCGCCGCACGTGCTGGCCGAGGCCATCACCAACCACGCCCGCGCCCAGGAGTCGTACCTCGCGCTGCCGCAGGACGTCGTCGAGGAGCCGGGCCGGGGCGTGACCGCCACGGTCGAGGGATTGCGGGTGGCGGTCGGCAAACTGACCGCGCCGCCGGAGGGGGCCGGCTGGGCGGGAGCCGTGCTCAGCCGGGCGCGGCTGGACGGGGCGGCGGTGGCCTGGCTGACCGTGGACGGCGAGGTGGCGGGGGCGATTCTGCTGCGCGACCCGCTGCGCCGGGACGCGCCGCGCACCTTGCGACGCTTGCGGGCAGCTGGTCTGCGCCGGCTGATCATGCTCACCGGCGACCGGGCGGAACCAGCCCGCGAGATCGGCACCGTGCTCGGCCTGGACGACGTGCATGCCGAGCAGTCCCCAGCGGACAAGGTCGCTTCGGTGCGCGACGAACGCGACCGGGACGTCACGGTCATGGTGGGCGACGGCGTCAACGACGCCCCCGCGCTCGCCGCCGCCGACGTGGGCGTGGCCATGGGCGCGCGCGGCGCCACCGCCTCCTCGGAGGCCGCGGACATCGTGCTGACCACCGACCACCTGGACCGGCTCGCGGACGCGATGGACATCGCGCGGCGGGCCCGGCGCATCGCCGTGCAGAGCGCTGGCGCCGGCATGGCGCTGTCGCTGCTCGCGATGGCGGCGGCCGCCTTCGGTTGGCTGCCCCCGGCGGTGGGAGCGCTGTTGCAGGAGGGGATCGACGTAGCGGTCATCCTCAACGCGTTGCGCGCCTTGCGCACCGCACCCGCCGGAGGGGTGTCGCTGGCCCCGGAAACCGAACGGATGTTGCAGCGCTTCGCAGCCGAACACGACGACCTGCGCGGCACGCTGCCGCGGCTGCGGGACGCGGCCAACCGGCTCGCGGCCGGTCCCACCCCCGAGACAGTGACCGAGCTGCGCGCGGTGCACACCTTCCTGACCGACGAGCTGCTGCCACACGAGCGGGCCGAGGAAACTCAGCTTTACCCGGCGCTGGCCGCTCCGCTGGGCAGCGCGGAGGCCACCGCGACCATGAGCCGCACCCACGCCGAGATCGAACGGCTGGCCCGTCGTCTCGGCGACCACCTCGACGCGGCCGGCACGACCGGCAATATCCGCCCCGATCAGGTCGAGGACGTGCTGTCCTGCCTGTACGGGCTGTTCACCGTGTTGAGCCTGCACTTCGTGCAGGAGGAGGAGAACTACTTCGTGCTCGCCGGCGACCCCGCCGAGCCGGGGCAGCGAAAGCACTGACGGCACGTCGTGCAAGGAGGAACGAGTCCGATGGCGTCCATCGTCAAGAAGATCAAGGAGTCCCTGCGCAGCCCCCAGGTACACGCGTTGACCGATCGGGCGAAGCAGGTCGCGAAGGATCCCAAGAACAAGGAACGCGTCCGGGACGTCGTCCGGCGGATCCGCAAGCGGTGACACCGAATGGCGCCCGGCTGAACCCGGCGGGCGGCGGGAATGGCGCGTGATCGGCCGGCCGCTGCGCGGGCGGCCGGCCGGGAACTCGTGCCGGAAGACGCGGCGGGAGAACCGGCGGTCGCCTCGGTGCTGGTGGTCGAGGACGACGACAGCATCGCCGATCCTCTCGGCGAAGGCCTGATCTATGCCGGATTCGAGGTCCGCCGCGCGCGCACCGGACGCGAGGCCCTGACCGAACCCGAGGCGGATCTGATCCTGCTGGATCTGGGACTGCCCGACATGGACGGCGGCGAGGTGTGCCGCCAGCTGCGGTCCCGGTCGAGGGCGCCGATCATCGTGGTGACCGCGCGCGGGGACGAACTGGACCGGGTGCTGCTGCTGGAGCTGGGTGCGGACGACTATGTCGTCAAGCCGTTCGGTTTTCGGGAGCTGGTCGCCCGGATCAGGGCGGTGCTGCGCCGCGCCCGCCCGGCCGCCCCGTCGCCCGCCCAGCCGATCGGGCCGCTGGTGATCGACCGGTCGGCCCGGCGGGTGCACCTGTCGGGCCGCGAACTGGAGCTGACCGCCAAGGAGTTCGACCTGCTGGCATACCTGGCCGAAGAGCCGGGCACGGTGCGCCGCCGGGAGCAGATCATCAGCAGCGTCTGGGACGAGCACTGGTGGGGGTCCACCAAGACACTGGACGTGCACATCGCGACGCTGCGCAAGAAGCTCGGCGACTCCCGGTGGATCACGACGCTGCGCGGCGTGGGCTACCGGTTGAACGAGCCGGTATGACCCGCCGGCTGCTGCTGTCGTATCTGACCATCACCGTTCTGGTTCTGGCCGTTCTGGTGCTGCCACTGGGGTTGACCTTCGCCAACCACGAGAGCGACGTGCTGCTGACCGGCATCGAGCGCGACGCGCACGCGGTCGCCTCGCTGGTGGAGGACAACCTCGAAGCGGGAACGGCACCGCGCATCGGCGCGCTGCTGGAGCAGTATCGCGGTACCGGCGGCCGGATCGTCGTGACGGACCCCAAGGGCGTTGGCGTCGCCGACTCCGACGCCGTCACCGGATCACCGGAGGACTTCTCCACCCGGCCGGAAATCGCCGCCGCCTTGTCCGGCAAGCGAGCCGAGGGCGTCCGCTGGTCCCAGACGTTGGGGCACAACCTGATGTACGTCGCCCTTCCGGTGACCTCCGCCGGGGTGGTGCACGGTGCGGTCCGGATCAGCTATCCCACCACCGAACTGGACGCTCGGGTCCGGCGGAACTGGCTGAACCTGGGCGCGCTGTCCGCGGTGGTGCTGGCGGCGGTCACGGTGATCGGGTTCGTGCTCGCCAGGGGAGTGACCCGGCCGGTGCGCAGCTTGCGCGCGGTGGCCGGGCAGCTCAGCCAGGGCCGGCTGCGGGCCCGCGCGGACCTCCGGGTGGGGGCGCCGGAGCTGCGGTCGCTGGCGGCCACCGTCAACACGATGGCCGACCGGTTGCAGCATCTGGTGGAGTCTCAGCGGCTCTTCGTCGCCGACGCCTCGCACCAGCTGCGCACCCCGTTGACCGCCTTGCGGCTGCGCCTGGAAAACCTCGACCCGCACCTCCCTCCCGGCGAACGACCGAAACTGGACGCGGCGATCCGGGAAACCGTCCGGCTGGGACGGCTGGTCGATTCGCTGCTGGCACTGGCAAGTGCCGACGCCGCGACGGAACCGATCGCGGCCGACGCCGCCGACGTGGCCGCCGGCCGGGTCGAGGTCTGGCGCCCGGTCGCCCTCGACCAGCACGTGCAGCTGGAATTGCGAGCTGAGGCGTGCCCGCCGGCACTGGTGGTGCCCGGTTCGCTGGAACAGATCCTGGACAATCTGCTGTCCAATGCCATCGCCGCCACCGCGCCGGGCACCGCCGTGACCGTCCACATCGGACCTGCCGGCTCGGATGCCGTCGAGGTGCGGGTCAGCGATCACGGGCCGGGGCTGAGCGAGGAGCAGCGCCGGCGCGCGTTCGAACCGTTCTGGCGAGCCCAGGGCGCCACCCCCGGCAGCGGGTTCGGCCTGGGACTGGCGATCGTGCGGCGCCTCGCCGACGCTTCTGGCGGCTCGGTCACGTTGGCCGGCGGTCCGGACGGGACGGGCTTGCAGGCCATCGTGCGTCTCCCGATTCGGCCGGGGACGCGCTCGCGCGAAGCTTTGCCTCCGGCTAACCCTGGACAGGCTGGCAGCTGTCCCGACGGCCCCTAGCTTGGCAATAGGGCCAGGCAGTTCCTCCCCCCCCTCAGCTGCCTGGCCCCCCAAAAAGGGCCAGGGAGGTCAGCATGAAACGCAGGACAGCGATCGTGGCCGCCGCCGGTATCAGTCTGGGGCTGGTCGCCGGCAGCTCGGCGCTCGCGTTCGGCACCGATCTGCTCGGCGCACGCGAAGGCAGCAGCCCCGGCACGCTCCCGCCAGTGGTCAACTCGCAGACCGCCGCGGGCACCTCGAACAAGCAGCCGACCGCAGCGCCTCGCCCCGCAACGGCCCCGGGCGACGAGGCCGACACCGGTAAGCACGAAGACCGCCACGAACCGGCCGGGCCTCTCTCCGGCCACGACGCAGACGACTGACGCGATGATCGCGCAGCCTCCCGCCGGGCGCGCCAAAGCCCGCAGCGACGTCGTGCCACCACGATCCCGGACCAGTGCCGACGCCACGCGCATCCTCGTGGCCGGGATAGCGGTCAGCGCCACCATCACGCTGATGGCGGGCATGGCCGCCACCATCCGCTCGGCACCGGCCAGCGCCCCGTCCGGCGTGACCGCGCCGCAGGCCGAGTTGGCACCGTCCGGGTTGCCGCTCGCCCCCGCGACCGGGCCGGCGGCCACCACCAGCCGTGCAAGCTGAAACCCGCTTCGCCGCCATGGGCAGCACCGCGCACCTGCTCGTCCACGGTCCCGCCGCGGACGAGCAGGTCGAGTCCGGCCGCGAGCGGATCAGCGAGCTGGAGCGCAGGTGGAGCCGGTTCCGGGAGGACAGCGAGATCGGCCGCCTCAACGCAGCCGCTGGCACGCCCGTCACGGTCTCCGCGGACACGCTCGTTCTGGTCGCGCGGGCAGTGACCGGGTGGCGGCGCACGGGCGGGTTGTTCGACCCGACCGTGCACGCCGCCATGCTCGCGAACGGTTACGACCGCGATTTCGCCCTTCTGCCGTCCCGGAACTCGCCATCGCATCGGCCGGTGCGGAACGACCTGCCGGCACCGGGATGCGCCGGCATCGCTGTCGATTTAACGTCCTCCCGCGTGCTGCTCCCGGCCGGCACCGCGATCGATCCGGGCGGGATCGGCAAGGGGCTGGCCGCAGACCTGGTCTCGGCTGAGCTGCGGCGCGACGGCGCCGCGGGCGCGCTGGTCAACATCGGCGGTGACCTGCGGGCGCGCGGCCAAGCCAGCGGGGACGAGGGCTGGGTGATCTCCGCGGCCGATCCCTTCTCCGAGGAGACCGAGCTGCTGCGGATCGCGCTCGGCGAAGGGGCGGTGGCGACCAGCACCACCCTGCACCGCCGCTGGACCTCGGCAGGGCAGCAGGTGCACCACGTCATCGACCCGCGATCGGGGCGGCCCGCGGTCACCGCGCTGGTTTCGGCCACCGTCGTGGCACGTTCCGCTTGGTGGGCAGAGGTTCTCACCAAGGCCGTCCTGCTCGCCGGCGCCACTTCTGCCGCGCCTTCTCCCGCGGAGGTCGCGGCGGTGAGCGCGGACGGGCGACGCCTCGTGACCGCGGGCCTGCGGCGGGCACTGCGATGAGCGGCGTCCAGTTTTGGTGGTTCACCGCGCGCGCTGGCGGCATCGTCGCCTGGACGTTGCTGACCGCCACCGTGGTGTGGGGGCTGCTGCTGCGGACTCGTCTCCTGCCCCGGACGCCGCCGCGACCGTTGCTGGAGCTACACCGGTTCCTCGCCGGCCTCGCGGTCGCCTTCACCGCGCTGCACCTCGTCGGTCTGCTGCTGGACGACTACGTACGGTTCGACGTCGTCGATCTGCTGGTGCCTTTCGCGGCCGGATGGCGTCCGGTCCCGGTCGCGTTCGGGGTGCTGTCGCTCTACCTGCTGATCGCGATCGTCGTGACCTCAGTGCTGATGCGCAGGTTGGGCAGAACGTGGTGGCATCGCGTGCATCTCGTCGCCTACCTCTTGTTCTGGTCGGCCACCGCACATCTGCTCACCGCGGGCACGGATGCCGGCAACTCCGGGCTGCGACTGGTCGTCGTGGCTGCGATCGCGGTGGTCCTGTTCCTCACTCTGCTGCGGGTGTTCTCCCCGAGCCCCGCACCGGGCCCGTCGGCCGCGGCGTTTCACCCGCTGCGCGTCGTGCACGTCCGGCGGGAGACGCCTACCGTGGTCTCGGTCCTGTTCGCGGTGCCGCATCGGCTGGCCAAGGCCTACCGATACCAGCCGGGGCAACACGTCACGGTACGAGCGGGGATCGACGGCTCCGTCGTCCGCCGGCCGTACTCGGTCTGCACCGATCACGACGAGGCAGGGTTGCGGATCGCGGTCAAGCACGTCCCAGGCGGGCGGATGTCGACCTGGGTGCACACCCGGCTCCGCCCGGGCACCGTGCTCGACGTGATGACCCCGACCGGCGTGTTCGCCACCCGGCCGGATCCCACCCGCGCCCGACACGTCCTCGCCGTCGCCGCCGGCAGCGGCATCACCCCCGTGATCAGCATCATCTCCGGCGTGCTGGCCGGCGAACCACGCAGCCGCTGCACCCTGGTCTACGGCAACCGCTCCGCCGCGGAGGCCCTATTCGCCGACCGGCTTGCCCGCCTCGAACGCCGATACCCCCACCGGCTACGGATCATCCACCTGCTCAGCCGAGAACATCCGGTCGCGCCGGCCCGCCACGGCCGCATCAGCGCGGACCGCCTCGCAACGGTGCTCGCCGCTCGCGAGCACGCTCCGGTCGACGACGTTTACCTGTGCGGCCCGGCGCCGATGACCACCGAGATCCGAGCGGCCCTGCTCGCCGGAGGACTCGACGCGGGCAGTGTCCACGTTGAACACTTCACCGGCAAGCCGGCGACCGCGGGCAGAGACGCCAGTGCGCCACCGCGGAACCAGGACATCACGATCGTCCACAAAGGAGAATCGCGCAGGGTGCTCGCTGGTTCCGGCGAAACCGTTCTCGACGCCGGACTGCGCGCGGGCCTGGACCTGCCGTACTCCTGTCGAGCAGGCGTGTGCGGCACCTGCCGTGCGGTCAATGCGGGCGAGGACAACGGAATCGGCTCGCAGCCGCAGCTCGTCCTGGCCTGTCAAACGCATCCCCGCCCTGGCGCGGTGATCGATTTCGACACCGCGATCAAGGAGCAACCAGCCGCCTCTTAGCGGGTTCCGGGCAGCCGAGAACCATCAGCAGGGCGCACCCGGGCGGCCTCCGCGGAGAGAACCCGCGCCTCGGCTCTCGGCGATCTACGGCTGGTGGCAAGCGCACGGGCGGAGTCCGTCCATCAGGAGATCCAGCAGGCGAGCCGCCATCGCTTGGTGCTCGGGTGAGCCGGCCACGGTGAAGATGCCGATCAGAGCGGCGGCGATGTCGTCGGCGGTGACGTCGGCGCGCAGCTGTGCGCTCGCGCGGCCGGCTTCGAGGATGTCGTCGATGGCCCCGAGCAGCTCGGTCCGGGTGCGGGCGTGGGCGATCTCGCCGGATTCGACCATCGCGAGCAGCGTGTCGAGCATCCCGTTCTTGGTCGCGATCCAGTCGCCGAACAGGTCCATCCAGCGGCGCAGCGCGGCGGGCGGGTCGAGGCGGGCGAGCAGCTCGCGGGCGCCGGCGGTGAGCCGGGAGACCTGATCCTGATAGACCGCGTCGACCAGTGCCTCGCGGGTGGGGAAGTGCCGGTAGAGCGTGGCGATGCCGACCCCGGCCGCATTCGCGATCGCGCGCATGGAGGGCTCGGTCTCGGCCGAAGCGAACAGGCGGGTCGCGACGGCCAGCAGCTGTTCGCGGTTGCGGGTCGCGTCCGCCCGCGGTCTGCGGATCTCTGCGGCAGCCAAAACGGATCACGCTCCACTTGTGCTAGATTGGACCAGGTAAACGGAGCATAGTCCGTTTAGGTTGCTTCGCGAGCTGCGGCAGGAGATCAGGTGAGCAGGAAAGAACCGAACGTCAGCACGTCGTCGGCCACCGGCCGGGCGGTCCAGTTCGAGTCGTTCGGCGGACCGGACGCGTTGCGCGTGCGCGAGGTACCGGCGCCGCGGGCAGGTTCCGGGCAGATCCGCGTGCGGGTCGCCGCCGCGGGCCTGAATCCGATGGACTGGTACATGACCTCTGATGCGGAGACCGCGGCGCGTTTCGGGCTGAGCCTGCCGTGCGGGTTCGGCACCGACTATGCCGGGACCGTGGACGAGGTCGGCGACGACGTGCGCGAGTTCGCGGTCGGGGACCGCGTCTTCGGCGGTGCGCTGTCCCGCGCGGTCGCTGATTACGTTGTGGTGGAAGCGAAGGGGACCATCGCGGAAGGCGGCGAGGCACACCGTACCCCGGACGGCGTCGACGACCGCACCGCCGCCGTTCTGGCTATCGCAGGGTGCACGGCGGCCGCGGCTCTGGCCGTGGTCGACCCGGGCCCGGGCGACACGGTGCTGATCGGCGGCGCGGGAGGCGGGGTCGGCGTGTTCGCCGTCCAGCTCGCGCGCCTCGCTGGCGCGCGGGTGATCGGGACGGGCTCGGCGACGTCGGCCGATGCGCTGCGCGCCCTGGGAGCCGAGCCGGTCGCGTATGGCGATGGCCTGGTCGACCGGGTCCGTGCGCTGGCTCCGGACGGCGTCACCGCGGCGATGGATCTGCACGGCACGGACACGGTGCAGGCAGCACGCGCGCTGGGTGTGCCGGACGAGCGCATCACCCTGATCGCCGCCCAGGTCGACGGGATCACTCCGGCGAACGGAGCGAACGCGGCCCCGGGCGCCATCGAGGAAATCGCTGGCCTGGTTGCGGCGGGGCGGCTCCGGGTGCCGGTGGCGGCCAGCTTCCCGGTCGAACAGATCCGCGCCGCGGTCGAGCTGCAGGCGGGGCGGCACGTGCACGGGAAGGTCGTCGTCGACCTCTAGAAAGGCCGGAACGCAAGGCGCGGGACGGGGGAAGGCTCCCGGCGGTCACCGACCGCCGGGAGCCCCCGATTCGCTTCGATCAGAGGTGTTCGCGCAGGAACGAGGCAGCCGCCTCGCGGATCTCCGCGCTTCGCGGAATCGCAGCCGAGGCCCAGTAGGCGGCATGGACGAGCCCGTCCATGCGCCGGTGCGTTGCCTCGACGCCCGCGGCGCGGAGTGCTCCGGCAAAGGACTCGCCCTCGTCCCGGAGCGTGTCGTACTCGGTGGTGACCACCAGGGTGGGAGGCAGTCCGGACAGGTCGTTGCGGTCGAGGGCGAGCCGCGGGTCCGCGGCGTCGTCCGGGCCGGACACGTACTGCGCACCGAACCACTGGAGCGCTTCGAGGTGGAGCAGATACCCCTCGGCGAACTCGCGGCGCGAGGCGGTCTCCGCCAGTGGAGCCACCAGCGGGTACACCAGCACCTGCGCGCGCACCTCGGGCCCCCCGTCGTCGCGCGCCCGGATCGCGGCGGAAGCGGCGAGGTTGCCGCCGGCGCTGTCGCCCATCACGCCGATCCTCGTCGGATCGCCGCGGTACGCCGAGATCTCTTTCGCTGTCCAGAGCAGGGCCTCGTAGACGTCGTCGTGTGCCGAGGGGAACTTGGCCTCGGGCGCGAGCCGGTACGTCGCGGAGACGACGATTGCTTCGGCGTCGAGTGCCAGCGCTCGGACGGGCTCGTCGACGACGTCGAGGTCACCGGCGACGAACCCGCCGCCGTGGACGTACAGCACGACCGGGAACGGCCCGTCGCCCGGCGGGACGTAGATCCGGGCCCGGTGCTCCCGGCCGGGTCCGTAGGACACGTCGCTGGTGCGGACGGAGCCGCGCTTGGGCAGCTGCAGGCCGGTGAAGGACGCGATCGCTTCGCGGGTGGCGTCGACGCCGAGCTTCTCGAAGGACTGGAAGCCCTGGGCGCCGAGTCCGTCGATCAGCGTCTTGACCGCGGGGTCGAGCGGCATGGTGGTGCTCCTCTCAGGCTTGCGCGAACTCGCGCTCGGCGGACGACAGGGCGAAACCCTCGTAACCGGCGGCGACCACTTCGTCGCACTTGGCCCGGTAGGCCGGGGCGCCGCCGAGGTAGACCAGGACGCGGCGGGGCTTGCCGGGGATGTTGTGGCCCATGTACCAGGACGTCGGCGAATCCGGCAGGAGCGTGGCCTGCGCGAGCTCGTTCGTGTGCGCCACCCACGCCTGCTCGGCCTCGGCGGTGGGTTCGATGACGTCCAGGCCGCTGGTGCGCAGGTGGTCGATCGCCGCGGCCGAGAAGTCGATGTGGTCCTCGATCGCCAACGGCATGTTGTAGAGCACCGAAGGGCTCTGCGGGCCGGTGATCATGAACAGGTTGGGGAACCCGGCGGCCATCAGGCCGAGGTAGGTCTGCGGGCCGTCGGCCCAGTGGTCGGCGAGGCGGCGCCCGCCGCGGCCGGTGATGTTCAGCGCCAGCAACGGTCCGGTGCAGGCGTCGAAGCCGGTGGCGAGGATCAGCGTGTCGAAGGCGTGCCGAGTGCCGTCAGTCAGGAGGACACCGTGGGCGGTGACGGCCGCGATCGGGTTGTCCTTCACATCGACCAGCTCGACGTTCGGCCGGTTGTATGCCTCGTAGTAGTCGGTTTCCAGTGGCGGCCGCTTGGTGCCGTAGGGGTAGCCCTCGGGTGCCAGCAGGTCGGCGACGCGCTGGTCGCGGACGCGTTCGTGGATGCGCTCGCGGATGTATCCGGCGAGGGTGTCGTTGGCGGCCCGGTCGAACAGGATGTCGCCGAAGGAATCGATGAACAGCCGGAACCCGCCGCGATTCCAGCGGTCGTCGAACACCGCTCGCCGCGCTTCGGGCGAGACCGCCAGAGCCGAGGGTTCCACGTCGGAGTAGGGCACGCCGAGGAAGTGGTTGCGCGACGCGGCGCGGATCGCGCCGTAGTCGGCCTTCTCGGCGCTCTCCTCGTCCGGCCGGGTCGGGTAGTTGCCGATCGGCGTCGCGTAGTTCGGCGTGCGCTGCAGCACGGTCAGATGCCCGGCGGTTTTGGCGATCTCGCTGATGGCCTGGATGCCCGACGAGCCCACCCCGATGATGCCGACGCGTTTCCCCTCGAACGACACCGGTTCGTGCGGCCAGTTCCCGGTCATCAGGATCTCGCCGGCGAAGTCTTCGACTCCGGGGAAATCGGGCTTTTTCGGGACCGACAGCGTGCCGGCGCCGGAGACGACGAAGCGGGCGCGGTGGCGTTCGCCGGTGTCGGTGGTGGCGGTCCACATCGCCGCGGCCTCGTCCCAGGTCAGACTGGTGACCCGGGTGCGGAACCGGATGCTCCGCCGCAGGTCGAACCGGTCGGCCACGTGCTCGAGGTAGGCCAGGATCTCCGGTTGCGCCGGGTAGCGTTCGGTCCAGTGCCAGTCCTGCTGCAGTTCGTCGTCGAACGAGTAGGAGTAGTGCACGCTCTCGATGTCCACCCGGGCGCCGGGGTAGCGGTTCCAATACCAGGTTCCGCCGACTCCGTCGCCGGCTTCGAAGGCGATGACCCGCAGGTTTCGCTCGGTGCGCAGGGTGTGGATCGCGTACAGGCCGGCGAAGCCGGCGCCGACGACGAGGACGTCGTGTGTGGTCGGTTCAGAGGGCACCACGGTCCAGCCTCCTTGATGGTCGGGTGTGCTCGCGGCTACAGCGTGTCCCCGGCGCGGGCCGGCCGGGCAGGGTGACCTCACCCCATTCGCCACCCCATCGACCAGGCCGCCTCCACCCGCGTGCTCTAACGTGGGCCGAACTGGTGACCGGGACCCGGAGGCGTCATGGACGACGAAGCCGAGCGCAGGCAGCGCCACCCCGCAGGGCCATTGACCAGTTTTGTCGGCCGCCGCCGGACCATGGCACTGCTCGAGTCCGAGGTGCGTGCCTGCCGGCTGGTGTCGGTTACCGGCCCGGGCGGGGTCGGCAAGACGCGCACCGCGCTCACCGCAGCCGAACGAGCGCGGTTCTCCGGCGGGACCCGTGTGGTGGAGCTGGCCAGCGTCACGCACCCGGCGCAGGTGGCGTCGGCGGTGGCGACCGCGCTGGGGGTGCCCGACCAGTCCAACCGGGACGCCACCGATCGCGTCATCGGCCATCTTGCCGGCGCGGACGCGTTGCTGGTGCTGGACAACTGCGAGCATGTCCTCGAAGCCGCGGCGACGCTGGTGCTGAGGTTGCTGGACGCCTTGCCGGGCTTGCGCGTCCTCGCCACCAGCCGGGAACCGCTCGGCATCCGCGGCGAGCGGGTGCACCTGCTCGCCCCGCTCGCCGTCCCCGAGGAAAGCGATGCGTCCGGCGCCGGTGCGCTCGACCACGTCCCAGCCGTCCAGCTGCTGCTCGACCGTGCTCAGGACGTCTTGCCCGGATTCACCGTCACCGCGGAGAACCGCGCGGCGGTCGTGGCGTTGTGCCGGCGCCTGGACGGATTGCCGCTGGCGATCGAACTGGCCGCGGTCCGGCTGCGTTCGCTGTCGGTATCCCAGATCGTCGCACGTCTCGACCGGCGCTTCTCCCTGCTGGCCGGACACGCTCCCGGCGCCGATCCGCGGCAGCGGTCGCTGCGCGCGCTGATCGACTGGAGTCACGACCTCTGCGGTCCGGACGAGCGGCTGCTGTGGCAGCGCATGAGCGTTTTCCCGGCCGCGGTCGACCTGGAAACCGCCGAGCGAGTGTGCGGATTCGGCGAGCTGGACGGCGAGCGGTTGTTCGACGCCTTGGACGGTCTCGTCGGCAAGTCCGTCGTGGTCGCCGACCGGCGCGGCGAGCAGGTGCGCTACCGCCAGTTCGTGACCTTGCGCGAGTACGGCGCCGAGCTTCTCGAGTCCGCCGGCGAGGCGGACCTGCTGCGCCGCCGTCATCGCGACCACTTCACCGCCCGTGCCGCCCTGTGCGTGCGGCGTTGGTGCGGTCCCGACCAGGCCAGTGACCTGAGCCGGCTCCGCGAGGACGACGCCCACCTGCTCGCCGCGCTGGCGTGGTCCGCCGAAACCCCCGGCGAAGCTCCAGCCGGCGCCCGGCTCGCCTGCCTGCTGCGCTATCACTGGATCGCCGGCGGCTTTCTCAGCAACGGCCGCCGCTGGCTGGAGCGGTTGCTGCCGCTGCTCGAGCCCGGCACCGCCGACCGCGGCGAAGCCCTCTGGGCCACCGCGTGGGTCGCGCTCATCCAGGGCGACCGCGCGGTCGCCGGGTCGTACCTCGACGAGTGCGCGGCCATCGCCGACTCCCTGAACGACCGGAATCTGCGGGGACACGTCCGGCTTTGGCGGGCACTGCTCAACCTCTTCGCCGGAGAGCTGGACGCGGCGGTCTCGCTGTATCAGGAAGCCATCGAGATCCACCAGGCGACTGGCGACACCGGCCTGGTCCTCACCGCGTCATTCCAGCTGGCGATGGCCCAGGCATACGCCGGAAGGCCCGAAGAAGCACTGGCGACCTGCTCGTCGGTCATAGCGCGGGCATCGGCGGTGGGGGAGCGGTGGAATCGCGCGTACGCCCATTGGGCGGCCGCGATCAGCCACCTGCACCTTGGTCAGGTGACCGAGGCGAGGACGGCGATCACCGCCGCGATGCGCATCGAGCAGGACTTCCGCGACGGCGTCTGTACCGCGTTGTGCACCGAGATCAGCGCGTGGGTGGCGGCGTCTTCCGGGCACGCCGCTGATGCGGCGGCCCTGGAGGGCGTCGCGGCGTCGGTCTGGAGCCGTCTCGGCACGTCGCTGCGGGCGTTCGGTCCGCATGCGACGGAAGACGGGCGCACCCATGCCCGCCGGGTGGACGAGCAGCTCGGTCCGGCGGCAGCGGCGATTCGTCAGGAGTATGCCCAGATCGCCTTGTCCGACGCGGTGCGAATCGGACTGGATCTGGTCATCCGGCAGAGCGGGAAAGCGGTACCGAGCCGGCCGGCCGCGGCCGGCGTCCGGACAGTGCCCGATTCCGTGCTGACGTCGAGGGAAACGGAGATCGCGGTGTTGATCGCGCGAGGGCACACCAACAAAGCGATCGCCGAGCAGCTGACGATCTCGCCCCGCACTGTCGACGGGCACGTCGAACGGATCCTGCGCAAGCTCGACTGTGCCTCGCGGTCCCAGATCGCTTCCTGGGTGACGGCTGCGGGCGTGAAGTCTCCGGCGCGGTAGGCCGAGCCGCCACGGCACGTCGGCGGCGTCGTTTGCCGGACCTGCCGCGCAGGCTTCGAAACCGCGGCCGTGCGCGTCGGATGCGGATCCGGCGGGGAACGGTGTGCCCGGGATGGCTCAGGACGCGTCGAGGAGCCCGGGCAGTGCTCGGGCGAGGTTGCGTTCGTGGATCTGCGAGGTGCCCTCGTAAATCCGCAGTGCGCGCACGTCCCGCCACATCCGCGGCACCGGGCCGTCTCCGGCGATTCCTTCTCCGCCAAGGATTTGCACGGCTCGATCGGCCACTTCGGACGCCATCTCGGTGCAGTAGAGCTTCGCGGCGGAGATCCGTTCGCGAGGCGGCGCGCCGCGGTCGAATTCGCGGGCGCAGTCAAGGACTAGGGCGCGTCCGGCTTCCAGTTCGGCGTAGCTGCGGCCCAGCATGGCCTGGATCGCGCCGAACTCGGCGATCGGCTGGCCGAACTGGGTGCGCCGCGCGGCGTGCCGGCTGGCTTCGGCCAGCAGCCGGGTGGCTTGTCCGACCGCGGTGGCCGCGACGTGGGTGCGTGCGTGGTTGATGCCGCGCAGGGCTTGCCGTAGTCCGTCGCCTTCCTCTCCGCCGAGAAGCGCTTCCGAGCCGACCCGCACGTCGTTCAGTTCGATTTCGGCGATGGGGCCTTCGGCGTGCCCGTTCATCGCGGCGGGCAGCCGGGTGCGCACTCCGGGAGCGGTCCGGTCCACGAAGAACGCCGAAAGCGCCGTCTGGTCGTCGCCGGTGCGGGCGAAGACCAGCAGGACGTCGGCCCACGCGCCGTTGGTGATGTACCGCTTGCGTCCATTGAGGACATATCCGTCGCCGGTCCGGCGGGCGGTGGTGCGCACCGCGGTGGCATCGGAGCCGGCGTCGTCCTCGGTGAGCGCGAACGCGGCCACGCACGAGCCGTTGGCCATCGCTTCGAGGTAGCGTCGCCGCTGCCGGTCGGTGCCGTGGGCGAGCAAGGCTTGCGACACCAGGCCGATGGTCGTCGAGAACCGGGACCGGTAGACGACCGACGCCCGGGTGAATTCGAAGGTGAGCCGGACTTGCTGCGCCACCGTCCAGCCGAGGCCGCCGTATTCGCGGGGCAACGTCATTCCGCACAGGCCCAGCTCGGCCATCCGGGCTACCAGCCGGTCCGGCACCGAACCGGCCCGGACCATGGCCACCTCGTTCGAGACGAGTTCTTCATTGGTGAATTCGCGGATCCGCTGGAGGTAGTCCGCGAAGGACAGCGCGCGGATTTCGGCCGAGATCAAGGCTTTGTCGCTTTCTCAGCGCAGGACGCTGTGCAGGTGCTCGCGGAGAAAGTCGGGTTCCGCGACTGGTTCGCCGAGGCCGTCGACGTAGAACGCGATGTCGTCGCCGTCGGCCTCGGCCCGCACGATGCGGGGTTCGCCGGAGGGAGGAGCGGCCGCGAGGACGTCCGCGACGCTGCTGTGGCGGGCAACAAGGCGCAGCGCGTCCGCCGTGGCGAGCATCATCGGCATGGTGCCGCGCATCCGGCCGTGTAGCGCCTCCGCCGGCGTCACCCAGCACGAGGTGTCGTTTTCTTCGCGGAAGTCGCGGCACTGTGCGTGCTCCGGCAGCGCTGCCACGAAGAATCGGGTGTCGTAGCGCCGAGGCGAGAACTCCGGGGTGATCCAGCGGCCGGCCGGTCGCAACAAGTCGCTGCGCAGCTTGAGACCCCTCGCCGCCAGCAGTTCGTCCAGGCTCAGCTCATGGCCGACCAGCCGAGTGCGATCGTGCTCCCACGCCGCGCCCTCGACAGCGGCGACCTGCTCGCCGTCGGCTCCGGCATACAACACCCCGGACTCTTCGAAGGTCTCCCGAATCGCGGCACCCACCAGCGCGGCGGCCAGTTCTCCGGTGGCGCCCAGCGGTGCCGCCCACTCCGCCGGCGACGGCCCCGACCAGCGTCCGGGCCCGACCGGGTCGCGAGCGTCGACCGAGCCGCCGGGAAAGACGAACATGCCGGGGCCGAAGGCCATTTTCCGGTGCCGGCGCATCATGAACGCCTCGGGACCGCGATCGCCGTCGCGCAGGATCAGCACCGTCGAGGCAGCGCGGGGGACCGCCGGCGCCGGCGACTCGGCCAGGTACCGGCGAGCCAGCTCTTTCCTGTCGTTCTCCACAAACCCGCTCCCTGCCGTTCGATTCCCGGTGATGGCGGCGGCGTCAGCCGGCGGCGGCCGCCGAGCGACGCGGCAAGTGCTCGAGGTCGAGGCCGATCGCACGGGCCCATACCTGGGTGAGCGTCTCGACGACGTCTTCGAGTTCGTAGCTGTCGTTCTCCGTCATGACGATGTTCATGTAGGCGAAGTTGTGCAGCATCGACACGATGGCCTCGGCGGTGATCTCGGCGTGCATGCCCGGATCGGCCAGTCCTTGGTCCTGCAGCCGCTGGATGCCGTGCAGAATGCGGTCGCGAAAGTCCTTGCGGATCTCCAGCCGGTGTTCGCGCATCTTGTCGTCGAGGGTGGCGACCTGCTCGACGATGCGGGTCCAGCGGCTGTTGGCGTGGATGTCGGCGAAGTACTGCCGCAGGGTGTAGGCGAAGCGGTCGGCCACGGTGCCCTCGACGTCCGCGGGCACGGTGGTGGTCTGCTGCCGGTTGGCGGAGGTGCGGTCGACGAGCGCGTAGAAGATGTCTTCCTTGCTCTTGAAGTAGATGTAGAAGGTGCCGTGCGCCGCGCTCGCCTCGGCGCAGATGTCGCTGACGTTGGTGTCGAGAAAACCGCGCGTTTCGAACACGGCGCGGGCGGCGGCCAGCAGCCGCTCGCGGGTAGCGCGGCCGCGTTTCGTGCCCGGCTCCGACCTGAGCGATTCGGACATCGGTTCGAGCGTGCGCGGCTCGGGCGCAGGACGCTGCGACGCGCCCGCCGCCTTGCCGGCGGCGGCGCGTTTCGCGGGCGCCTTCTTCTGCGTGGCCATCGTGAAGCGGTCCTTTCCTGTTTCCTGCGCGCGGGGCCCGAGGCACTGGACTGGCCCGGCCCCCACGATATCGGCGCCTCAGCGCCGCCTGCCGTGATTCTCCAGGCTGATCGCCAGGTGCCGGTTCTGCAGCTCGGGCGAGTCGCGGAACTCTTCAGAAGAGCAGGTCAGCGCGGGACGGCCGGAGTCGAGCACGTACACGCGCTGCGACACGCCCAGCGCGAAGTCGAGATTCTGCTCCGCCACGACGATGGACATGCCGGTTTCCTGCAGCCGGCGCACGCTCTGCTTCAGCTCGGCGACGATGATCGGGGCCAGCCCCTCGGCGGGCTCGTCGAGCAGGAGCACCTTGGGCCGGGCGACGAGGGCGCGAGCGATCGCCACCGCCTGCTGCTCGCCGCCGCTGAGCTGGACGCCCTTGCGCGGCAGGAACTTCTTGACCAGCGGGACGAGGTCCACCGCCTCGTCGACGGCCCGGCGGGCTTGCGCGGACCGGGCCCGGCTGGCGAGCAGGAGGTTGTCGCGCACGGTCAGCGTCGGATAGATCCGGCGGTCGTCCGGCACCCAGGCGACGCCGTGGCGAGCGATCTGGTCTGCCCGTTTCGCGGAGATTTCCTCGCCGAACAGCCGGATCGAACCGCGTCGTTTCACCACACTGCCTGCGATCGCGCGCAGCGTGGTGGACTTCCCGGCGCCGTTGCGGCCCAGCACCCCGACCGTTTCGCCGGGGGCCACGGTCAGGTTCAAGCCGAACACCGCGGTCGCCGAGCCGTAGGAGAGTGTGACGTCGTGCAGCGCCAGTGCGTCTTCGGTCATCAGGAAGCTCCGAGGTAGGTCGTGCGGGCGAGGTCGTGGGCGGCGACCTCGTCCGGAGCGCCGTCGAGCAGGATCCGGCCCTGGCCCATCAGCAGGATCCGGCCGGCCAGTGCGAAGACCACCGACATGTCGTGCGCGGTGAGGATCAGGCAGAGCTCCGGCCGGCGGGCGAGCACGCTTCGCAGCACGTCGACAGTGATGCCGCAGTCTTCGTCGGTCATGCCGGCGGTCGGTTCGTCCAGCAGCAGCACGCGCGGGTCTTGTGCCAGCGCCATCGCGAGTTCGAGCCGTTTCCGGTCTCCCTGGGGCAGGGTGCCAGCGGTCCGCCCCAGCAGCGCGTCGAGCCGGGTGACCTCGGCGAGCTCGAGAATCGGTGCGGGGACCTCGCGCGGGAGGAACGCGCGCCACGGCCGCCACCATTCGCCGCGCCCGGCCTGGAACGACAGCAGCAGGTTCTCCAGCACCGAAAACGACCCGAACTGGCGGGCCACCTGGAAGGTGCGCGCGATGCCGGCGCGGGCCCGCTTGTCGGCATCCCACTTCGTGATGTCGCCGCCGTCGAAGACGATCGACCCGGCGGTCGCTGCGTGCTCGCCGGCGAGCGTGCCGAAGAAGGTGGTCTTGCCCGCGCCGTTGGGGCCGATGAGCGCGGTGACCTGACCGGCGTCGAAGCTCGCGGTGGCGTCGACGAGCGCGGGGACGCCGGAATAGGACTTGCTCAGACCAGTCGTGCTCAGCAGGGTCATCACACTGTCCTTTCGCGACGGAGCCGGGTTCGCGCTGCCGCCGAGCCGCGTTGGACGAGTCCCATGATCCCGCCGCGCACGAGCACGACCACGATCAGCAGCAGAACCCCGACCCAGACCGTCGCGGTGGTCGAACCCTGGAACAGCCGGGTCGTGAGCACCGTGTAGACCAGAGCGCCCACGAACGGCCCCCACATGCTCGACGTGCCGCCGATGAACACCATGAAGATCACGCTGCCCGACATCACGGTGCCGAGGAGTGCGGGAGACGCACCGGTTTGCTGTTGCGCGTAGAGCGCGCCCGCGACGCCGCCGACGAACCCGGAGATCAGGAAAGCGGTCGTGCGCGCCGCGCGCACCGACGTGCCGAGTGCCGCGGCTTTCACCGGATCGTCGCGCACCGCGGTGAATGTCTTGCCGAGCTGCGAGCGGTGGATGCCGTAGAGCAGCAGCGCGCACACCGCGGTCACGCCGGCCGCGTACCACCAGAAGTTCTCCGGCAGGAAGAGGTTCATGCCGAACAGGGGCCGCGCGACGATGCCGAAGATGCCGTCGTCGCCGTGCAGCGTGCCTCGGAATGTGAAGATCAGCTGGTACAGCACCTGTCCGAGGACGAGCGTCAGCATCGCGAACTGGATGCCGCTGCTGTTGCCCGCCAGCACGGCGATGACGAGCGCCACCACCATGCCGGCCAGCGCGCCGATCAGCACGACCAGCAACGGATTCATCTCCTGGTCCTTGAGCAGGGCAGCGGCGTAGGCGCCGGTGCCGAAGAAAGCCGCCTGCCCGAAGGAGCCGAGCCCGACCCAGCCGAACAGCACGAGGGCGCTCAGCGCGAACAAGCCGAAGATCGCCGCTGTGCTGACCAGGGAGAGGTTCGAGCCGGTGAGGACCGACGGCACGCCGGCGAGCAGGACGCACGCGAGGACGGCGTGCGGCACCAGGCGATTGCGGACCGCCCGCCGCGGCCAGGGGTCCTTCTCGGGAGCGGGACGCCGGTGCGGCGGGGCGGCCGGCGCCACCAGGCGGCTTTCTCGCTGGATCATGCGGATACCTCCGGACGGGAGGCCCGGCGTCGCCGCCAGGCGAATGCCAAGCCCTGGGGACGGAGCATCAGGACGACGGCCATCCCGACGTAGAACGCGTAGCCCGACAGCGACGGCGCATAGACCGCGATGACGCTTTCGAGCAGACCCAGCAGCAGCGCAGCGCCGAACGCGCCGCCGATCGAACCGAGGCCGCCCACGATGACGACCGCGAAGCTCTCGAGCACGAACTGCTGGTCGAGTCCCGGCCCGATCGAATACTGCGGGGACGCGAGTCCGCCGGCGAGCCCGGCGAGCACGCCGCCGGCGGCGAAGACTCCGATGGCGACCCACCGCACGCGGATGCCGAGCGCTTCGGCCATGACCGGATCGCCGGAGACCGCGATCGCCTGCTTGCCGAACGGGGTCCGGTTGAGCAGCGCCCACAGGCCGAGCCCGAGCAGCAACCCGATCACGATCATGAAGATGTCGTTGCGGGCGAGCAGCACGCCGCCGAGGTTCCAGGTCCCGGACAGCACCGGGGTCTGGGGCTGCGTTTTCGCGGCGGACCCCCAGAGTTCGATGGCGCCGCCGGCGATGACGAGCGACAGCGCGTAGGACGCCAGCAGCGACAGCATGTGCTGGGACGGATCCAGCCAGCGGAAGACGATCTCCTCGCTGACGGCGGAGAGGACCGCGACGACGATGCCGGCGAGGAGAGCGGCGCCGAGGTAGGCCCAGAAACCCGGCACCTGCCCGCGCAGCGCGAGGGTGGTGACGTAAGCGCCGACCATGAAGAAGCCGCCGTGAGCGAAGTTGATGACGCGCATGACGCCGTAGATGAGGGTAAGTCCGCTGGCGGCCAGGAACAGCGGCATCGCCAGCGCCAGTCCGCTGATGATCGCATTCAGAAGGTCAACCATGGCAGTTCCGTTCTCGGGGCGCGGCGGACCGGCGCGTGTGTCGGCGGTCCGCCGCGCCTGCTCAGTTGGTGCTGAGAGTGGTCGAACCCTTGGCGGTGGAAGCGTCCTGGGGATGGACGACGATGACGTCGAGGAACTTCACGCCGTCCGGGGACGCCGGGTCGCCGACCACGTTGCCCAGCACCTGGTTGGTGTTCGCCTGGTGCGAGACCGGGTCGATCGTGAGGTCGCCCTGGGTCGAGGGGAAGGTCAGCCCCGCGAGCGCTTTCGAGACCGCGCTCGGTTCGGCCGACTTGGCCTTGGCGATCGCGGCGGCATAAGCCTGGACGGCGTTGAACGACTCGGCCGACCAAGCGCCGGGCATCCGGCCGTTGGCCTTCTGGAAATCCTTGACGAAGGCCCGGTTGGTCGCGTTGTCGTAGGCCGGCCACAAGTAGTCGTAGCTGGTCCACAGCTTCGGGAAGTTCCCCTTGAGCGGAGTCAGCACGTCCCACGGGTCGCCGGTCGTGTAGATCATCTTGTACTTGTCGAGGAACGAGAAGCCGGCAGCTTGCTGCAGGAACGAGGACGTGCCCGCGCCGTAAGTGCCGAGGAACAGCGCGCGCCCGGCCGGGTCGGAGGCGACGGCCGACGCCAGCTTCGACACGTAGGGGCGGAAGTCCTGCGAGTTCAGCGGGGCGAAAACGGTCGAACCGGCGGTGACTCCGGCGACGCGGGTGATCTTCGAGTCGAAGGTCGACTGTTGCTGGTGGCCGAAGGAGTAGTCGTAGCCGAAGTAGTCCCACACCTTCGCCTGCGGTGCGAGACCGGCGATGATCGCCGGCAGCTTCTGGTCGACCGGCTGCTCGGGCGACGAGCGCAGCCCGGTGCGGAACACGTTGTCGGTGCCCTTCTGCCCGGGTCCGCCGGTGATGGTCGGATCCACGCAGGTCGGCGCCAGGTAGACCCCGCCGGTGGCCTTGACGAGGCTCTTGACCGCGAGGCATTCGGTGCTGCTGAGCGCGCCGAAGGTCAGCAGGTGCCCGGCGCTCGCCAGGTCTCGGGCGGCCTGCGAGGTCTTCTGCGGATCGGAGCCGTCGTCCTTGATGTCGAGCTGGAGTTTCTTGCCGTCGACGCCGCCCGCCGCGTTGATCTGCGCGACAGCGACGTTGGCGCCGTTGACCATGTCCTTGCCCGCCTGGGCGAAGGTGCCGTTGAGCGGGGCGATCATGCCGAGCGTGACCGTGTCGCCCGCGGAGGCGCCAGAACTGCTGCACGCCGGCACCGCGCCGGCGATCAAGGCAGCCGCGGCGAGCGTCGGCAGGAGGGGAGTGCGTCGCATGGGGACCTTCCTGGATGTCCGTGCCGGGCGGCGGCCGCGGCGCGGCGGATGCTGCTCGGCGGTCGAAACGGGCCGCAGGGCGAGTGGCGGGACTGTGTGCGCGACTCACCGGTGGAGGGGGAAGCGGGGTGAGGTGGGTAACCCGCGCCGGCGCTGCAGGTAACAATGACGTTTGTGTCATGTTTCGTCAAGTGGTCTGGAAATCTTTGCCGCACAGGGGTTTTCCGAGTGTTCCGGCCCTGGGCAGCACCGGGCCGCGCGGCCTCGCGGGCGAGGTCGCGCGACCCGGCTGGGCGGCTTCCGGGTCAGCCGAGACCCGCCAGGCGCCGGAGCTGGAGGCTCGGGTGTTCCTCGATGCCAGGCCGGCGTCCGCGCGGGTGCCGTGCCCTGCGCGCGCTCAGGCCGAGAGCGCTGGTCATCTTGCGTCCCGGCCGGTTTCAGGTGCCAACGTCACTACGGCATCCGCCGCCCAGCACGCGTCCGCGCCGACGATCAGGGGATTGACCTCGATCGTCTGGTACTGCGAGAAGCCGGCGCTGGCAAACGCCTCGCACAGCGAGGAAATCGCCGCGGCGGCGGCCAGGTGGCCGGTCACCCCGGCTGCGGCGAGCAACGCCTCGGCATCGTCCTGGTGCAGCGGCAGCAGCCGCGTGGTCGAGCGATTCGCGATTTCGGTGGCGGAACCGCCTAGTCCGACCACTATGTAGCGGCCCAGCACAGGATCGGTGTTGAGGCCGACCAGCAGCTCGCGGCCGAACACCATCTCCTCGACCAGACAGCCCTCGATCCGGTCGGCCGCGACGCCCGACTCGGCGACGTTCTTCTCGATCCGATCGACGGCATCGGCGAGCGCGGCATGACTCGGCACGCCCAGCAACACGCCGCCGATCTTCATCTTGTGGCTGACCGGAGCGATCACTTTGACCGCGAACGGCGGACGGAGGCCGTCCGCTGCCGACAGCGTGTCGCGGGTGACTCGCACCCCGCCGACGACCGGGACTCCAGCGGCGGCGAGGATTTCGCGCGAGTCGGCCTCGCTGAGCACGCCGGTTTCCTCGTGTGCGGCACCCCCGGCTCGTTCTCCTGACTGAGCGGGAAACAGTTTCGCCAGTGCGGCAAAGGTCAGGTGCAGGTTGTCGAGGACGGCGACGTGCGGGTGCTCGCGCCGGTAGCGGCGAGTGAAGCCGGTGTCGGGCACTGGTGCCATCGAGGTGATGATCAGCGGCATCTCGTGCGCGGCGGACAGGCGCGCGAGATCGCCCCAATTCCAGGTGTGGATCGACTCGTGGGCGGTTTCGGCCGGGAACTGGACGCTCCACGGCATGAGCACGAGACCGGTGTTCGGGTCGGAGAACACGCAGGCGTTGACGCTTTCGTCGCCCTCGCGGCGCTTTACGCCGATGACGTCGAGCGGGTTGTCGATGAGGGACCCAGGGCCGGCGAGCGCCTTGATCCGCGCGATCGTCGAGTCGGCGAAGGACGTCAGCCGCACGCCGTATCGGTCGGCGAGATCGCTCGAGAGCGCGGCGGCGCCGCCGGAACCGCCCAGCACCGACACCGCGCGATCCCGGCCCTTCTTGACCCCGAGCAAAGACAAGGTCGCGAGGCGCATCATCTCGTCGACTCCGTCCGCGCGCAGCACGCCGTGCGTCCGGAGCAGTTCGGAGAACACCGCGTCGGTCCCGGCGATGCTGGCGGTGTGCGAGAGGACGGCTTTGCGGCCGCGCTCCGAGACGCCCGACTTGAGGACGATGATCTGTTTGCCGAGTCGGCGGGCGGTTTCGAACACGTCGGTGAGCTGCTTGACCTGTGCGGGCTGGATGCCCTCGACGTAGGCGCAGACGACGCGGGTGGTGTCGCGTTCGACGGCGATGCGCAGCGCCTCGGGAACGGCGTTGACCGCGCCGTTGCCGGTGGAGACGCAGAAATCGACGCCCAGTCCTTCCTGCGTCGCGGAGGCGACGAATGCGGACAGCAGTGCGCCGCTCTGCGAAACGATCGAGACCGGGCCGGGGTCCGCGTCGAGCCAGACCGGTTCGGCGACCGCGCAGATCCGCTCGCTGAAGTCGGCGAAACCGACGCAGTTCGGCCCCCACAGCCGGGTTTCCGTTCCTTGGACGATGTCGGCGAGTTCCTGTTGCAGCACAGCACCTTCGGCGTCGCCACGCTCGACGAAGCCGTCCGTGACGACCACGATGTCGCGGGTGCCGGCCAAGGTGAGCGTGCGCACGGCCTCGACCGCTGCCTCGCGGCGGATCGCGATGATCGCGGCGCGCGGCGTTCCGGGCAGCGCCGACACGTCGGGCACGGTAGCCAGACCATCGATCTCGGAATGGTTGGGCGTCACGGGGACGACCCGGAGCGCGGGATTGAGCGTGGTGAGGTTGTGGATCGCGCAGGTGGTCCAGAAGTTGCGGGGCGAGGCGCCGACGACGGCGACGAACTGACTGTCCATAGTGGTCTCCTCTGCAGTTCAGACGCGGGTGTCGGCAGCGGTGTTCCGATGGTCCGCGGCAGCGCCTCCCGGGAGCGAACCGCCGCCGTCGTACCACGCTTTCGCCTGCTTGAGGCCGAGGTCGGCGAGGGCGGCGGACATCGACTCGTTGCCCGCCGAGGTGTGGATCAGCGCGTCCCACGCGGCACAGGCTTCCAGGGTTTCGCGGAAACCCTGCCGGTTCATCACTTCATTGGCGGCGCGTTTCTTGATCTCGAGCATGTCCCGCGGGACTTTCGAGATCTCGTGCGCCAGTTCGCGTGCCTTGGCCAGCACCTCGTCCTCGGGCACGGCGTAATTGGCCAGGCCGCGTTCCGCCGCCTCGCGGCCGGTCAGGTGACTGCCCGCGGTGTAGGAGAGTTCCCGGGCCTTCTTCGAGCCGATCGAGTAGATCGAGACCGGGCCGAGCATTCCGCCCCCGATCGGCAGCACCGGCCAACCGATCTTGGTGTCTTCGCCGACCACGGCCAGATCGGCGCAGTTCGGGATGAGGGTGGCCCCGCCCATGCAGAATCCGTGCACCGCGGCGATGACCGGCTTCGGGAATTCGAACACCGCGGTGAAGGCCGCCACCTGCGGCCGCAGGCGCATCCAGTCTTCGTGCGCGACCCGGTTCCGGTGGCCGGACGAAGAGCCGTCGGCGGCGGGTTTCTTGCCGACGTCCCAGCCGACGCTGAACGCGCGGCCCTCGCCGCGCACGATCACGACCGACACGCCCTCGTCCGCGGCGAGCGCGTCGAGGGCCACGGAGTAGTCGGCGAAGAGTTCGTCGTTGAAGGCATTGAGTTTCTCGGGGCGGTTGAACACGATCTCGGCGACTGCGCCGCGGCGCTCGATCCGGACTGTGGACATGCGTTCTTCCTCTGCTGCGGTCAGGAGATGCGGTCGGCGGGAAGTTCAGAGCGGGGGAGTACGGCCGAAGATCGCCCGCGGCGTTTCCACGAGCATCGTGTCGATCTGGGCGTCGGTGACTCCGGCCGCGCGCAGGGCCGGCAGGACGTCCTCGCTGATGTGGCCGAAGCGCCAGTCCGGCAGGTGTTTCGCGCGGTAGTCGGCCGGAAAGTTGTCGCTGTGGCAAGAGGTGTCGTGGGAGAGCACGATGCGGTCGGCGTAGCCGCGCGCGGTCAAGTCGACGACGGTTTGGACGCGGCGCTCGAACGAGAGCCGGCTGTCCAGTCCGAACCGGTCCATGCCGAGGTAGGAACCGTTGTCGAGCAGTGCCTGCAAGTAGTCGAGATCTTCGGTGTCGCCGCTGTGGCCGATGACCACGCGGGTGAGGTCGACGCCTTCCTCGGCGAACAGTTTCTGCTGTTCGAGGCCGCGCTGCAGGTGCGGGTCGGTGTGCGTCGAGATCGGGGCGCCGGTCTCACGGTGCGCCCGCGCGACTGCCCGCAGCACCCGTTCGACGTCCGGGGTGATGCCGGGGACGTCGGTGGCGCACTTGAGGATCGCGGCGCGGATGCCGGTGCCGGCGATGCCTTCGGTGAGGTCGCGCACGAACATGTCGACCATCGGTTCCCCGGCGTCGATCAGCCGGCCGGGACCGCGCAGCCGGAGATACGTGGGCAGTTCGGCGAAGGTGTAGAAGCCGGTGGCGGCGATGACGGTCGTTTCGGTGCGCTCGGCGACCTCGCGGACGCGCGCGATGTCGCGACCGAGCCCGAGCACCGTGAGGTCGACGATCGTGTCGATGCCGTGCGCCTTGAGGTCGTCGAGTTTCGCGACGGCGTCGTCGATGCGCGCCTCGTGGTCCCAGCTGTCCGGGTAGTTGATTTCGTACTCGTGGTTGAGGACGAAAACGTGCTCGTGCATGAGCACGCGGCCCAATGCGGTGTGGTCCCGGGGACCGGCGACGGTGGGAACGCTGACCATGCGGCGGCTCCTTTGCGCGTCCCGGCCCGCGAAAGCGGGCCGGGAGTCCGGTGTCCGGGCGCCGCTCGCCGCACCCGGAAACCGGCCGCGGCAAGGCGGCGCGAGGTGCTGGGCGGCGGCGCCCTGCGGCGTTGACAATGACGCGCGTGTCATGTTTAGTCAAGTGCGGCCTCCTCCGGCGCCCCGCACCCGGCGCGCCCCCGTTCCGCCGGGGTCGATCGGCCCCTCCCTCGCGACCACTCACGGAGTTCTCATGACCGACCTTTCGAAGCCGCACTACGGCATTTTCAGCCTCTCGAACGTTCCGCCGTGGAATACCCACAACGAGGTCGTGCAGAAGGCGATCGAGCAGATCCAGGTAGCGGACAAGCTCGGCTTCGAAGAGGCGTGGGTCGCCGAGCACAACGGACGCCGCTACGGCATCGTCACCTCCGCGCAGCTGCTGCTCGCCGCGGCCGCCGCGTCGACCACGCGCATCCGGCTCGGATCCGGCGTCTCCCGGCTGCCGATGCACCACCCGCTGCGGCTGGCCGAGGAGTACGCCTACGTCGACCAGCTCAGCAACGGCCGGCTCAACTTCGGCATCGGCAAGGCATACGACCGCCTCGAATTCCAGGCCTACGGCATCCCGGAGTCCGAGCGGGACGAGCGCTACGAAGAGGTCTTCGAGATCGTCATGCAGGCCTGGCGCACCGGCAAGGTCAAGTACCAGGGAAAGCACTACCAGGTGCCCGGGCCCGGCGACGTCGCCGACGAGATCGAGCTGTTCCCCGAGGTGCACCAGAAGCCCACGCCGCCGGTGTTCGTGATGGTCTCGGCCAGCGAGGAGTCGCTGCGGATGGCCGCTCGCCGCGGGTTCGCCTTCGTGCTCGGCCAGCGGCCCACCCGCGACGACGTCTCCCGCCTGGTCGAGGTCTACCGCGAGGAGGGCCGGGCGGCCGGGCACTCGTTCGACTCGATCGACGAGAACATCGCCCGTTCCTCCCAGCTGAAGGCGATCCACGTTGCCGACGACCGCGAGCAGGCGATCGCGGAGTATCACGAGGGGTACATGTGGTACGTCGGCGTGCTGACCAACCGCGCGAAGGTGGGGCTCGGCATCGACCAGCTGACCTTCGAGGAATACCTGGAGCGCAAGGCGCTGATCCTCGGGTCAGCGGACGACGTCGCCCAGGAACTGGCCGATTTCCACCGCCACACCGGGCTCGGCGGGCTCGTCGCCTGGTTCGACGCCGGAAGCCAGCCGCAGGACCAGGTGCTGCGCTCGATGACCGCGTTCGCCGAGAAGGTCCGCCCGCAGCTCTGACCCGCGCCGTCGCCGCCGGGCTCCGGCACCGCCGAAAGGCGCGGCGCCGGAGCCCGGCCTGCCCGCGGCGCGACTCGACCCTCGCCTCCGTCGCCGCGCCTGGGCGCGGCGCGATGTCGTTGCCACGAAAGGACTGCCTCATGGACTTCGAAGTCCCCGAAGAGGCCCGGCACGCCGCCGAAGGACTGATCCAGTTCATCGACCGGTACGTCGTCCCACTGGAAGAAAAGCACGACGACCTGCTCGGCACCGAGCGGGCGCGCTACGACGAGACCGGGCGGCTGCGGCCCGAGGTGCTCGAGCTGCGCAGGCAGGTGCGCGTCGAGTCGGCGCGGGCCGGCTTCTACACGATGTTCGGCGATCCTGGACTCGGCGGGCATGGCCTGTCCGAGACTTCGCTGGTGCACGTCCAGGAAGAGTTGACGCGGCACTGTGGTCCGCATCGTCCGCTGATCCACGAGAACGTGATCCCGTCGGTGTTCACGAACGGGCTCAGCCCGTTGCTGCTGCACCTGCGGCCGGAGGTGCGAGGGAAGTACCTCGACGGCATCGCCTCCGGCGAGAAGACGTTCTGCTTCGGGCTCTCCGAACCGGACGCCGGCTCCGACGTGCAGCGCATCCGCACCAAGGCGGTCCGCGACGGGGACGCCTGGGTGGTCAACGGGACGAAGCAGTGGATTTCCAACGCGCCCTACGCCGACTACTGCGTGCTGTTCGCGGTCACCGATCCCGAGGCGAACCGGGCACGCCGCGGCGGCATCACCGCGTTCTTCGTCGACACGTCGTGGCCAGGCTTCGAGTGCAGCAGCGTGATCTCGATCCTGGGGCACAGCGGTTCGAACATCGGCATCGTCACCCTCGATGAGCTGCGAATCCCGGACGACCACATCGTCGGCACCTTGCACGACGGCCTCGCGCTGGCGCTGCTCGGCATCAGCCGGGGACGGCTGTCGATGTCCGCGTTGTGCGTCGGGACCGCACGCTGGGCGCTGGGCCGCGCTGTCGAGTACGCCAATCAGCGGCAGACGTTCGACCGGCCGATCGGCCAGCACCAGGCGGTGCAGATGATGCTGGCCGAGATGGCCATGGACATCTACTCGGCCAAGGCCACGGTCGCGCGCACGGCCTGGCTGGTCGAGCGCGGACAGAAGAGCGTCAAGGAAACCTCGATCACCAAAGCGCTGTGCACGGAAATGCTCGGGCGCGTCACGGACATGGCGATGCAGGTGCACGGCGGCATGGGATTGACCAACGAGCTGCGCATCGAGGAAGCCTGGCGCCATGCCCGCGCCCTGCGCATCCCCGACGGCACCGCGGAGATCCAGCGCCGCACGATCGCCCTCCGCTTGCTTCGCGGCGACACCGACCTGTAGGAGTCGAGCGTGACTTTCGACGACGTGAGCGTGTTGCCTGCCTACCGCGATCTGCCGCGGCTCGAGGACATCGGCTCGAACCATTCGTGGGGCGTCTTCGGCGACGAGGACGACTTCGGGACGCTCAACCTGCTCACCTCTGCGCGGGTGCGGGACGCGGCGCGGAGCGTGCGGACCGGCGAGCGGGTGGGGCTGAGCCTGCCGCTGCACGAACCCGACCCGCCGTTGTTCCGGCGCGAGCCGTACCGGCATACGGTCAAGCAGCTCGGCAGCATGTGGGACGATCGCCTCGACACGTTCTTCCCGCAGGGATCGACGCAGTGGGACGGGTTCCGCCACCACCGCGTGCGCCAGCACGGGTTCTACGGAGGCGTCACCGACGATCCGGCTCCGGGAAATCCGCGGCTGAGCGTCCACCACTGGGGCCGGACCGGGATCGTCGGCCGCGGGGTGCTGATCGACCTGGCCGCGCATCTGTTGCCCGGCGGCTACGATCCGCTGGCCGAGCGGCCGATCACGGCCGAGGAGGTCCGGGCGGCGGCCGCCGCGCAAGGCGTCGAAGTCCGTCCGGGCGACGTGCTTTGCCTCCGCACCGGATGGCTGCGCGCCTACCGCGCTCTCTCCCCGGAGGCGAAAGCGGAGATCTCGGCGAAGAAGGCGGGCTTGTACTCGGCTGGGCTGCGCGCCGACGAAGAAATCGCGGAACTGTTGTGGGACTGGCACATCGCGGCTGTCGCGGTGGACAACCCGGCCGTCGAAGCCACTCCCGGCGACCCGGCGGTAGGCAGCCTGCACCGCCGGGTGCTCGCGATGCTCGGCATCCCGCTGGGGGAGCTGTTCGATTTCGAGGCGCTGGCGGAGAAACTCGCCGGGCCGCGCGACTTTCTGTTCACCGCGGTTCCGCTGACGCTGGTCGGCGGCCTCGGGTCACCGGGCAATGCAATCGCCGTGTTGTGACCCGAGGCCGGGCCTGCGTCGTTCAGCGGCGCAGGCCCTCCGCCCGAGCGAGATGTTCGGTGATCGGCCAGGCGACGTCTGCCTCGCCCCGGCCGCCCCGCGTCCAACTGGGCGGGGCGGGCACCCCCGGCGCGCCGGCACCGCGCTGCTCCCAGTCGAGGAGCACCGTCCGGTGCGCGATCCGCCACGCCTCGGCCCGGCGCTCGAAAACGTCGAAGTACCGCAATCCTTGCATCAGCACCTCGGCCTCCGGGTCGAGCAGCTCTCGGCGGTAGAGGCAGTAGGTCTCCGCCATGGCCCGGCCGGGATCGCCGCCTGCCCCGACGACGATCAGCGGCACGCCCAGGAAATGGTACGTGCCGCGCAGATTCGCGCCGTAGCTCTCGAAAAACGCGAAAACGTCGTCGACGGAACCGTTGATCCGGCCGTGGTTGTCGATCGCGTCGGCGTGGTAACAGGTGCGCGCCAGCCGCCGGTCGCCTCGGTCGATCGCGTGCGCGTAGCGAGCCAGGACAGCGCCGATCTCGGCCCGCGCGATCAGCTCCTCGATTTCAGTCATCCCCGCGCTCCAGTGGCGCGCGGGGCCGCTACCTGAAAGGACTCCCTGCGATGACTGCTCACGAAATCACTCCTGTTCTGCGACGACGAGTCGCGCTGGTGACGGGTGCTGCGTCGGGAATCGGGGGGGCTATCGCGCGGCAGCTGTGCGCGGACGGCCTCGCAGTTGCGCTGGTCGACCGCGACGCCGAGGGGCTCGCGGCGGTCGCCGAGTCGTGTGCCGGACCGGTGCTGCCGGCCACCTGCGACGTCGTCGACGCAGCTGCGGTGCGCGAAACCGTCGACGCCGTGGCGCAGTGGGGCGGCCGGCTGGACGTCGTCGTGAACGGAGCCGGAATTCTCGTCCGCGCAGATGCCGAGAGCACCACGCCGGAGGTCTGGCACCGCGTGCTCGACGTCAATCTCACCGGCACGTTTCAGGTGATCCAGGCCGCGCTGCCGCACCTGCGAGCAGGTGCTCGCACCGCTGGGCGGCGCATCGTCAACATCGCCTCTGGCGCCGCGACACGCGGATACGTCTACCCCGCCTACTCGGCGTCGAAAGGCGGCGTGACGGCGCTGACCCGGCAGCTCGCCAGTGAGGTCGCGCCCCTCGGCATCACTGTCAACGCGGTCAACCCCGGCGTCGTGCGCACCGCCATCAACCGCGACTCTTGGGAGGACGACGCGGTGCGCGAGCGCTGGGAGCGCCTGATCCCGCTCGGCCGGCTCGGCGAACCCGAGGACATCGCCGCCCTCGTCGGGTTCCTGGCCTCGGAAGCGGCCGGATTCATCACCGCGCAGGACATCGGCGTCGACGGCGGCAGTTCGAACATCACCGCCAAACCTTGGTGAGGGTCCGCTGACCGGGGGCGGGTGCCCCCGGTCAGCACTCGCTGTCGACATAGGACAGTGCGTCCGAGCACAGCCGGGACGCGTGGACGAGCTGGTCGATGGCGGCCATCATGGTGTCGAACGGGATCTCGCCGTTCGGCCCCCACAGGGTGAGGGTGAACGCGAGCCCGTGCCTCGGATGGAAGACCGGCGCGGTCGCGGCATGGAACTCATACGCTCGCTGCGGGCTCAGGAACTCGATGTTGTAGTGCTGGCTCGCGCGCCGGATCGTCTGCCGGAACGCCCGCACCGCCGCCGTGCTGGCATCACGGCCGCGTCGGTCGCCCATCGACTCGATCGCGCGGCCGATCTCGTGGCCGACCGTGAAGCCGAATCCGCGCTCGCGGATCGTCTCGAGCATGCGTTCGGCGCGCTGCTTCTCGGGCCCGGCGTCCGGCGGGAGCTGCGAGAGCCAGTAGTCGCGTACGCGGTCGGTGCCGTAGGCGGCGAACACCGCGCCGACCGGGGGCAAAAACGGCGTCTGCCTGCCGACGCGGATGCGGGCGAGCTGCGAGGAGTCATTGGCCGCCGCGGCGGTGACCAGTTCTCCGTCGTGCAGGACGAGTGCGGTGATCTCGCGGCCGGTGTCGGAGGCGAGCCGTTCGATGATCGGCCGGGCTACGTCGACGTAGCGCAACTGGTCGAACAACTGCGGCGCTCCGGCCGCCAGAGACCGCGGCCGGAAGGAGCCGTAACCGCCCCGGAAGAACAACAGTGACTCGGTGGGTCGCTGCACGCCCATCTGGACCACCTCGCCGAGGACGAGATCGTGGTCGCCGGCGTCGCGCACCTCCACGGTCCGGCAGTCGAGATAAGCCACGCATCCGTCGAGGACAGGCATGCCGGCGGGGGAGGAATGCCACTCGACGCCGGTGAACTTGTCGGCGCCCGGGGACGCGATGCGCCGGCAGATCACTTCCTGGTCGGCGGCGAGAATGTTGACCCCGAACGCTTCCCCGCTGTCGCGCAGCGCCGCCCACGTGCGGGCGGTCTTCGACGGCAGGAACGCGATCAGCGGCGGGTCGAGGGAGACCGAGGTGAAGGAGCCGACAGTCATGCCGATCGGCTTGCCCTCGGGCGACATGGCGGTGACCACCGCGACGCCGGTCGGGTAGTGGCCGAGGGTCTGGCGGAACACGTGCTCGACGGGCGGATGCAGATTGTCCATGGGATTGGGCTTCCTGCCGTGCGGTGGTGCGGTGGAGGTGCCTGCACCGAGCGGAATCGCCGCGGTGCCAACGGGTCTGCGCAGCTGCCTAACAGTGACGCTCGTGTCATGTTTCGTCAAGGGGTCAGCGGGCGGTATAGCCGCCGTCGATGACGAGTTCCGAGCCGGTCAGGTAGCGCGACTCGTCCGACGCGAGGTAAAGCACGCCGTAGGCGATGTCGATCGGCTCGCCGCGACGGCCCAGCGGAATCGATTCGAGCGTGCGCCGGTTGTACGCCAGCGCTTTTTCGGTTTTGTCGGCGCGCACCGATGCGGGGGAGTGCGTCTCGATCGAACCGGGATGCACGGAGTTCACCCGGATGCCGTGCGGCGCGTACGTCACCGCGTCGGCTTTCGTCATGAGCCGGATCGCGCCCTTCGTCGCGTGGTAGGCCGGGATCAGCGCATTGCCGACGAGTCCGTACATCGAGGACATGTTGACGATGCTGCCGCGGCCGGCGGTCAGCATGTGCGGAATGACGTGCTTGGTGCACAGCCAGGTTCCGCGGACATTCACGGCGAAGACCCGGTCGAATTCCTCGGCGGTCACTTCATGTGCGGGTTTGCGCGGGCCGGGAATGCCGGCGTTGTTGACCAAGACGTCGATCCGGCCGTACTCGCAGGCGACCCGGGCGACGGCGGCGGCGACTGCGTGCTCGTCGCTGACGTCGACGCGGAACAGCAGCGGATCGGGGCTGACCGGCTCCGCGACGTCGAAGCCGATCACGGTCGCGCCCTCGCCGGCGAGCAGGTCCCGGGCGGCGGCGCCGAGCCCCGAAGCGGCACCGGTGATGACGCAGATCTTGTTCTCTGCACGGAGTGTGCTCATGCGCGGCCTCCTCGGGCGGGTCGGGCGGCGTTGACAATGACGCGCGTGTCATGTTTAGTCAAGACCCGTTCGCCGAGGACGCCCCGGGGAGCCGGGACCGGTGCCGAGCACGGAAGCGGAGGCAACGCCATGGGACCGCTCGCGGGCGTCAAAGTGGTCGAATTCGGCCAGTACATCGCGGCTCCCGCCGGGGCGCAGACGCTGCTCGATCTGGGCGCCGAGGTGGTGAAGGTCGAGCCGCCGGCCGGCGACGCGGCACGCCACATCGGTTCGCACGGCGAGGGAATCGTGCGCGCCTACAATCGCGGCAAGCAGTCGATCGCGTTGGATCTGCGCAACGACAACGATTTCCGCGTCGCCCGCGGCCTGGTCCTCGGCGCCGACGTAGTCGTGCAGAACCTGCGGTACGGCGCGCTGGCGGAGCTGGGCCTCGGACCCGGCGAGATGCGCGCCGCCCGTCCGGATCTCGTTTACGTTTCGGTGTCAGGATTCCCGCCCGGCACCGGATCCCGCCATCGCGCCGGCCTCGATATCGCGGCGCAGGCGGAGAGCGGCATCATGTCGTTGACCGGCGAGGGCGACGGCGATCCGCAGCGCGTGGGTTTCCCGCTCGTAGACGCGTCGGCGGGCTCGGCAGTGGTGCAAGCCGTGCTGACCGGCCTGCTGCAACGCGCCCGCACCGGCCAAGGAACGACGTCGCACATCTCGCTGCTGAATGTCGCGCTGGCGATGCAATCGGCGATGTGGGGCGAATGGTCGGTCACCGGCACGATGCCGCGGCGCAAGGGCAATGGCCAGGCGGCGATGGCCCCGGCCGCCGACTTGGTGCGCACGTCCGACGGCGTCGTGATGGTGTCGGCCTACACCCAGATCCACTTCCGCAAGCTGTGCGACGCGCTGGGGCATCCCGAGTGGGCCTGCGACGAACGCTTCGCGGTCAACCAGGCGCGGCTGGCCCATCGGGCGGAATTGCTTCGCCTGCTGAACCACGCGATGGGCCGCTGGACGACAGCCGACTGCGTCCGGCGGCTCGGGGACGCCGGCCTCGTCATCGCGGAAGTCCGCGATTTCGACCAGGTGCGCGACGCCTCCGATGTCGTCGAGGGCGGGCTGCTGGCGGAGGAGATCGACGAGAACGGCCGGCCGTTCCAGGTGCCGGGGATGCCGTTCTCGATCGAGGGGTACCAGCCGCCGGCGCGCCGACGAGTGCCGGTCGCGGGAGAGCACTCCGCGCGGGTGCGCGAGTCCGGTTGGGCACGAGGGCGGTGAGCGCTATGCGACCGGGCCGCCGTAGCGCGCTCACCGTCACGTGTGGCAGCCCGCTGCCGCCGCCGGCACGCGGCAAGCGGTCGAAGGTCCGGTCAGGCGGTGGTGCTGAGCGGCGGCTGCAAGCGGCGTCCGGTCACTCTCTCGGCCTGGATCCGGACGAAGCGGTCGCGGCGGCCGTCCGCCCACGGCACCAGCCAGGTACCCGACAGCTCGACCAGCTCCCCGACAGCGGTGATCAGGTTCGCGTGCCCGACCACGGTCACACTCCACCCGCACCGCAGATCCTGGTCCAGCTCGTCCGCTTCGAAGGCCACCACCGCGTTCCGGGTCGCAGCGGACAGCTTCGCCCCGCCGGCGACACGGATCACCAACTGTCCCCGGTGCAGGCGGAAGTTGACCGGCTGCACGGCGGGCAGCGCGCCCTCGGTGAAGACCAGCCGCCCCACCTGCACCGTCTGCAACAGCGCCAGGCACGAGTCACGGTCCAGCAGTTCAAGGTGTTGTCGATGTGTCATGGCGGCTCCACGCGAACGGACTGGCCTTGGTCAACCACCGTCCAGGATGCGTACGGCGCTCGCCGCCGGGCAGGGCCAGAGGTCCCTCGGACGGGGGCAGAGCGGCACTGGCAGCCGGTCCGTGTCCGGTTCGTGCTCCGCCGCACCTCGGCGGACGTGCCGCGCTCGGCCGTCAACCGAGGTGCGCGGCGGAGTATCCGGCGAACCGTTCGGCGACGTCTCGCGCGGTCAGGCCGAAGTCGGCAAGATGGTAGCGGTGCGCCGGTTTCGCCTGCCCGGAACGGCTTCGGGCGTGCAGTGCGGTCATCGCGTCGCGTGCGCCCGGACTGAGGTCGAGCCCGAAATAGCGGTATACCGTTTCCACCGTTCCGAGCGGGTCGGCGACGAAGTCGTCGTACTGGACATCGCAGAACTGTGCGGCGTCGTGCCGCGCGCGGACCTCCTGGAATCGTTCCGCGCCTCGGGCCCAGAGTTCTAGCTGGCTTCGTCCGATCACCTCGCCGCGGAAAGTGTCCGACCAGCCTTCCGATGCCTGCTGGGCAAGGCTGCACACCGACGCTATGACCGTGCCGGGCGCACGGTGGGTCTGGATCACCAGTGCGTCGGGGTAGACCTCCAACAGCGCGTCGAGCGCGAACAGATGGCTCGGGTTCTTGAGGACCCAGCGACGGCCCGCGTCGGGCAGGCCGATCAGCTGGAGGTTGCGCCGATGCCGGCGGTAGGCGTCGGCCCAGTCCTGGTGCGCGAGCCAGTCCGAGTAGGACGGCAGGTGCGCGAGGCATTCGTAGGACACGGATTTCATCGACTGCCGCAGCAACTGCCAGCATTCCTCGACCTGATCTGCCGACATGTGGTGCACGCCCATGAACTCGGGATGGTCGACGTGGTGCTGTTCGTAGCCGGACTGGATCGCCTGGAAAACCGGGTTTTCCGGCCAGGTGCGCCGCGGCGGGCGCGGTTGCGGGACTTCGGCCAGCCACACCTCCAGGCCTTGGTGCGCGGGGTCTTCGGCCAGCAGCCGGTGCAGCGCGGTGGTGCCGGTCCTGGGCAGGCCGGTGACGAAGACCGGCCGCTCGACGGGGACGTCGGCATGCTGCGGATGCTGTTTCCACGAGGCTTCGCTCAGCAGCCTGGCCGCCAGTGCGCCGCGCAAGAAGGCGCGGTGGACCTTGTTGCCGTAGGGCGTCAAGCCGGCCTCGGCCTCGTAGGAGCCGAGCAGCACGCGCAGACCTTCGAGGTATTCGTCGCCGCCGAAGTCCTCGAGGCCGGTGAGTTTCGCCGCGGAGGCGTGCAGGTCCTCGACGGTGCCGACGCTGTCTCGTCCTGGCAGCATGCTTCTCCCTCTCAGTGGTGGTATTCGCCGGCGTTGACGTCGAGGCACTGTCCGGTGACGCAGCGAGCGAGCGCGGAGGCAAGGAACACGACGGTGTCGGCGATCTCGTCCGGTTCCGGGAGGCGGCGCAGGTCGACGGTCTCCGCGGTTTCCGCGTACACCTGCTCGGCCGGCACCCCGCGTTCCTTGCCCAGATAGGCGAAGTACCACTTGAGCGAATCCGCCCAGATGTAGCCGGGTGCGACGGAATTGACCCGGATTCCGCGCGGGCCGAGCTCCGACGCGAGGCTCTGGGCGAGGGCGAGCAGGCTGGCCTTGGCCATTTTGTACGCGCCGAACGTCCGCCGGGAATGGCGCAGGACAGCCGAATTGATCATCACGACCGAACCGGCGCTGTCGGCGAGCGCGGGCGCGCACAACCGGGTCAGCCGCAATGCGGCCAGCACGTTGGTTTCGAAGCCGGTCCGGACCTCGTCCAGGTCGACCTCGGTGAGGTCGGTGATCGGCGGAATGGCGAAAGCGTTGTTCACCAAGGTGTCCAGCCGTCCGAACTCGTTGAGCGCGGCTTCGACGAGATGCCCGGCCGACGCGTCGTCGGTGATGTCGGTGCGCACCGCGAGCGCGCGCTGTCCGAGCGCCTTGACTTCATCGGCCACCGCGGCGAGCCGCGATTCGGTGCGTGCCGCGAGGACGACGTCCGCACCCGCCGCGGCGCTGCGCAGCGCGATCGAGCGGCCCAGTCCCGGCCCGATTCCGGAAACCAGGACTACCTTGCCGGTCAGCAGGTCCATCGGCTCAGCCCAGCATCCGGGCCGCGACCGCGGCCTGCCGCGCGGCGATCCGCTGTGTCCACTCGCCGCGGGTCACCCGGGCCTGGTCGTGGAAGGGCAGCCGGTCGGGCAGTTCGCCGAACTTCACGACCTGCACTTCCGGACCGTCTGCCGCGCCGAGTTCCCGGGAAAGGCGCTGCCATCGGATCTGGACGTAGCCGCGGTCGTGGCCGGTGCGTTCCAGCCAGTTCGCGAGCCCGGGATCGCGCTCGCTGATCACGAACCGGATCTTCCCGTCCGGGTCGACCCGGGCCTGGTCGGCGGTGAGGCTGGTCTGGTGGTTGAGGTAGTCCAGCGACACGTACCACATACTGCCGAGCTGGATGCCCTGATACGGCGCGTCCGAACGGGGCACCGTGACGATCATGACCTCGTCGTCGGCGAGTTCGTAATGTCCGGCCGAGGAGTACTGGGTGGGCAGGCCGCCGGGGGTGCTGCGCGGTTCGGTCATCGTGTTGACCGGCAGGTTGAGATAGAACCACTTCGGGAAGGCGAGGAACGTCCGGAGCCGGCTCAGCAGGATCTTGCCGGTGACGCCGTAGCGCTTTTCCATCGCGGTGCGGGAAAGCGCGGCAGGCGCCTGCCCGGCGGTGTCGGCGCACCGGAGCCGGATCGTTCCGCGCCGTTCGGTCGCCCAGTCGCTGTAGACCTCCCGGACGACGAGCATCGACGCTCCCGGGCCGAGTGCGAAATAGCCCGGCCCGGGGTCGGCTTTCGCCGGTCCGAAGCGGATCTCGAACGAGCCGTCGGCGGCGATCGGGATGTCGCGGTCGTCGAACGCGGCCACGCTGTCGGGCACCTCGACCGGGGTGTAGTCCCCGCCGAGGATCTGGAAACTCAGGTCGGCGGTGCTGCCGCGGGTCCCGGTGACGACGTATTCGCGATCCTCGCGGATGTTCGCGTTGAAATACAGCGTGTCCGGGTTGTCCAGGCCCATCTTCGTGTACGGGCCGGTGGAGAGCGTGAAGTACGGGAAGTCGCGGTCGTAGGCCCACGCCGTCTGCACCGAGGCCCGGATGCTGCCCGCGAGGTAGTCGTAGCCCTCGACGAGGTCCTGTTCGGTTCGCACGTGCGGGGCGTCCGCGATGATCTTCTCGGCTTCGGCGATCGCGTCGGCGAGTGGTTCGGTGAGCACCGGGAACTCCTCACGCTGGTCCAAATATGTACCGGACTGGTACGTTTGAGCTGGAAACAGACTAGAACGCGTTCTAAGGATGGGTCAATGGCCGTTACCCGGCGCTCGCCGCCGACCGAGCGGGTCGTGCGGTTGCTGGATTTCTTCGCGGCGCGGCCGGGGGAGCGCTTCGGGCTCTCCGCGCTCGCCCGCGAGCTGGACCTGAGCAAGCCCACCTGCCTGGGCATCCTGACCGAACTGACGGCGGGCGGCTATCTGCTCCGGGATCCCCGCTCGGCGACGTATCGCCTGGGGCCCGCGATGGTCGCGGCCGGCCGTGCGGCCGGGGAGGGGCTCGGCGCGAGCGAGGTGGCGCGCGCCCGCTTGGAGGAGCTCAGTGCCCGGTACGGGGCCACCTGCACCGCCTCGGCGGTGGTCGACGGGCGGATCGTGATGCTGCAGAGCGCCGGGCCGGGAAAGGTGCGGCTGGGCGAGAGCTACCCGTTCGCTCCGCCGGTGGGACTGATGTACGTGCTGTGGGACGAGGACGCCGCTTTCGACGCGTGGCTGTCCACGCCGCCCGCGGTGCCGGTGCGGCTGGACGAGGCGTACCTGCGGCGAGTGGTCGCCGAATGCCGGGCGCACGGCTACCTGGTGGAGAGCCTGACCGCGGCCGGACGCCGGCTCTACGCGCTGATGGCCGGCGTGGCCGCGGGCGACCTGCCGCCGGACGTGCGCGGCCTGGTCGGCGAACTGGTGTCGAGCCTGGGGGAGCGGGTGTATCTCGGCGCGGACCTCGAACCGAGGAAGAAGCACGCGGTGAGCCTGCTCGCCGCGCCGGCGTTCGACGCGTCGGGGCGGCAGGTTCTGGTCCTCACCCTGTCCGTCGGCGAGCCGATCACCGGTGCGGAGATCGCGCGGCGGGGTGCGGCGCTGGCCGCGGTCGCCGACGCGGTGACCGCCGAGTCCGGCGGCGTCCGGCCCGGCGACCGGTGACGGCCGCCGCGGCTGTCTCGATCAGGACGGGTCCTGGCCCCACCGGTTGGCGGTCAGGTTCCAGCCCGGCTGGTCTTTCAGCGAGGTCATGGTTTCGTACAGCCGCTCGTATCGGGTGCTGCTGATCAGCCAGGAGCCGTTCTCTCGCCGGTAGGTGTCCTCGTAGTAGGCGGCGCCTTCGATCACCGCCCGGTGCTCGGGCACGATCACTTTGTCCTGGAAGAGCCAGTTGCCGGTGGCCGTCTCGCCGTCGATCTCGATCTCCGGGTGTCCGGCGAAGTGCATCGTGGTGACGCCCGGGCCGACGGCGCGGCGGAGGAAGCCGATGACCGCGTCGCGGCTGTCGAAGTCCAGCGGTTCGCCGTACGAAGGCGTCCCGTAATGCACGCGGGCGTCCGGCGTCAGGGTCTCCGCCATCTCGTCCCACCGCTTGAGGTCGAGGCACCGCAGGTAGCGGAATTTCACGCGGCGGATCTCTTCAAGTGCGACCAGGTCCATGGCGCTCAGCCTCCTCCGGCGCTTGACCAAACGCAAGAACCTGTTCTACTTTCGGTGCTCGAACCTCGGAAGGGCGGATCCGATGGCGACCGTGATTCCCCCGGCCTACGAGCTGACCCACCTCGAAGCGCTCGAAGCCGAAGCCGTGCACGTCTTCCGCGAGGTCGCGGCGACCTTCGAGCGGCCGGTGCTGTTGTTCTCCGGCGGCAAGGACTCGATGGTGATGCTGCACGCCGCGGCGAAGGCGTTCTGGCCCGCGCCGCTGCCGTTTCCGGTGCTGCACATCGACACCGGCCACAACTTCGACGAGATCCTCCGCTTCCGGGACGAAACCGTTGCCGCGTACGGAGTTCGGCTTGAGGTCGCGAGCGTCCAGGACGACCTCGACGCGGGCCGGGCGGTCGAGGACCCGAAAGCCGGGAGGAACCGGCTTCAGACCGGCACTCTGCTGCGCGCGATTCGCGAAAACGGTTTCGACGCCGTGTTCGGCGGCGCCCGGCGGGACGAGGAGAAGGCCCGGGCCAAGGAACGGGTGTTCAGCTTCCGCGACGAGTTCGGCCAGTGGGATCCGCGCCGGCAGCGACCGGAGCTGTGGAACCTCTACAACGGCAGGCACCGCAAGGGCGAGCACATCCGGGTCTTTCCGCTGTCGAACTGGACCGAGCTGGACATCTGGCAGTACGTCGAGGCGGAGAACGTGAGGCTGCCGTCGCTGTATTACGCGCACCGGAGGCAGGTGATCGAACGAGACGGGATGCTGCTCGCGCACACCCGCTTTCTCGACCTGCGCGAAGGCGAAACCGCTCGCCCGGCGACAGTTCGCTTCCGCACCGTCGGCGACGCGACGTGCACGGGATGCGTCGAATCGAGCGCGACCTCTCCGTCCGAAGTGGTCGCCGAGGTCGCCGCGACCCGCGTCACCGAACGCGGCGCGACTCGCGCCGACGACCGAATTTCCGAGGCCGGGATGGAAGACCGCAAGAAGGAAGGCTACTTCTGATGGGCGCCTCGCCGCACCGGGACCGGGTCACCACCGTCCGGCTCGCCACCGCGGGCAGCGTCGACGACGGGAAATCGACCCTGATCGGGCGGCTGCTGTTCGACTCGAAGACGGTGTTCACCGACCAGCTCGAAGCGGTCGAACGCGCCAGCCGGGCGCGCGGCGACGCGCATCCGGATCTTTCGCTGCTGACCGACGGGCTGCGCGCGGAGCGCGAACAGGGCATCACCATCGACGTCGCGCATCGGTATTTCGCTACGCCCCAGCGCAAGTTCATCATCGCCGACACGCCGGGACATGTGCAGTACACGCGGAACATGGTCACCGGAGCGTCCACTTCGGACGTCGCGCTGATACTGGTGGACGCACGCAAGGGCGTGCTCGAACAGTCCCGGCGGCACGCGTTCCTGGCGAGTCTTCTCGGCATCCGGCACCTGGTGCTGTGTGTCAACAAGATGGACCTCGTCGACTGGTCGCGAGCCCGGTTCGAGGAGATCCGCGAGGAGTTCCGCCGGTTCGCGATGAAGCTGCAGGCGCCGGACCTGGCGTTTGTGCCGATGTCCGCGCTGCACGGGGACAATGTGGTGCATCGGGGCGCGAGCATGCCTTGGTATGAAGGCACTTCGCTGTTGCACCATCTCGAACAGGTGCACGTCGCCTCCGACCGCAATCTCGTCGACGCGAGGTTTCCGGTGCAGTACGTGATCCGCGATCACCGGAGGGATTTCCGCGGTTACGCGGGAACGGTGGCCGGCGGCGTGTTCAAGCCGGGCGACGAGGTGACTGTGCTGCCGTCGGGGTTCACCACGAGCGTGCGCGCGATCTGGGGCCCGGGCGGCGAAGCCGTGTCCGAGGCGTTCGCGTCGAGGGCTGTCACTCTCGAACTGGCCGATGAGCTGGATCTCGGCCGCGGCGACCTGATCTGCCGTCCGGGCAACCGGCCGCACGTCGGGCAGGACATCGACGCCATGGTGTGCTGGTTCTCCGACGAGGCTCCGCTCGTTCCGTGCGCGCGTTACCTCGTACGGCACACCACCCGGGAGACCAGGGCCGAAGTGCAGGCGCTCGACTACCGGCTCGACGTCACTACGCTGCATCGCAGTGAGAACGCGGAATCCCTGTCGCTCAACGAGATCGGCCGGATCCGTCTCCGGACCCGGCAGCCGCTGCTGTTCGATCCCTACCAGCGGAACCGGCCGACCGGCGGGATTCTGCTGATCGACGAACACACCGGAGACACCGTCGGTGCGGGCATGATCACCGGCCCCGCCGTGGCGCCGAGCGTCGTGTGGCATCCCGCTGCGGTGGCCAGGAACGAACGGGCGACCCGCGGGCACACGGTCTGGCTCACCGGGTTGTCCGCGTCGGGCAAGTCGAGCGTCGCGGTCGAAGTGGAGCGAGCGCTGGTCGCCGCGGGCCGGCCCGCATACCTGCTGGACGGAGACAATCTCCGGCACGGACTGAACGCGGACCTCGGGTTCGCACCCGCTGACCGGGCGGAGAACATCCGGCGGGTCGCGGAGGTCGCGAAGCTGTTCGCCGACGCGGGAGTGGTTTCGGTGGTTTCCTTGATCAGCCCGTATCGGGCGGACCGCGAACGTGCGCGGGCTGCCCACGAAGCGGCTGGGCTGCCCTTCCTGGAGGTCTTCGTCGACACTCCGCTGGAAGTATGCGAGGACCGTGATCCGAAGGGCATGTACCGCAGAGCGCGGTCCGGGGAGATCACCGGGTTCACCGGAGTGGACGCGCCTTACGAACGGCCGGGGTCGCCCGATCTGGTGCTGCGCCCCGAGGACGGTGATCCGGCGGCAATGGCCGCGATGGTTCTCGCCGCGCTGGAGTGACGCGGCCGGCCGGAAGGCGCGGAACGGCTTCGTCGGCCGTGTGAATGCCGGTGGGTGCAGTCGGGCCTGGCTGTGGGCGAGGTCGCCGGGCGTCGCGATTCGATACCGCGCATCGCCGTCGTAGCCGGGCAAACTCGGTCTCCGCTTTTAGAGCGTGTCTCAGTTGGCTGGGCGCCGAGATCGGTCACGGATGTCCGTGAAGGACCCCTTGAGGGACTCAGATTCCCTCAAGGGACCCTTCACGGACTTAAGTTCCCTCAAGGGGCCCTTCCCGGACCTGGGCCGCCGCGCCTGCACCGGCGTCCAGGTCAACCCCAAGAAACTCGCCGACCACAACGCAAGCCAAGACGCCGGAATCGCCGGACAGTAGTGATATTTTCACCTCGCCGGGCATTACTCGAAGCGGGCTGATCGAGTGCTTTCGGTGCCTTGCTGGCCTGTACACCGGATACCAATCGCGGCAGGCTGGCACCATGCGGAAACTGACCTTCGGCATGAACGTGACGCTGGACGGCTACATCGCCGCGCCTGGTGACGACCTCGGCTGGAGCGTGCCCAGCGACGAGCTGTTCCAGTGGTGGTCCGACCGGGTGCGGACGACGGGTCTGGCGCTGTACGGGCGCAAACTGTGGGAGACGATGAATTCCCACTGGCCGACCGCCGACCAGCAGCCCGGCGCCAGCCCCGCGGAGATCGAGTTCGCCCGCCGCTGGCGCGACATGCCGAAGGCGGTGTTCTCCTCCACGATCAGCACGGTCGAGGGCAACACCCGGCTGGTCACCGGCGACGCGGTCGCCGAGATCACCCGGCTCAAGGCCGAGGAGGGCGGCCCGATGGACATCGGCGGCGCCACGCTCGCCGCGGCGGCGATGCGGGCCGGGCTGATCGACGAGTACGTGCTGGCCACCGCTCCGGTCTTGGCGGGCGGCGGCACGCCGCTCTTCCCGGCTTTGGACAACTGGGTGAACCTGACCCTGGTGGAGACCCGGACGTTTCCCGAGGGCGTGGTCCTGACCAGGTACGAGACCAGGCGCTGACTGCCCGGCGGCTCTGGAGTTCGGGCTGCTGCGCGGCGTTTCGGCACGGCCCGCGACGCGAGTCTGTCAGGATTGTCGTGTGTCGCACGCGGCAACACTGCGCGTTTGATGGCCGCGCGCGACATGGAACGGCTGGCACGCGATCGCGCGTGACAGCTCCGACGAGAGCGGCGGGAGAGTTGGCGGTGCCGGGAACCAGGGGGTCGCGTCCGCGGGCGGTGACGATCGCGGATGTGGCGCAGGAAAGCGGCGTGTCCCGGACGACGGTGTCGCACGCGCTCAATGGCATCGGGCGGGTGGACGCGGCGACCCGGGAACGGGTGCAGCGAGTCGCTCAACAGCTGGGGTATCGGCCGAGCTTGCGGGCGCAGCGCTTGCGCCGCGGGCAGTCGCGGACGATCGGGTTGATCTCGTCGATGCCGCCTGCGGTCGCCGCGGGACCGGCGCGGCTGGGGTTCTACATGGAAGTCGCCGCGGCGGCGGCCGAAACGGCGCTGCTGCGCGGGTTCGCTCTCGTGCTGACGCCGCCGGTGCCGGCGGGGGTGTCGCTGGACCTGCTGGACATCGACGGCGCGATCGTGGTGGAGCCCGAACGCGACGACGCGGTCACCGCCGAGCTGCGGGCAAGGGGACTGGCGGTGGTGACGCTGGGGCCGCAGCCGGGCTCGGCGCTCCCGCACGTGGATTTGGGCGGCGAAGCGGTGACAGAGTTGCTGCTGGACCATTTGCGAGAGCAGGGCGCGCGGCGGATCGCCCTGATGATCGGCGACAGCAATCGGTTTTCGCACCTGGCCGCGCGCGCCGGATACGACCGGTGGACCGCCGAGCACGACGCCGAAAGCATTGTGGTGGCGGTTGCCGAGGAGGGCGGCGCAGCAGCCGGGCAAGAGGGCTGCGAGCGGCTGCTGGCCGAGCATCCCGAGGTGGACGCGGTGTGCGCGGTCGTCGATGCGTTCGCGGTCGGCTGCGTGCGCGCGCTGCGTGCCGCCGGGCGGCAGGTACCCGGCGACGTGCTGGTCGCGACCCGTTATGACGGACTGCTGGCCCGTACCTGCGATCCGCCGCTGACCGCGGTGGACCTGCATCTGAGCCAGGTCGCCGCCAGCGCGGTGGACCAGCTCCTCGCGCAGCTGGACCACCGCCCGGCGGCGGATCCGGCACCCGCGCCGCCGCCGGTCCTGATCGCCCGGCGCTCGTCATCGCGCGGCGTCGACGCCTAGGTGCGATGTCGGAGGACGCCGACCAGTCGGGTCGGCTGACGGACGGCTCCGTTTCGCTGGCCGTTCGCGGCGCAGAGGCGCGCACAGGGCCCACGGTCCGCGGCGGGTGGAATCTCCCGGCCTCGCCGCTGTCTCTGCACCCACGGCGTGTTTCACCATCTGCGGAGCCGCCTGCTGCTGCGGGCCGCCAACCGGTTCCGCTACTCGTACCGCCGCGCACACCACGTCCACGCCAGACTTTGGCCGGGCGCTGCGCGGTCGGCGAGAGTCAACCGCCCGCGCTCCTCATCATTCCGGGTCATTCGGGCGTGCCGGGCATCGCCGAGGCGTCGAACGAGAGCAGTTCCCAGCTGTGGCCGTCCGGGTCGTCCACCGCACGGTTGTACAGCCAGCCCATGTCCTGAGCGGGGCGCGGCTCGGACCCGCCCGCCTTCACCGCGGCGTCGGCCAGCCGGTCGACCTCCTCCTTCGACTCGGCGGGCAGCGCCAGGATCGACTCGATCGCACCGGAGGCGACCGGCCGCGAGGTGAACTGGCCGAACTGCTCGTGCGTCATCAGCTGCACAGTCACCACCTCGCCGAGGGCGACCTGCGCGGACGTCTCGTCGGTGAACTGCGGGTTGAGCACACCGCCCAGTGCCAGGTAGAACGACGTGCTCGCGTCCAGGTCGGTGACCGGCAGGTTGACATAGATCTGCGTGAAAGCCACTGGTGCTCCTCGGTTCTTGCGGCCGGTCCTTCCGGCTGATCTCGAACCTACGGCCGTACCTCGACCTCGGTCTTGTACAGCAGCGACACCATCTCGCCGGTGGTGGGCCGCCGCAGCTGGGTCGCCGTCCGGCCGACGAACCGGGTCAGCGACCGCGCCAGATGCGGCTGGTCGTGATACCCGACCAGATGCACGACCTCGGTCGCGGCCACGCCCTGCCGCAACAGCATCGTGGCCCGCCGCACCCGCTCGATCTGGCGGATCATGCCCTGCGTCAGGCCCGTGGCCGCGGCGACCCGGCGCTGCACCGAGCGCGGGGTGACCAGCACAGGCCGCTCCCCGGCGACGACATCGGTCACCAACGGGTCCCGCACCAGCAAGCCCGCCCGGACCAGGCGCTGCACAAACGTCTCCGCGTTCTCGTAGGTGGGGATCTCCCACTCGCTGCCCTGCAACACGAAGGAGCGCGGCGTCGTGCACGGACTCGACACGCTGCCGTCCACAAGCCCGCCCACGGGCAGGTTTCGCAGGAAGGCACCGTGCCGGAAGATCACACCGAAGGCGCTGCCCAGCCCGCCGCCCAACGGGACCACGGTGGGCCGGGTCTCGGGACCGCGGACCGACACGGTGGTGACGCCGTCCGACGCCCACACCAGCAGCTCCCAGTTCGAGTTCACGACTGACACCATGCGCTCCGGCGCGAAACTGCCAGGCCCACCATTCGGCGCCACCCGATATACGCCCTCGACATAGGGCGAGTCCGACGATCGGTACTCCAGCCCTGAAATGTCCTCAAACCGGTCGAGCGCCACGTCCGGCATCGTAGCGCGGAGAGACTAGGGGGTATTTCAAAGCTGCGGGCCGGGGTGTTGCTGGGTGCACCTTCGCAAGAAAAGGCTCACGGGATGGGCGGCCACCGGCTGACGGCTCACCGGCAGCGGCATGCGGTGGAGTGCGGCATCAACCAGGCCTGGCAGTCAGACCTTGACCAGTAGCGCGAGACCGGACGCGAGCGCGAAGCCGAGCACGCCGACGCGGACTCGCGGCCCGCTGACGCGATGGTGCACGAAATGGCTGGCACCCGCTCCGACGACGAGCGCTGGGAATAACAGCAGCGAGGCATCAAGCTGCTCGGCGTGCACCCGGCCGGTCGCGAACAGCACTGCCAGGGAAACGATCTCGCCGACGAGGAAACACAAGGCGACGGTGGCGCGCAGCTCGGCGGCGGGCCGGTGCTGGTAGGCCAGGGCGTAGGGCGGCCCGCCGACGCCGGTCGCGGTCTCGACGATCCCGGTCACCGCCCCGACCCCGAGCAAGGTCGCCTTGCCCGGGGTGAACGCGGGCGCGGCGAAGCTGGCGAGCGCGGCCAGTACGGTGGCCGCGCCGACGAGCAAGTTGAGCTTGGCGGCAGGGACCACGGCCAGCAGGGCGAGCCCGCCGAGCGTGGCCGGGACGCGGCCGAGGGTGATCCACCCGCTGCCGCCGAGGTCGATGTGCCGGCGGCCGCGCCAGGCGATGTAGGCGTTGAGCGGGATCATCAGGACCAGGGTCGTGACCGGCACCAGATCCGGTCGCACGATGCCGATCACCGGGGTGCAGATCAACGCGAATCCCAGCCCGCTGGCGCCCTGCACGAAGGCGGCCAGCACCACCGCGGCGGCCAGCAGGGCAAACGCGGCCCCGCTCACCGGGCACCGTTCCGGCGGTGCTCGGCGGCGGTGGGATGGACCCGGTGGACCTCCGCCTCGGCAAGCACCTTTTCGGCGGCCTTGGCGGCTTGGGACACCAGCGCCGGGCCGTCCCACTCGGTCGGCCAGCCGCGCCACAGGCGCAGCTTGCCCTCGACCACGACGGCGGTGATCTGGTCGCGGTTGGCCAGCCTCACCAGCTCCCAGGTCAGGTCGTGCGAGGGTCGCAGCTCCGGCACGGTGAGGTCCACCAGCAGGTAGTCCGCGGCCAGTCCGGCTGCGATCCGGCCGGTCACCTGCCCGAGGCCGACCGCGTCGGCGGAACCGGCGGTGGCGTGCTCAAGCCAGGTCCACCCCGCACCGCACGAGGAATCGCCGCTGGCCAAGCCGTAGGCGAGCCGTTGCGCGAACTCCGCGGCGTCCATCAGCCGGAAGGCGTCGCCGCGGGTGCCGTCCGTGCCGAGCCCGAACCGTATCCCGGCCGCGGCCATCGCGGTGGCCGGGGCGACCGCATTGCCTTTCCACGCGCTGGCGACCGGGTTGTAGCTGACCGCGGCCCCGGTTTCGGCGAGGAGATGCAATTCGCGGGGGGTGAGCAGGGTGGCGTGCGCGGCGAGCAGCTGCGGACCCAGCGCACCGGCGTGGTGCAGCTGCTCCAGCGGCCGGCGTCCGCACGCCACCAGCGACCGTTCCACCGCGGCGAGATGCTCGTTGACATGCACCTGGAATACCGCACCGGCCTCCGCGGACAGCGCGGACAAGCGCCGCAGCACCGCGTCCGAGGCGGCTTCCGGGATGGACACCGCCAGCGACGCGTGAACCAGCCGGTGCCCGCTCCAGTGGGCCAAGTGCGCCTCCGCTTCGGCAGCCGCGGCCCGCGGATCCGGGTCGAGGTCGTTGCCGACCTGGGCGAGCACGCAGCGCAGGCCGGCTTCGGTGGTGGCGTCCGCGACCGCGCCCAGGTCGATACCGGCGCGGGTGCCGGCATCGGCGACCGTGGTGAACCCGCCGCGCAGCGATTCGAGAGCTGACAGTTTCGCTGCCAGGTAAGCACTTTCCTCGTCCAGGCGGCTCTCCAGCGGGACCCACACCCGGCGGAAGATCTCCGACGGCTCACCGAACGCGAGTGCTTTGCCGAAGGACTGGGTGAGGTGGTGGTGCGCATCGACGAAACCGGGCATGAGCAACTGGCCGTCGAGGTGCCGTACCGCGAGCCGGGAGTGGCGCCGGGTCAGCTCGGCGGCGGGGCCGACTTCGGTGAACACGCCGTCGGTGATCAGCACGGCATAGCCGGACGCTGGACCGTCCGGCAGCAGCGTCACTTCGGGCGCCAGCAGCAATTGCTGGCCGCTCAGGGTGTCCGGAGTCAACTGGGTGCGCACAGTGCTCTCTCTCGTTCGTCGAGGGTTTCGTCGATGTCGGCGGCCGCGCGGTCAGCCGGTCGCGCCGGTTTTCGCCGGCGGCGCAGGCTGTTCGGGAACCTGCGGGAGGCGTTGCGCGGTGCGCGAACCGGGCAGACGGGTGTGGTGGAAAACGATGTTGAGCAGCACCGCGGTGATCGCGGTCATCGCCACTCCGCCGCCGAGGATGTTCTGCCACGCCGCGGGGAAGTGCGAGTAGGCGCCCGGGACCACGATCGGGAGCAGGCCCACGCCGAGCGCGACCGCGGCGATCACGATATTGGTGTGGTCGCCGGAAAAATCGACTCGCCGCAGCATGGTGATCCCCATGACCGAGACGACCGCGTAGACGACGAGCGCGGCGCCGCCGACCACCGGAGACGGAATGCCGTTGATCAGCCGGGCGACCGGGCTGAACAGTCCGATCAGGATCAGCAGCACGCCCGCGGCGGCCGTGACGAAACGGCTGCGTACTCCGGAAACCTGCACCAGCCCGACGTTCTCTCCGCTGGTGACCAGAAGCGAGGTGCCGAAGCAGCCGCCGATCAACGAGACGAGGGCGTCGGCGGCGATCAGCTTGGGCACATCTGCCTTGAGCCGGATCTGCTTGCCGACGATCTCCCCGTTGATGACCGTCTGGCCGGTGGCTTCCGCCATCGTGGCCAGCGCAACGGTGACCAGCGGCAGCGCCGCGACGATGTTGAACACCGGGTTGCCGAACGGGAACACCGACGGAGCCTGGAAGACCGGGCCGGTTCCGATGGCGCCGAACTGTCCGGTCAGCGCGGCCAGCGCGCCGCCGGCCACCAACCCGAACATCACCGAGAGCTGTCGCCAGGAACCTCGCAACAGCCGCCAGAACACCACCATGAACGCGATGGTGACCAGTGCCAGGCCGAAGTTCTTCGGCGAGGCGAACCCGGGCGTCCCGGGCGCCCCGGTGATCAGCTTCGCCGCGACGGCGATCACGTTGACGCCGATCACCACGATCAACGTGCCCAGCACCACGGTGGGGAAGAACCGCAGCAGCTGCACGAAAACCGGCAGGAACAACACCATCGTCACCCCGGCGATCAGCACCGCTCCGGAGGCCACCCGCAGGTCGTACTGCTTGCCGATGGCGATGAACACCACGAGCGGGGCGCCGCCCTGCAGCATCACGAACGGCAGCCGCACCCCGACCTTCCACACTCCCAGCGATTGGACCAGCGCGCCGATCCCGGACAGGACGAACGCGGCGGCGAGCAGGTCGACCGTCGTGCGCTGGTCGAGACCGAAACTCTTGCTGATCAGGAACACGGCCGAGATCGGGGTCGCGGCCATCACCAGCACATGCTGCAACCCCAGCGGCAGCATCCGGCGGACCGGTGGCACGGTGTCGACGGTGTCGGGTGTTGTTGTCACGGCAACTCCTCCAGGGGGACCGGGGGTCAGGCCAGGATCCGGATCGAACCGTCTGCCGACTGGTGCGGAGGGGACAGGCCCGCTGTGGTTGTGCGTGCGAGGCAAACGCTGCCAAATCGATTTGGCATATGGTAGTTCGTGGCGCGAGCCAGGTCAAGGGCTGCGGACGCGAGCGCGGTTCGATGGGATTGCCCGGCCGCTTCCAGGTGGTCGGCGTGGGCGTAGAACGGGCGTGCGCCCCGCCGGGCAGCTCTGGCCGGGTTTTCGCGCGAGTTCGCCGAGTCGGGGACTTCCGTCGTCGCGCAACGGTGCCGGGCGCGGTCCCTCAGGGTCGGCGAGCGCGACGAAGCTCATCGTCGGCTGGTGGCGGAGCCGACGCAAAAGGCGAGTGGCGGTGGGGATTGGCAGCCGACTGCGGTCGTGGGCGGGGGCAGTTCGAGCGCTAGTGCTCCGGCGTCTGCCGGCACCGACTGCCGCGAAAGCTGGTCGGCGACGGCGGTGAGGCGAGCGCGCTGGTGCGGCTGCCTCCGGGCCGCTCGCCGCTCAGTGCAGCGGCGAGAAGGCAGTCGGAATGGCGATGCTGGAAGTCGCCCGGGCGATGTTCTCCGGCCCGTTTTCCGGTGGCCAGATCCCTCGCTCGTAGGACTCGCGGCGGATGGCGAGGCGTGCGTCGAGGCTCGGGAACGGCCAGATGTGGGTGATCCGCGGTGCTCCGTCGAGTCCGTACATCGCGGTGGTGAGCGGAAAAAGCTTGGTGCGTTCGGGCAGTGCGGCTTCCCATCCCGCCATGGTGGGCAGCAGGCCGCCGACTTTCAGTTCGTAGGTGCGGAATTCGTAGACGTCCCCGAAGCGTCCGGGCTGGACGGGCGGGACGAAGGGGAACGGCGCGTAGCTGCTGACGGTGAACGAGTCCAGATGCTCGCCGACCCCGAACGGGTCCGAACTGGTGAGGATCCGCTGCCGCTCGTCGGCGAGTGCGCCCGCGTCCTCGAACTCCCGGAGCAGCAGCACGCGACCGACGATCTCTCCGTGTTCGGTCTCCCAGCAGCCGAGCAGCCTGCCGCGCGCCGCTGGGTTCGCGGCGTAGTCCTCAAGGGCGGGCAGTGCTTTCGGCACCGTGTAGAGCTTCATCGCGAGATGGGCGAGTTCGTACAGCACTGCGGAACCTCCGTAAGCGTGCGCATTATAAGTAAGCATGCTGATGCTAGTAGGATTGACAACGTCCGGTCCACGGCCACGTTGGCAGCGAAACGAACCCCGGCCCCGACCACCCCAATGTGGCATTGGGTGCGTCAGATGCACCCAATGCCACATTGGGTGCGGCAGATGCACCCAATGTGGCATTGGGGCGCTCGGGGCGTGGGCAACCGGGGCGGTAGGGTCGCACGCGCCCCTCGGAGTCGATTCGCACGCCGCCTAACGTGACCGGCTGAATGATCGGTTCCGGGCGATATCGGCCGCGGAGCTCGGTTCACCATCGGAAGGCGAGCGGTTGCCCGGCAGCGGGTCCATCCGGCACCGGCCCGGTGTGCCGGACGAAGCCCTTGCCGGGCACGTCGAGTTCGCCCGCCAGCCAGTTCGCTGCGCCGATCAGGCGCGGCAGATCGATCCCGGTATCCACATCGGACAGTTCGAGAAGCTGTACGGCGTCCTCGGTGCACACGCCGCCGCCCGCTGCGCCGGGCATGGCCGGGTGCCCGCCGCTGCCGGCGAGCGCGGTGTCGATGTTTCGCACGCCCAGGTCGAGCAGGGGGAGCAGGGCGGCCAGGCCCATGCCGCGGGCGTCGTGGATCTGCACGGTGAGGTTCTCCGCCGGAATGTGCGTGAGCGCGGCGGTGACGAGTGCGCGGATCTGCGGCGGCGCCGCGTAGCCGGACGAGTCGGCCAGAATCCAGCGGTCCACCCCGAGGTCGAGAAGCCGCCGGGCCAGCGGTTCCAGTTCGTCGGCGCCGCGGGCGGGTCCGGCCGGTCCGCCCCAGGCGAAGATCACGTACGTGCCGAGCTGGATCCGGTGGCCGGCGGCGTAACCGGCCATCCGTTCGAGCTCGGCCAGCGAGTCCATTGTGGAGCGACCGATGTTGGCGCGGGCGAAGTCCTCGTCTGCCGACAGCAGGAACGACGCGCTGTCCGCGCCCGCGTCGATCGCGCGTGCCAGGCCGCGGAGGTTGCCGACACAGCAGCCGAGGTGCAGATCCGGTGCGCGCGGGACCGCCGCGAACACCTCCTCGGCGTCGGCGAGTCCTTTGATCAGGTCGGGCCGCACGAACGAGGACAGCTCGAACGCGCGCACCCCCGCGTCGACCAGCCGTCGTACGAGCTCGATCTTGACCTCGGTCGGCACGACGTGGTCCTGGAAAGTCAGGCGTGGCGCGATTTCGCGAAGACGCACCGAGGTGGGCTCAGACATGACGAGTCGGGGCGAATCCGGCGGCCTGTGCGTCCCAAGCCTCCCCCCGGCCTTGGCCGCGCAGGTCGGTCTTGCGCACCTTGCCGGTCGGCGTTACCGGCAGCTGGTCGAGGACGCGGTAGTACCGGGGGACCATGAAGTGCGGAAGAGAACGGTCGCAGTGCGCGAACAGTCCGGCGAAGTCCAGCTGCCGCCCGGATTCCACCTGCAGCACAGCGAGGACCTCGTCCTCGCCCAGCTCAGAGGGAGTGGCGACGGCCGCCGCCGCGACCACTCCGGAGTAAGCGAGCAGGACCGATTCGACCTCGTGCGAGGAGATGTTCTCGCCGCGCCGGCGCAGGGCGTCCTTCTTGCGGTCGATGAAGTAGAAGTACCCGTCCTCGTCGGTGCGGCCGAGGTCCCCGGTGTGCCACCAGAGGTCTTTCATGGTGGCGAGGGTGGCTTCGGGCTCGCCGCGGTAGCCGGAGAACATGATGTCCGCCTCGCGTGGCCGGTACACGATCTCCCCGGCTTGGCCGGGCGCCGCGCGGTTCCCCGACTCGTCGTGGACTTCGAGGATCGACGACTCGGTGGGCAGCCCGATCGAGCCGATCTTGCGGGCGGCCAACGGGTTGTAGAGGACGTTCTTGATTTCGGTGAGCCCGTAGCCCTCCACGACGTGGATTCCGAACCGTTCCTCGAACGGTTCCAGCACCTGGGCAGGCGCGGGCGCGGCGAAAACGCGCTTCACCCGGTGGTCGCGGTCGCGCTCGGACGGCGGCTGGGCCAGCAGGACCGGCAGGATGGAGCCCAGCGCGTTGAACTGGGTGACCTCGCCGGCGCGGATCTCGTCCCAGAACCGGCGGGCGGAGAACCGGCGGCCGAGCACCACGGTGGCCCCCGCGAACAAGCCGTGCAGGGTGATGTTGACCTGGGCGGCGCCGTGGAACAGCGGCAGGCAGGTGTACAGCCGCTCGTCGGCGGCGGTGCCCATCTGCTGCGCGCATTCCTTGGCGGCGACGACCTGCATGCGGTTCGGGTACACGACTCCCTTGCTGCGGCCGGTGGTGCCGGAGGTGAGCATGACCGCCACCGGATCGGCGGGGCCGACCCGCGGAAGCTCGCGGGCCGGGTCGCCGGAGGCGAGCAGTTCCGGCCAGCCCAGCACCCGCAGCCCCGGCGGAATGCGGCCGGGCGCGGCGTCGTCGAGCACTACGAGCGTGGTCAGCGCCTGCGGCGGCTCGGGGAGGTCGGCGACGAGGTCGAGCAACGCGGGCTCGGTGACGAGGACCCGCACGCCGGTACTGCGCAGCGCGTGGTCGAGGAACTGTCCCTTGTAGGCGGTGTTGACCGGGACCTCGACGAGCCCGGCGCGGGCGGCGCCGAACCAGGCGAGGAGGTATTCGCAGCGGTTGGGCAGGAGAATGCCGACGGAGTCGCCCGGCTCGGCACCGGTGGCGAGCAGACCGCGCGCGACCTGGGACACCGCCTGGTCCAGCTCGCCGTAGGTCAGCTCGGCGCCGTCGACCACGAGCGCGGGTTTGTCCGGGTGCTGCCGTGCTCGGGCGGCGATCAGCCCGCTGACGGTCTCCGCGGCGAGATCTCCGGTCATGCCAGCTCCTTCTTGACCCTGGCGAGGAATCCTTCGAGAGCCGGGTCCCACGCCGCCTCGGCGCCGGTCGTCACCAGGAACGCGTCGACACCGAGATCACGATAGGTGCCGAGGGCGTTCAGGAGGCGCTCCTCGGTGCCGACCAGCGCCTGCGAGTTGGCGAACCCGCCCAGCAGCTTCGTCAGCCCGGTCCAGAAGCAGTCGTCGTGCAGTTCTTCGTCGGTCAGCGCGAGCGCACGCTGCCGCCCGACCGAGGTGTCGGACGACGACGAACGCAGGAATTTCCCGGCGGCTTCGGCGATCTGCCGCTCCGCCGCGCGCGCTCGGGCCCAGGCGTCGTCGTCGGTGTCGCCGAGGAAGAGGCGCAGGCTCAAGGAGAACCGCATTTTCCGGCGGTAGCCCTCGGCGGCGGCCCGGACGCGGTCGATGCGTTCCTTCGTGCCCGCGAACGGCTCGCCCCAGAGCATGTACAGGTCGGCGTGGCGGGCGCCGAAGTCGACCGCGTCGTCGCTTTCGCCGCCCATGAAGATCGGCACCTGGCCCTGCACCGGCTTGGTCAGGATCTTCACCGCGTCGGCGGTGTAGTACTCGCCGCGGTGGTCGAACTGCTCGGTCGAAGTCCAGGTGCGCCGGACCACGTCGAGGTACTCGACTGCGCGCCGGTAGCGCCCGGCCTTGGGCAGATCGTCGGATTCGCGGCGGAGGTCCTTGTCCGAGCCGCCGACGACCACGTTGACCGCCAGCCGCCCGCGGGCCAGCACGTCGAGCGTCGCGAAGTAGCGGGCGGCGGCGGCCGGCGGCATGACCCCGGGGCGGTGCGCGACGATCGGCGAGAACTTTTCGGTGAGCGCGAGGGCGAACGGCGCGGTCGCGTGGTTGTGCGGCCAGGTCGAGGAGTACCCGACCAGGACGCGGTCGATCACCTCCGAGCGGTCCAGTTCCGTTACCCGAGCGATCATTTCGTCCGGGCCGGTCTCGCCCGCTTCGAGGGGCTGCAGCCCGGTGAAGAATTCGACCATCAGGTCCTCCTTAGTGGTGTGCCAGCCAGGCATGGTGCTTGGCGAAGTGGTCGGGCCGCCGGGTGCGGAGTTCGGCGCTGGCGGAAGCCAGCGCCACGGTGTCGCCGGCGAGAGTCATCCGCGCGGAGACCTCCCAGCGCCTGCCCGCGTGGCTGTCGATCCGCGCCGTCACCTCCAGCGGCCGTTCGACGGGAATCGGGACGTGGTAGGAGATGTGCAGCGATTTCGTGACCAGACGGGCCTCGCCGCGCAGAGCGACGACGTTCAGCACGTCGTCGAACACCGCCGCGGTCCAGCCGCCGTGCGCGACCTCGGGTCCGCCGTGCCAGTGCCGCGGGCAGACGACGTCGAATGTCGTCGCGCCCTCGCCGGCGTGCGCGGTCTCGATGCCGAGACGGCAGCGGTCGTCCGGGGCGCAGCCGCCGCACAGCAGTCGTCCCGACGGCGACGGGCCGATCCGGAAGTCGTCCTCGCGCTCACTCATCCGCGGCCTTTCGCAGCGCCGTGACGACCGTGTCCGGCACGTCGATCGCGCCGCGCCGCAACGCCTCCTCGCGGCAGGCAGCGGACCGGTCGAACGGCACGCGGACGGCGGGACCCCTTTCCGCGGGCCGGGTCGCCCGGATCGACGCGGCGTACTCGCTGACGCGACGGCGGTAGTCGTCGGCGTCGGTGAGGGCGGCCGGATCGACCAGCAGTACGAAGAACCCGCAGTCGGAGATCCCCGGCGGGGCCGCGGCCGCGCCGCTCATCATGCCGAGCAACTGCACCACCATGGCCAGCCCGGAACCCTTGTGCGCGCCCCAGACGCCGAACGCTCCGCCCAGCGCCGCCGCCGGGTCGAGGGTGGGCGCCCCGGAAGCGTCGAATGCCTGGCCCTCTTCGAGTTTCTCGCCGAGCCGCGCCTTCAACACCACCTCGCCGTACATCACCGCGGAGGTGCCGATGTCCCAGATGACCGGCGTGGGCGCGGCGGGGAATCCGAACGCGATCGGGTTGGTGCCGAACCGTCCCTCGGTGCCGCCGTGCGGGGCGACGACCGCGGGTCCGCTGCCCGCGATCATCCCGGCGAGCCCGGCCGCGGCGGCCTTCTCCAGGTAGTAGGAGAACATGCCGGTGTACCAGGTGTTGCGGGCGCCGACGACCGCCATGCCCTGCCCGCGGGCCTTCTCCATCGCCAGGTCCAGCGCCCGCATGCCGACCAGGTAGCCCACCTGGTCCCCGCCGTCGAGCGTCGCTGACACTGGAGTCTCCGCGAGTACCCGGATCGGCCGCGGCGGCGCTGCCGCGGCGCGGATGCGCTCCACAATGGACAGCGCGCGGGCGAGGCCGCCGAACGTCAGCCCGCGCAGTTCGCAGTCGAGCAGATGATCGGCGATCACGGCGGCCTCGTCCGGCGAGTGGCCGGCGCGGGTCATCGCGGCCAGCACGAGGCCGTGGGCGTCGGTCAGGGGCAAGGTGGTCATGAGCTGGACTCCGCGGTCAGGGGAAGGGCGGACGGGGAAGGTGCGGCGGTTCGCGCCGCGCGGCGGGCGAGCGCGAACGCGGCGAGCGCGCTGACGGCTGCCGCGGCCGCCAACAAGTACGCGGGGGAGCGGGGGTCGCCGGTCAACTCGACCAATGCCTGGCAGATGAACACTGCCGAACCGCCGAGGACGCCGACGGTCACGTTGTAGGAGATGCCGACGAGCCGGCCGCGCCTGCGCACCGGAATGAGCTGGACGTAGGTGATCGGCGCGACGCCCGAGTAGAACGCCGGGCCGGCCGACAGCACCACGGTGCAGACGATGATCAGCCACAGGGGCGGGGCGCTGGCCAAGACGGCGAACATCGGGTAGCTCACCACGAGCACAGCGAGCGAGGACGCCAGCAGGACCTTCGGGCGGCCTCGCCAGTCTGAAGCGCGGCCGCCGGCGAGTACCAGAAAGATCCCGGCCAGCAGCGCGAGCGCGATCACCGCGGTCGCGGCGACGGCGGACAGGCGCAGCTGGATGAGGTAGCTCTGCACATAGGTGTAAACCAGGTAGATGCCGACGATGTGCAGCACGGACACGCCGACGAGCAGCAGCACCGGGGACCATTGCCGGTCCGTTCCCTGGCCGGAAGCGGCCGGCCGGTTGCGAGCGTCGAGGAACTCCGGAGTCTCGCCGAACCGGCTGCGCAGGTAGAGGCCGATCCCGCCGATGGGGAATGCCAGCAGGAATGGCACCCGCCAGCCCCACGCGAGCAGCTGCGCCGGAGTCAGCGCGGCGTTCAGCGACAGCACGACGATCGCGCCCAGCAGGAATCCGGCGAGGCTCCCGACCTGCACCCGGCTCGACAGCGCGCCGCGCCGGTGCGGCGGGGCGAACTCGGCGACGTAGATGATCGCCGTGGTGAACTCGCCGCCGCCGGCCAGACCCTGGGCGAACCGCAGCAGCACCAGGAGGATCGGGGCGGCGATGCCGATCGTCCCGGTCGAGGGCAGCAGGCCGATCAGCGTGCTGCCGCCGGCCATCAGCAGCAGCGACGCCACGAGTGCGGGGCGCCGGCCGAGCCGGTCCGCGAGCGGGCCGAAGACCAGCGCGCCCGCGGGACGCGCCAGGAACGCCGAGCCGAACACCGCGAACGACGACAGCAGGCCGACTCCGGCGCTAGCGGCCGGGAAGAAGACCTTCGCCAGGACGGCGGAGAGGAACCCGTAGACGGCGTAGTCGTAGGTCTCCACCGTGTTGCCGACCGCCGCCGCGAGCGTGGTGCGTCTTGCTTCTGCCGAAGTGGTCATGACCTGCCTCTCCGTTGAGGGTGACCGAACGGGCGGCTCAGGCCGCGAGGTGGTGGTACTGGCTGCGGAAGAACAGCAGCGGATCCGCCGTCGCGTCGGCGGCCAGATCGTCGACGCGGCCGAGGACGAGGTGGTGGTCGCCGGCGTCGTGCACGGCCTCGATCGTGCAGGCGATCCAAGCCACCGCGCCGTCGAGCACCGGATCGCCGTGCGGCCCGGGCCGCCAGCTCACGCCGGCGAACTTGTCCCCGCCGGAGACCGAGAGCGCGCGGCAGACGTCCTCCTGCCCGGCGGCGAGGACGTTGGCGCAGAAAGTGCCGCGCCGGGCGAGCGCCGGGAACGTCGAGGACGTCTTGCCGGGCAGGAACGCCACCAGCGGCGGATCGAGCGAAACCGACGTGAACGACGAGACGGCCATGCCTGCCGGCCGGTCGTCCGCGTCCCGCCCGGTGATCGCCACGACGCCGCTGGGGAAGTGCCCCAGAGCGGAGCGGAATCGAGCTGATGTAAGCATGCTGACACCATATAAGCGTGCGGATACGAATGCAAGCATGCTGATGCCTGCGCGCGCCCGGCGTTCTACGCTGCGGGGGTGACCGATCCCTTGCCTTACCTAGATCCGTTCGACGACGGCCGTTCCCCCGCCCGCGCGGCGACCGGCATGGACGAGGCGTCCTCCTTGATCGACGCCGTGTTCCGGTTCGAGCGCGCGGTCTCGCGGATCGGGAATGCGCGGCTGCGACCGTGGAACATGACGTTGTCCAGCTACACCGCGCTGCGAATCCTTGCCAACCGGCCGCATCTCACGCTGGCTCAGCTGTCGCGCCGGTGCTACGCGCGTCCGCAGACGATGACGCGCATCGTGGCGCAGATGGAGAAGCGCGGGTTCGTCGCCCGGAGCGCGCACCCGGAAAGCGAGCGGGCGCTCTCGCTGGAGGTCACCGCGGCCGGGCTCGCCGCACTCGAAGAGATGGGTGCGGAGGTGCTCAGGATCAGCGACACGCTGGGGGCGGTTCTCGGTCGGGAGGAGATCGTCGCCGCCGACCAGCAGCTGCGTCGGGCGGCTCTGGTCGTCGAGGGCGAGCTTCGGGAGATGGAACGCGGCGGAGAGTAAGCATGCGTAGATAGCATAAGCATGCTTATACTTGCGCCATGGACCGAATGACCATGGCGCTGGAGGCGCTGCGCGAGGGCAGGCCGGTGCTGGTCACCGACGCCGCCGACCGCGAGAACGAGGGCGACGTGGTGCTGGCCGCGCACGCCGCGACGGAGCACTGGGTCGGGTGGACTGTCCGGCACACCTCCGGGCTGCTGTGCGCGCCGATGACCCCGCGCCGCGCGGCGGAGCTCGGGCTGCCACCGATGACAGCGCACAACGAGGATCCGCGCGGCACCGCCTACACCGTGACCGTGGACGCGAAAACCGGGGTGAGCACCGGGATCGGCGCGGGGGACCGGGCCCGCACCCTGCGGCTGCTCGCCGATCCGGCGGCCGCGCCCGCGGATTTCGTCCGCCCCGGGCACATTCTGCCGTTGCGCGCACGAGCGGGCGGCGTCCTCGAGCGGCCGGGACACACCGAAGCGGCGGTCGATCTGTGCCGGTTCGCCGGAGTGCCGACGGTCGCGGCGATCGCGGAACTGGTGGCCGACGACGGGTCGATGCTCCGCGGCGCTGGCGTCGACGAACTGGCGCGCCGGTTCGACCTGCCCGCGCTGAGCATCGCGGAGCTGATCTGCCATCGTCGCCGGAATCCTCTCCCCGCCGGCGAGCAGCCGCGCGTGCGGCGGACCGCCGAAACCGAACTTCCGACCCGGTACGGCAGCTTCCGCGCACTGGGCTACCTGGACCTGCGTACCGGTGCCGACCACCTCGCGCTCGTCAGCGGCGAGCAGTGCGACGCGGCGACCGTACGAGTGCACTCGGAATGCCTCACCGGCGAGTCCCTCGGCTCGACGCGCTGCGACTGCGGACCGCAACTCGACGCCGCCCTGGCCCGAATCGGACGCGACGGCGGCGTGCTCGTGTACTTGCGCGGGCACGAGGGCCGGGCCATCGGACTGGCGAAAAAGCTGGCCGCATACGAACTCCAGGACCGCGGACTGGACACAGTGGACGCCAATCTCCGACTGGGCGAACCAGCTGACGGACGCGAATACGGTGCGGCTGCGGCAATCCTGCGCGATCTCGGCATCACCCAAGCGCAGGTCCTGACCAACAACCCGGAGAAGCTCCGGGATTTGGCGGCGGGCGGGGTTTCCGTCCTGCGCAGACTTCCGCTCGCTGTCGGGGCCACGCCGGCGAACGTTCGCTACTTGGACGCCAAGCGGCACCGCATGGGACACCTCTTCGAGGTCCCGAAAGACCGGCTGCCTCGCTGAGCCGCCTGGACAGTGCTTCAGTCCGGGAGGGACTCCTTGCGAGAATTAGATTCCCTCAAGGAGTCCCTGACGGACTTCAGCATCGGGTACCGGTCGCAGGCACCGCGCGTGGCTGGGGTTCGGCGGCGTCTTCGTCGCCCGTGCGGTACAGCCGGAGCAGAGCTTTGGCCCGGGCGAATTCGGCGAGCGTGAACGGCAGGAGCGGACGTCGCACTTCGATGAGCTCACCGGCACGGCCGTGCAGCACCATGGTCGTGTCGGCCACCCGCTCGTCCCGCCTGCGGCCGCCTGGTTTCCGGTGGACCGTGCAGGATTGACCGAGCAGGGTGCCGATCAATTGCCGGACGTCGGCTGCGGGGTCGGCGGCCTGCGCGGCGATGGCGAGCATCCGGGTCGGGAGGTCGACGAGTTCGTGCACGTCCGCTCGCACGACCCAGACATCTTCGCCCCCGCCGGAGCGAGCCGCTTCGGCGATGTCCGCGCCGGTCGTGCCGTCCGGAGCGCGGAGGAGGAATTCGTCCACAGCACCGTCGGGCACCGCGAGGACTTGCATGGAGGCGATGTCGTAGCGATGCGCGGCCAGGGTGGCGGTGAGCGCGGCCAGGCTCCCGGGCACGTCGCGCACGGTCGTGCGGAGGCGCCATCCGATCGCTGCCGTTTGCTCGGCTGGAGCGGGCCGACGATGCGGACGGTGGCTCCATCGGTGCCGCAACGCGGCCGAGACGACGAAAAGCCCGCCCAGCGCGAACAACAGCGCAGGACCGACGCGGTTGTTCGAGAGCGTGCTGACGAACAGGTCGGCGACTCCGGTGGCGAAGAACAACGCCGCCAGTTCGACCAGTTCCCGGTTGACCGAACGCTTCCGGCTCTCGGCGGTCGTACGCCGCTTCTCGGACGCTGTCATGCCGGTCAGCGTCGCGTCGGGTGTTTACCGTTGGCGGCACGGCCTGTCACGATTCAGTTAACCGTCGGCGACTAGATCGTCCTGTGAGGTGCGTCGGGGCGCCGCCAGCCCCGGAAGGCGTTCCGGGACTGGCGGCGGACGGACCGGACAGCGTGATTACTCCTGCGGGCCGCCCCTGGGGGCGCGGGCCGGCATTGGCCGTTGCGGGCCGGGTTTGCCGGCCGAGTGCAGCACGGTGTCGTCGAAGGCCATGTCGACGACCATCTTCGCGAATCCCCGGGAGATGAACGTCAGCACCGCCGGGTCGTTGTTGGAAAGGTTGTCGCACCAGCGGAACGGGTTGTCGACGCAGCCGCCGTCGAAGCTCGGCACGTTGCCTTCGAAATTGCCGAGCGAGCCGCCGAACAGGTCGACGTCCTGCTGGTTCTTGCAGCAGTCCTGTCCGGTCAGCACGCCGCTCGCGGGGATGCCGGCCATGTTGAAGCTGAAGGCGTCCGTGCCGACCGGCGAGAAGAGCTCGTGGTTCTTCCCGATCGAGTCGAAGTACTGGATGGCTTGGTCCCGCGCCACCGTCGAAGGCTGGTAGACCTGGGAGGGGAAGGTGGTCGAGACGGTTCGGCTGAACAGGTCGACCCCTGCCGGGTCGAGCACGCCGACCAGGTAGTTCGGCGTCGCGGTGACGTCGGCGTCGAGGTCGTAGCCGATCTTGCCCAGTTCGGTCGGGCTCAGGTTGTTGACGTAGTAAGCAGAACCCAGCAGGCCGAGTTCCTCGCCGCCGAACCAGACGAACCGCAGTTTGTTGCGCGGCTCGACTTTGCGCATCATCTGCGCGATGTCGAGGACGGTGACCGAGCCGGAGGCGTTGTCCAGCATCCCGGCGCCGTAGATCGCGTCGAGGTGCGCGTCGACGACCACGACATGGTTGGGGTCGCCGCCCTTGGAATCGGCGATGACGTTGTAGTCCTCGGCGTTCGGGTTGACGACGGCGCTGATGGCGAGGTTCACCACGGGCAGCGCGGTGCCGCCGGCCACCGCGGCGTTGTACTGGTCGAGCAGGCCGCTGCCGGTGTCGAACGCGGTGAACGACACCGGGATCGTCGGGACGATCCGGTTGCCGGCCGCGTCGACCAGGCTGCCGTTGACCAACGCGGTCCGGCCGGGGTTGCCTTCATTGAAGATCACCACGCCGGACGCACCGGCCGCCTGCGCGTTCAGCACCTTGACCCCGAAGCTGCATCCGCCGCGCTGAATGAGCGCGACGCGGCCGGACACGAAGCCGCTGAAGTCGGCCGCTGTGCACCCGCTGGTCGAACTCGGCGTCGGCGTCGGCGGGATGACGATGCCGTGCGCGGGCTGCACCGCGGCCGTCGTGGAGCCAGTGCTCTGCCCTGGATTCCAGTCGCTGGCCAAGGCAAAATCGCGCGCCGTCGGCGAGATCTCGCGAAACGTCGGCTTCGCCGTGTAGGCGAAATAGAAGAAATGGTAGGTCTGGAGCGTGGCGTCGTATCCCGCTGCGCGCATTTGGTTGGCGACGTATTCCGCCGACGCTTTGTAGCCCGGCTCGCCGGAGTTGCGCGATGGATGGCCGTCCGGACCCGGATTGGCGTCCGCGATCGCCTGCAGCGCCTTCATGTGCCGCCAGAGATCGTCGGTCCGGATGCACGGCAACAGTTTTTGCTCGGTGTTGTTGACCCGATTGGCGCAGCCGGCCGAACTTGGCTGCCCGCCGTCGCCCGGGGTGGCCGGGTCGGCAGTCGCGGCGGCCGCGGTGACGAAACCGGCGGCGACCACCAAGGCCGCGACAAGATAAGAAAATCTCCAACGATATCGTGACATTGGCAAGCTCCCATTTGTGATGGCATGCGTTGGCCAACGGGTAAATGTGCCACGAATCGGACGGGAGGAACAGATGCATTGTGGCGAGACAATGCTCGGTCGTGCCCGGGACTGAGTTCCGGACTGTGAGCGTGTCTCAGTTGGCTGGGCGCCGAGATCGCTCACGGATGTCCGTGAAGGACCCCTTGGGGGACTCAGATTCCCTCGAGGGGCCCTTCACGGACGAGGTCTGCGCCCTGTCAGCTGCACCAAGCGGCGAATCGTCGTTCATCGCCGAGATGGTGCGCCTGCGGCGGCACGTGTTCCCGTTCTTCCGGGAACACGTGCCGTGTGCGACCCGCTGCGGTCGAGAGAGATGCTGCGTGGCCGACGGCGTGATGTTCGCCGATCCGTTCGTGAAGCCAGCAGTCGCTTGGCCGAAGCCGGTTTGAGAGGAGGCCGGGCGGCGGCACGGGCACCCGGCCGCGGAAAGCGATCGGCCCGCCGGTCCTCAGTGCTGGCTGTTCGCGGTGCGACGTGCGGCGGCGGCGTCGCGACGCTCCTCGAAGCGGGATGCCTGGGTGTTGAGGGTGGTGACGAAGGCGGCGAGTTCCTCCCGTGCGGCTTCGCCGGCCGGGCCGAGGCCGGTCAGGTCGAACACCTTCCAGTAGCGCAGCAACGGCAGGATCACGTCGTCGTGGTGGATGCGCAGGTCGTAGATGCCGGCTTTGGCGATCAGCGCCGCTTTGCGGGCGAAGCTCGGAATCACCGCGCCCGGCATCGCGAAGTTCAGGACCTCGTCGGTGATCGCGCGCATCATCGCGTCGGGGGAGATCTCCAGGGCGGCCTTGACCAGGTTGCGGTAGAAGACCATGTGCAGGTTCTCGTCCGTGGACACCCGGGCGAGCAGCCGCTCGGCCAGCGGGTCCTGGGTGTAGCGGCCGGTGTTGCGGTGCGAGAGCCGGGTCGCCAGTTCCTGGAACGAGACATAGGCGCAGACCTGCAGCAGCGGCTTGTCCCCGGTCGAGTAGCCGGCCTGCATGGTCGCCATCCGCATGCGCTCCAGTTCGACCGGGTCGACGGCGCGGGTGACCAGCAGGTAGTCGCGGATGCAGATGCCGTGCCTGCCCTCTTCGGCCGTCCACCGGTGCACCCAGGTGCCCCAGGCGCCGTCGCGGCCGAACGCGCGCTCGATTTCGCGGTGGTAGCTGGGCAGGTTGTCCTCGGTGAGCAGGTTGACCTCCAGCGCCGTCCGCGCGATCGGGCTGACCCGGGACTGCTCGGGGTCCCACGGTTCCCCGCCCAGTTCCGCGAAGTCGCGTCCCTGGCTCCAGGGGACGTACTCGTGCGGCATCCACTCCTGGGCGGCGGCGAGGTGCCGGTTGAGGTTCTCTTCGACCGTCCCCTCCAGCTCGTACAACAGGCGCGTGCTTTCGGAAACCGGCATGGGGACGACCTTTCGTTCCTACGCGACCGTAACTTACGGTGCCGTAGGTTACGGCAACGGACGTGGGGGCCGGGCAGTTCCCGGCAGGTGCGGCTCTGTGATGCCACTCACGGGTTCCGGCGCCGCCGGGCAGACGACCTCGCGCGGCTGTGCTCGCCTCGGTCCCGGCGTAACCGGTCCGCGGCACGGCTCTGGTCGCGTCGCCGCGGCCGCGACGCCGGAGACGGCCGGTTGCGCGGAAGCCAGTGCGAGCTATTTTATTAACAGTACTGTACTGTTAATAAAAGATGGGAGGTGGCAGTGTGATGACGGTGCTGGTGGTCGGGGCTGGGCCGACTGGTCTGTCCCTGGCTTGCGGGTTGCTTGTCCAGGGCGTGCCGGTCCGCGTGGTGGACAGCGCGGCAGGCCCGGCGGCGACGTCGCGTGCGTTGGGGTTGCAGCCGCGCGGTCAAGAGGTGCTGCGGCGGCTCGGCGCATTCGACGGCTTGCCGCAGCGGGCTGTCGACATCCGGGCGACCGGGATCCATGTGGCGGGCCGGAAGGTGGTCGACGTAGGCGCGGCGCTGGGGTCGGACGGGCCGCGGATGCTGTGGATCCCGCAGACGGAGGTAGAGGCGCGGTTGCGCGCGCGGCTGGCCGAGCTCGGTGGTTCGGTCGAATGGGGCGTCGCGGTGCGGTCGCTCGTTCAGGACGCGGACGGGGTGGACGTCGAGCTCGCTGGCGGCGAACGACTGCATGCGGCTTGGGCGATCGGCTGCGACGGCGCACACAGCCAGGTCCGCAAGAGCGCAGGCATCGGGTTCCCCGGCGCTTCGGTGCTGGAACGGTTTCTGCTCGCGGATGTGCATCTTGAGCGGGCCGGCGCTGCTGGGACGTTCCTCGGCACCGGCGGACAGTTCGTGGCAATGCCCTTGCCGCACCCGGACGGCGATCTGTGGCGGCTGATGGCGCCCGCTCCGGACGGAATGGGCTCCGAACCGGACGAGGCGGAGATCCTGCGGTTGCTGTCCCGGCTCGCCGTCGAGCGGGCCGGATTCACGCAGCTGCGCGTCAAGGGCGCGGAGTGGACCTCGGTCTTCCGATTCCACCGCAGGCTCGCCGACTCCTATCGCAGCGGGCGGATGCTGCTCGCGGGGGATGCCGCGCACATTCATTCCCCGCTCGGCGGGCAAGGTCTCAACACCGGCATCGGGGACGCGGAAAACCTGGCGTTCAAGCTGGCGCTGGTCATTTCGGGGCGTGCCGGGGAGTCTTTGCTGGACACTTACACCGCCGAGCGGAGGCCGGTCGCGAAGTCGGTGCTGGCGGCGACCAGCTTCGGCACGAAGCTCGGCTTTGCCGAGAAGCGCGCCGTCCAGTTGCTGTTCGCGGCCACGGCTCCTGTGCTGCGCATGCCGATCGTGCAGCGGCGGCTGCTGCGCGCTTCGTCCCAGCTGGGCATCAGCTATCGGCACGGGCCGCTGGCTGCTGCCCCGGCGCGGCGGGTGCGTGCGCTGGGCGGGCCGAGAGCGGGCGATCGAATGCCGAACATCTGGACCCGCGACGCCGCCGGCAGGCGGGGCCGGCTGCACGACCGGCTGGAGGCGGGGTGGGCGTTGCTCGCCAGCGGCACGGCCGGCGACTGCGCGCGGGTGGCGTCGGAACGGCTCGGCGAGGCAAACGTCCGGGTGCTCGCACCCGAAACCGGGAGTTTGCCGGAGGTGTGCCTGGTGCGGCCGGACGCTCACCTGGCCTGGCGCGGCACCGGTATCGACGAGTTGACACGGTGGCTGGACGCGGCTCTGGCACCGGGGCGGGTGACGAGGCCATGACTCCTCCCACTGGCAGCGGGTCGCGCGGGCGGCCGCGCGATCCGAGCACCGACCGGGCGATTCTGCGAGCTGCGCTGGATCTTTTCCTCGAACAAGGTCCAGAGGGCGCGAGCGTCGAGCAGATCGCCAAGCGCGCCGGCGTCGCCCGGCTCACCGTCTACCGGCGTTGGGCGACGAAGGACGAACTGTTGCTGGCCGCCATCGATCACGCCCGCGAAATCGACGAGTTCGCGCTGTTCGAAGATTTCACCGCGGCCTCGGGCCGCGGATTGCCGCTCGACGCGATCGTCGAGCACTTGGTCCGGCTGGCCGCTGATCCGCGTTCGAAACAGCTGGTGCTGCGCCTGATCGGCACCTCATCGAGCCATCCCGATCTGCTGCGCGCGTTCTGGGACACCTATCTCTGGCCGCGCCGGCAGCGCGCGAACGCGCGGGTCCTCGAACTCGTCGAGCAGGGCTCGCTCCCCGCGGACACCGATCCCGACGCGTTGACCGATGCCGTCCTCGGCGCGCTTCTCTACCGCATCTTGCTCTACCCGGACGCGCCCACGGCCGAGGAACTGCGCGACCGGGTCCGTGCGGTCTTTCGGCAGGTCGGCCTCGGGCCGGCGGGCTGAGGGCGTCAGCCCGGCACGCGCCCCGCAGCTCACCTTGGCAGAGGAGACACCGCTCATGGGACGAATCGATCCGCAAATCGCTCAGCTTTACGCCGAATTGGCGGCTTCCGGCCGGGCAGCGCCGCCAGCTCCGCTGGAAAAGGGAAATGCTGCGCAACTGCGGCAATTGTGCGAGGCGGCAATGGCTTCGGCGGCACCGCCGCCGCCGAACGGGGTGTCGGCGCGGACCTGCGCGGTGCCGACCTCGGACGGTGCTTCGATCGAAGTTCGTTGGTACACCAGGGATTCCGGGTCGGCACCCGAGGGCGCGGCCGTGGTGTACTTCCACGGTGGCGGAATGATCGCGGGCAGGCTGGACGCGTTCGACGGCCTCGTCCGGCAGTACGTCGGCAAGACCGGGGTTCCGTTCGCGGTGCCGGATTACCGGCTGGCGCCGGAATCGAGCGGGACGCGGCTGGCCGAGGACGGCTTCGACACCGTGCGCTGGGTACGGGACCAGGCGGGCCGGTTCGGCATCGATCCGGCACGACTCGCCGTGATGGGGGACAGCGGGGGAGGGGGCGTGGCGGCCGGAACCGCGATTCTCGCCCGGGACCGTTCGGTGCCGCTGGCGCGGCAGCTGCTCGTGTACCCGATGCTCGACGATCGCAACACGGTCGCCGATCCGTTGCTCGCCCCGTACGCCACCTGGGATTGGGACCGGAACTGGACGTGCTGGCGGGCGGTGCTCGGCGACGACTTCGGAACCGACCGGGTTCCACCCGCCGCGGCTCCGGCCCGGCTGCGGGACTTCGCCGGCCTGGCTCCGGCATATGTCGAAGTCGGCGAGCTGGACATCTTTCGGGACGAAGCGATCGACTACGCACAACGACTGCTGCGCGCAGGCGTGCCGTGCGAGCTGCACGTGCTGGAAGGCGTCGTCCATGGGCACGACCTGCTCAGCCTCGACATCGACGTCAGCCGCCGCAGCATCGCCGACCGATGCCGAGTGATCGGCTCGCTCTGAGCAAGCGCCTTGCCCGGGAGTTCTGATCGAGCGCCGCGGGGCGCGAGTCTTTCCGTCGCCGTCAGGCGAGGTGGAAGCGTTGGGCCCACGACGATTCGCGGCGCTGCTCGAGTGCTGCGAGTCAGGGCTGGTCGCCCACGAGGGCGATTGCGCGCGTCTCGGGAACCCCCAGCATCAGCAGGCTGGTGATCGTCGCGGCACGGGCTCCCGGGGTCCCGCTCGGCAGGTCGCTGTCCGCGATCGCGAACACGGTGCCGTAGGCGACCTGGCTCAGAATGTCCGCCGGCAGGTGCGGTGCGAACACGTCGGCTTCCTGGCCCCGTTTCACGAGGTCGGCGAGAAGCTCGTCGACCGGACCGAGCAAGCCGTGGATCGCCTCGCCGTACTCGCCCCGGCGCAACGCCAGCAGCACCCGGTACCGGTGCGCCACCGGCCAGACGCGGGCGATGAATTTGACCCATGCCGCGTCCGCGTCCGCGCCGGAGGCGTTGACCTCGGCGAGCACTGCCGTCATCTCGGCGACGGCCCGTTCGGTGAGTGTCCGGATCAGGTCGAGGCGCGACGGGAAATGGCCGTAGACGGTGCGCCGGACGACGCCGGCGGCGGAGGCGATCTCGCCCATTCCGGCGTCGGGGTTCTCTCCCAGCACGTCGAGGGCTACGTCGAGGATGCGATCGCGCGTCTCGTTCATCGAGCGCACGCGGGAGGACTCGGTGGGCACGACACCAGTGTTGCACACCGCTGTGCAGTGACCTAGGCTGCACACAAGTGTGCAACGGCGAGCTGCGCCACGCATCGAAGTTCAGGAGAAGGCAATGACCGCACCAGCGCCGTCCTCGACCGCCGTCCGCCCCTTCACCGTCTCGATCCCGGATTCCGAGATCGACGACCTGCGGCAGCGACTGGCCAGAACTCGATGGCCGGATCCGGAAACGGTGGGCGACTGGTCGCAAGGGGTTCGCCTGGAGAACGCCAGATCACTGGTCGCCTACTGGGAACGCGGCTACGACTGGCGGCGCTTGGAGTCCCAGCTCAATCGCTTCCCCCAGTTCCTGACCGAGATCGATGGCCTGGACATTCACTTCCTCCACGTCCGGTCCAGGAACCCGCGGGCGATGCCGCTGCTGCTCACGCACGGATGGCCGGGCTCGATCGTCGAGTTCCTGAAGCTGATCGGCCCCCTGACCGACCCGGTTTCGTTCGGCGGGGACGCCGCCGATTCATTCGACGTCGTCGTGCCGTCACTGCCCGGGTTCGGGTTCTCCCAGAAGCCCGCGCAGACCGGGTGGACCGTTTCGCGCATCGCGAGCGCATGGGCGGAGCTGATGAAGCGTCTGGGCTACTCGAGATGGGCCGCGCAAGGCGGCGATTGGGGTGCGGTCGTCACCACCGCCCTCGGCGCCATGCGACCGGAGGGGCTCGCCGGAATTCACCTGAACACCCAGTACGCCTTTCCCGCGCAGATACCCGAAGCCTTGTCGCCCGAGCAGCGCCACGCGGTGGAGACCCTCGCTCTCTACACCGGCGAACTGGGCGGGTCGAACCACCTTCAGGGCACGAAGCCGGAGACAGTCGGATTCGCCCTGGCGGACTCTCCTGCCGGCCAGGCCGCCTGGATCTACGAGAAGTTCCAGTCCAAGACCGACAACCACGGGCTCGCCGAGGACGCGCTCAGCGTCGACGACATGCTCGACGCGATTTCCCTGTACTGGTTCACCAACAGCGCAGCATCGTCCGGCCGCATCTATTGGGAGAACAAATCGCTCACTTTCGCCGGCCCGAAGGTGAGGCTTCCGGTCGCGGTGACTGTCTTCCCGCGGGACATCCCACGCCTGCCGCGGAGCTGGATCGAAGACACCTACGCCGATCTGATCCACTACGGCGAGGCGGAGCACGGCGGGCACTTCGCGGCCTTGGAACAGCCAGAGATCCTGGTCAGTGAAATCCGTGCCGGTCTGCGCTCGCTTCGTTCCGCCGGCTGATCGGGCTCAGCTCTTGACGATCTCGATGTGCTTGGCGGGCTTGTTCTGCTGGAGAGGCACTGTCACTTCGAGAATCCCGTTGGCGTATTTCGCGGTGATCTTCGAGGTGTCGGCGCCTTCGGGCAGGGAGACGGTCCTGCGGAACGAGCCGTAGTGGAACTCGCTGTGGCCCTTTTCCTCGGTCCTGGCCTCGCGTTCGGCCGCGATGGTCAGGTGTCCGCCTTCGGCGGTGAGGTGGATGCCTTTGCCCGGGTCGAATCCGGGAAGCTCAGCGCGCACGGTGTACGAGCCGCCCTCGGCGGACTCTTCGATTCGGACCAGGTTGTGGTCGGCGAACGGCCAAGCGGTGTCGAACCAGTCGGCCAGTCCGGGCAACATGGTCCGGGTTCGCTGTAGCGCAGTGGACATCCGACGCTCCTCGTCGTTGTGGGGTGTGCCTGCCTCCTCAGGCAACCGCCGAGGGTCGGGGCCTGGATGCGGGCGTCCTTCCCTATTCTCGGTGACGAACGGCCCTTCTCGTTCGCTCGACCGGATCATTGCCGCCTGCGCGGGTGAAATGGACGAAGCCGGCGCCCGTCGCGTAGAGGAGTGTGCTGGTCAGCGGGAATCGCCCGGCGGGTGCGAATCCGGCCGTGGTGAAGCGGAAGAGCGCGTAGGCCGCCGTCGCGGTGCCGAGAAGGAGCGTCAGGCGGGCCAGCGTCGGCGGAACTCGGAACGACCGGGCAGGCCGCCGGTGCCGGGAACGGGTGTGTGCCAGGCCGAACAGCGTCAGACCGGCGACGGTGACGGCGGTCAGGAGCCCCACCCATGGGATGCGGACGAGCCACCAGCCGGCGGTGCCGAGTGCTGGCTGGGGCAGGAGCCTCGTCGGGTAGACGGCCGCCGCGACGAAGACGACGGGGATCATGTGCCACAGGTAAAGCGCCATCACGTTCCGGTTGGCGGTGGCCAGGAGCGGTCGCCCGCGTGAGGTGCGCAGTCTGCGGGCGAGCGCGGGCGCCAATGCGAGCAGCAGCCCGGCTTGTGCCGCGCTGAAGGCGAGCAGCGCGAGGGTGGGCGGCGAGGTGTTGCGTACTGGCGCGCCGGGCACGGCGACCATGCTGAGCGGGTAGAGCTCCAGCCGGACCAGAATGGTCAGCGCGACAAGCGCACCCGCGGTCAGCAACAGCGGTCGCGGGCCGGACAAGGTTCCGCTGAACCACGCCACCCCGAGTTGATAGACGGTCGCCCAGCCCAGCAGGTAGTTGGCCCAGCCGAGCACGGGCAGGTGGGCGCCGAGCGTGGCGGCGTCGACCGCGGCGACCGCGACGGTCAGCGCCGCCGGAGCCGCGAGTCCCCAGCGGCGCTGGGCCGCCAGCATCGCCGGAGTCAGCGATACGAGTACGAGGTAGACGGGCAGGAACCACAGGTGCAGCGCGACCGCCGACGCGCCGTAGGCCAGCTGCGACCGGTCTGCCCCGGACAGCTCGATTGCGGCGACCGCGGCGAGTACCGCGCTCACGTAGAGCGTGGTGGGTCCAAGGGTCGCCGTCACTCGGCGCCGGATCCAGTCCTCCCAGCGGTGAGCGTCGCCGTAGCGGCTCCAGGAGGCGGCGTTGCCGTAGCCGGCGACGAGGAAGAACACCGGAATGACCTGGAAGAGCAGGGTCAGCCACTGCGTCCAGGGCAGGCCGGCGAGCACATTCTGATCCCCGAACTGCCCGCCACGGTAGGTGAGCGACGCGGCGAGCCAATGACCGAGTACGACGACGATCACCGCCAGGACGCGGTAGAGGTCGACAGACAGGTCGCGACGCGGTTCCCGCACGGTGCGGCCGATCAGGTGCGGATGAGGAGGTCGTCGAGAGGTTTGTCCTCGTGCAGGCGGCGGATCGTGTCGGTGAGCAGCGGCGCGATGGTGTGCACCTCGGCGAAGGCGTCGTGCTGGGCCACGCTGTCGGTGACCAGTAATCGCCGGATGGGCAGCGCGTGCAGGCGGCGGATCGCCGAAGGCACCAGGGGGCCGTGCGTGGCGGCGACGTCGATCTCGGGAATCGCGCCGTGGTCGAGCAGGACGCCCGCGGCGGCCTCGATGGTGCCGCCGGTGCTGATCATGTCGTCGACGATGATCGGCCGGCGGTCGGCGACGTCGCCGATGAGTTCTTTGGCGTGCACGCTTGAGCCGCTTTCGCGGTGTTTGCGGACGATCGCGACAGGGGTGTCGAGCAGCGCGGCGTAGCGCTCGGCCAGTTTGACGGCGCCGAGGTCAGGCGCGACCACGACGAAGCCGTCGCCAGTGCCTGCCAGCCCGTGGGCGAGCACGGGGACGGCGGTCACCATCTCGACCGGGATCTCGCACAGAGCTTCCAGAGCCGGCGTGTGCGGGTCGACCACGACCAGCCGTTCGGCCCCCGCGGTGGCGAGCGCGTCGGCGATCACCCGAGCGCCGACGGCCTGCCCGCCATGCTGGCGGCGGTCCTGGCGCGCGTATCCGAAGTACGGGACGACCGCGGTAACGCGGGAGGCGCCGGCCCGGTGGCAGGCGTCGAGCAGCAGCAGGAGCGCGACAATCGAATCGCCTCCGCCCGGGCCGGTCGGCTGCACCACGTAGACGTCCGCGCCGTGCACGTCCCGCACCCAGGGGCGAAGCTCCCCGTCGGGGAACCGCTCGACGGCGGAGGGATCCGGTTCGCCGCCCAGCTCCCTGGCCACAGTGTCGGCCAGCACCCGGTTGGCGGGTCCCGCCACGATGCGCAGATCGTCTCGGCTCATCTCGCTCATGCCTCCCGTCGCGCGGTGCCAGGAACCGACCGCCGGCGGTGCCCGTCCTCGGCCCGAACCTCCGCGCGGCACCGGTTGAGCACTGGCCGTTCGAGCGCGACCAACCCTGCGGCGACGATCGTGGCCGCGAGCCTGGCCAGCACGCCCGCCCCGGCGCGATCGGCTGTCCGGGCGTCGCCAGCGTCGCGCGGTCCGCGCGCCGCCGGGCAGAGCCCAAGGTCCTCTCCTTGCCTCCCAACGGGTGCCCTTCGGCCCTGGCCACGGCGCGCGACCGGCCGTAGCACGGGCCCATGACTTCTTTCGCTCCGGCAGAAATCCGCATCGCGATCGAAGCGCACGCATTCCCGGGCATCGCCGACCACGGGGGCCGGGGCGCGGTGCTCTTCGGGCTCAGCACCCCCGCCGAGGAGAGACCGTGACTGGCTCTGGCGAGGGCCATCGCACAGTGGAGCACACCGCCGACCTGAGGATCGAGGCGTGGGCGCCGACGCGGGAGCAATGCATCGGCCACGCGGTAGCGGCGATGGTGGAAAGCCTGCTCGGCAGTCGGCTGCCGGCTGCCACGAGCGCCGTGGAGTGCGTTATCGCCCGCGACACCGACGCCGACCTGCTCGCGGGCGCGCTCGACGAGGTGATCTTCCTGCTGGACACCACGGGCCGCGTCCCGGTGGCGACCGAGGTCTGGGCGACAACCGCCGGTCTGCGGCTGCGGCTGCACACCGTCGACGTGAGCGGCCTGGTCGCAGTGGGCGCGGTGCCCAAGGCAGTGTCGCTGCACGAACTGCGGTGCGAGCGCCGCGGTGCCCAGTGGTGGTCCACGGCGACGATCGATGTGTGAGGGATGGCCATGCAGCAGGCGCTCGACATCGTCGAAGAATCGCCCTACCGGTTCCGGATCGAACGGACCGGCCCGATGCGCGTGCCAGGCATCGTGTTCGCCTCTCGGGTCCTGCTGCCCGATCCCGCGGCGGACAGGTCGTTGCTGCAGGTGGCGAATGTGGCGACGCTGCCCGGCATCGTGCGGGCGTCGCTGGCGATGCCGGATGTGCACTGGGGCTACGGATTCCCGATCGGCGGCGTTGCCGCCACCGACGTCGACGAGGGCGGGGTGGTCTCGCCGGGCGGGGTCGGATTCGACATTTCCTGCGGTGTCCGGCTGCTGGCGGCCGATCTCGACCGCGCCGCACTCGCGCCAGGCTTCGGCGCATTGATGGACACGCTGGGGCACCGGATTCCGCGCGGGATGCACCGCGGTGCCGTGTGGCCGTTGGCGTCGCCGCGTCAGCTGCGCGAGATCCTGACCGGTGGCGCGTCCTACGCGGTCGCGGCCGGACACGGGGTGCCTCGGGATCTGTCGCGGTGCGAGGACGGCGGTGTCGTTCCCGGCGCGGACCCCGGCCAGGTGAGCGAGCGGGCGGTCGAGCGCGGGCTCGCGCAGGTCGGCAGCCTCGGTTCGGGAAACCACTTCCTCGAAGTCCAAGCCGTCGCGGAAGTGTTCGACGAACCGGCCGCGCGCGCGTTCGGGCTGCGCGCCGACCAGGTATGCGTGATGATCCATTGCGGTTCGCGGGGGCTGGGGCACCAGATCTGCACCGATCACCTTCGCGTGATGGAACAAGCCATGCCCCGCTACCGAATCCAAGTGCCGGACCGGCAACTCGCCTGCGTTCCGTTCGACTCGCCGGAAGGCCGGGCCTATGCCGCGGCGATGGCGGCTGCCACGAACTACGCCCGCGCCAACCGGCAACTGCTCACTGAAGCCACCCGCGCCGCCTTCGACGCGCACGCCGGCGCGGCACTCGACCTCGTCTGCGATGTGTCGCACAACCTCGCCACCCTCGAGTCCCACCACGTCGAGGGGCGCCCGCGGCGACTTTGCGTGCACCGCAAGGGCGCCACCAAGGCGTTGCCGCCCGGCCACCCCGACCTGCCCGCCGATCTCGCCCCGGTCGGCGCGCCGGTGCTGATCCCGGGCACGATGGGCACCGCCTCGTACGTGCTCGCCGGCGTGGCGGGCAACCCGGCGTTCGAGTCTTGCTGTCACGGCGCCGGGCGCGTCCAGAGCCGGCACGCCGCTGCCCGCGCCGTCCGCGGACCTGAGCTGCGCGACGAACTCGAGCGCCGCGGCATCGCCGTACGCGGCAGCTCCTGGCCGGGGCTTGCCGAGGAAGCACCCGCCGCCTACAAGGACATCACCGCCGTCGTCGACGCCGCCGTAGGCGCTGGACTGTGCCGCAAGGTCGCCCGCCTCGTGCCGCTGGGCGTGGTCAAGGGCTGAACATCTTTCTGGGTAAGCACTTTTCTGACTGAATGGCTTGTCTTGAATTTCGTCGCCGGCAATGGGTCCGGTGACCACGCGGGTGGTGCGGGAGGACCCGTCGAGGGCCGAATGTCGCGGGCCGAGGACGTTCGTCTCTTTCCCTGCCCGGGTCCGGGTGTTTTGCTGCCCGGATGACGGCGAACTTTACGACGAACCTGAATTTCGGCGCCGCGTTCGAAGTTCTGGAGCGCTGTCCCGACTGCGGCTCGACCCGGCTGGCGGCCATCGCGTCGGACGGCGGAGCGAACTTCCGTTGTGCGCGATGCGGGGTGTGCTGGCATCTGGAACTCGGCCGCGTCCGGCGTGTCGACGAGGTGACCAGATCGGGTGTCCGGCCGTGCGCATCGGACTGATCGCACCGCCGTGGTTGCCGGTGCCCCCGCCGGCTTACGGGGGCACCGAATCCGTGCTCGACGATCTGGCCCGGGGTTTGGCGGATCGCGGCCACGACGTGCACCTGTTCACGCTGGCCGAATCCACCTGCCCAGTGGCCAGCACGGCGTTCTTCGCTCGCGCGGCGGAGCCCGTGGACAGCAGCGCCGCCGAGGCCGCGCATGTGCTCGCCGCCTACGAGGAACTGTCCGATATGGACATCATTCATGATCACACGTTGCTGGGACCGTTGATCGGCCCTCGTCTCCGGCGCGAGACGCCGCCGGTGGTGGCCACCAACCACAACCTGTTCAGCGAGGTGACCCGCCCGGTCTTCGCGCGGATCGCCCGGCGTGCCGCGGTGGTGTCGATCTCGCACGCCCAGGCTCGCACGGCCGGTGACGTGCCCATCACGGCGGTGATCCACCACGGCATCGACCTCGATGCGTATCAGTCTGGACCGGGTGGCGGCGACTACGTGCTGTTCGTGGGCAGGATGTGCCGGGACAAGGGCGTTCATGACGCCGTAGAGATCGCCCGCCGGGCGGGCCGCAGGCTGATCATCGCCACGAAAATGCGCAGCATGGACGAGAAGGCCTATTTCGATCAGCAGGTGCGTCCCTTGCTGGGCCCCGACGACGAGCTTCCCCTGGAGCGGCCGGTGAGCCAGGTCATCGAGTTGATGCGGCACGCCGAAGCGCTGATCAACCCGATCCGCTGGCCCGAACCGTTCGGTCTGGTCATGGCCGAAGCGCTCGCCTGCGCCACTCCGGTGCTGTCGTTTTCCCGCGGGGCGGCACCGGAGATCGTCGAGCACGGCAGGACCGGATTCCTCTGTGCCGATGCGGAGGACATGGTCATCGCGTTGGACAAGATCGCGGATCTGGACCGCGACCAGTGCCGCAGCGCGGCCGTGCGCCGGTTTTCGCGCGAGCGGATGGCCGCCGATCATGAACGGCTCTACGGCGCCGTCGTGACCAAGCACTCCGGCTGTGCGGAGTTCACGCGGTGACTTCGCCGTGGGCGTCGACGGGCGGACCGGTCGACCGGGGCCAACCGGACAGGGCGGTCACGGTGATCGAGGGATCGACCTTCGCCATCACCGACCACGCCGGCCGGATATCGCCGGGTTACGCGCACGGGGTGTTCGTGCGCGATACCCGGGTCCTGTCCCGCTGGGAGCTGCGCATCGACGGGGCGATGCCCGAGCCGCTGACTACGCAGTCCAGCGAGCCGTACGGCGCGACCTTTCTCAGCCGGGTGGCGCCCGCGCCGGGGCAGGCCGACAGCACGCTGCTGGTGTCGCAGAGCCTCTACGTCGGTGACGGAATGCGCGCCGATATCGCGGTGCGCAACTACGGTCGCTCCACCGCCGCGTGCACGATCAGCGTCGTCGCCGCCGCCGATTTCGCGGACCTGTTCGAGGTCAAGGAAGGCCGGGCGAACCCTGCCGGCGACGTGGTGACCAGCACCGATCGCAGCACGCTCACGTTCGCCCGCCAGCGTTCCAGCCGGGCGCAAGCCGTGCGGATCGTGCCCCAGCGCGGCGCCGCCGTCAACGGGTCCACGATCACGTGGCGAGTGTCGGTGCCACCGCGCGGCCGATGGCAGACCTGCCTGGAGGTCCATGTCGTCGACGGCGAGAGCACGCTGCGGCTGCGCCACCCCTGCGGGGTGCCGCTCGAACACACCCTGCCGGCCAGGAGCTTGCGGGAATGGCGGGATCGCGGTCCCGAGCTCACCACCGCGGACGCCGACCTGGCCGAGGTCCTGCGGCGCAGCGTGGAAGACCTCGGCTCGCTGCGCATCGTCGATCCCGAGCATCCAGACCGTGCGGTCGTCGCCGCCGGCGCACCCTGGTTCATGGCCCTGTTCGGACGCGACTCGCTGCTGACGTCCTGGATGCTGCTCCCGCTGGATCACCGCCTCGCACTGGGCACCCTGCAAACCCTGGCCGCCCACCAGGGCACTGCCGTCAACCCGGCCACCGAGGAACAACCCGGGCGGATCCTGCACGAAATGCGGTTCGGCCCGACCGCGGCACTCGCCCTCGGCGGCGGCAACGCCTACTACGGCACAGCCGATGCGACCCCTTTGTTCGTCATGCTGCTGGCCGAACTGCACCGGTGGGGCGTGGACCGGGCGGAGATCGAGTCGTTGCTGCCGCACGCCGACCGGGCGCTGGACTGGATCGAGCGCTACGGGGACGCCGACGGCGACGGGTTCGTCGAATACCAGCGCGCCAGCGATCAGGGCTTGGTCAACCAGGGATGGAAGGACTCCTGGGACGGCATCACCTACGCCGACGGACGGCTCGCGCAACCTCCGATCGCGCTCGCCGAGGTGCAGGGCTACGTCTACGCCGCCTACCTCGCCCGCGCCCACCTCGCCGGCGACACCGCCGTCGCCCGGCACTGGCGGGGCAAGGCCGACGCGCTCAAACGTGCCTTCAACGACCAGTTCTGGCTTCCCGACCGCGGCTGGTTCGCCCTCGGGCTCGACGCCGCCAAACACCCGGTCGACTCGCTCACCTCCAACATCGGGCACTGCCTGTGGACCGGGATCATCGACGAGGACAAAGCGCCCGCCGTGGCCGAGCACCTGCTCTCGCCGCAGATGTTCAGCGGCTGGGGCATTCGCACGCTGGCGACCTCGATGGGCGCCTACAATCCGCTCAGCTACCACAACGGATCCGTGTGGCCGCACGACAATGCCCTGTGCGCCGCCGGGCTGATGCGCTACGGGTTCGTCGAGCACGCCCAGCGGGTCGTCACGGCCATCGTGGACGCGGCCGCGCATTTCGACCACCGGTTGCCCGAGCTGTTCTGCGGTTTCGCGCGTGCGGAGTTTCCCGCGCCGATCCCGTTTCCCACCTCGTGCTCGCCGCAGGCATGGGCCGCCGCGGCCCCGCTGTCCCTGCTGCGCACCGTATTGCGGTTCGAACCGCACCTTCCCGGCCACTGCCTGGGGTTCGCGCCCGCGCTGCCGGAGCGCTATCTGCCGCTGCGCATCAGCGGTCTCGCCATGGGCGAGCGCCTGATCACCATCGACGTCACGGCCGACGAGGCACGCATCGACGGCCTCGACGATTTCGACCTGCCTCATCCGCCGCATCGAGAGGCGTGATCCAGTGAGCGCGCACCATCCGACCATTTTTCTCGGCGGCGACGTGATGACCGGCCGCGGCATCGACCAGATCCTGCCGCATCGAGGCGATCCGGCACTGCGCGAACGGGCGGTGACCGACGCCCGCACCTATGTGACTCTCGCCGAGCGGGCCAGCGGCCCGATCGCGCGACCCGTCGAGTTTGCCTGGCCGTGGGGGGACGCGCTGGCGGTGCTCGACGAGTACGCGCCTGACGTGCGGTTGATCAATCTCGAGACTTCGATCACCGGCGACGGCCAGTTCGCGCCCGGCAAAGCCGTGCACTACCGCATGCACCCGGACAACCTCGCCTGCCTGGCCGTGGCCAGACCGGATGTGTGCGTGCTGGCCAACAACCACGTCCTGGACTTCGGCGCCCGGGGACTCGCCGACACTCTGGACACGCTGGCGAAGGCCCGGATCTCCGCGGTGGGTGCGGGTCCGGACGCCCGCCGGGCGCACTGTCCGGTGTCGGTGGGCGCGCCGGGCGAGCGCCGGGTGGTGATCGCCGCGGGCGGGATGGAGTCGAGCGGAATACCGCGAGACTGGGCCGCAACGGAGCAGCGTCCAGGCGTGGCCTTCGTTCCCGATCTGTCGGATCGCAGCGCCGAGGCGCTGGCGGAGCGGGCCGTCGCGCTGAAACGACCGGGCGATCTGGCAATCGTGTCCCTGCATTGGGGCTCCAACTGGGGCTACTCCATCGCGTCGGCAGAGGTCCGGTTCGCGCACCGGCTGATCGACGCCGGCGCCGATCTCGTGTACGGGCACTCCTCACACCATCCACGGCCGATCGAGGTGTATCGCGGGAAACTGATCCTCTACGGCTGCGGGGACCTGATCAACGACTATGAAGGCATCACCGGCTTCGAGGCATACCGGGACGAGTTGCGGTTGCTGTACTTCGCCACGCTCGATCCCGGCAGCGGCACACTCGTCTCCTTGCGCCTCGTGCCCTTGGCAGCGAAGCAAATGCGGCTTCGCTACGCGTCGTCCAGCGACGTGGACTGGCTGCGCTCGACGCTCGAACGCGTCAGTGTGCGGTTCGGGACCACAGTTCAGCGAGATGCTGGCGGCGCGCTCACCGTGTCTGCGGCTTGACTCCTGGCAGGTGGCGGACCGCGGCGGCCGGAACAGGACGCCGTCGGCCTGGCCGGGCCGGCTTGCTCAGGATCTTCCCGGTTCGCACCGGCTCTCGCGTTCGCTGGCCAGCGGGACCAGCATGACGGGAACTGTCGATTCCCGCACCGTGCTGCGCACGGTGCGGGCCCGGCCCTCGTCCAGACGCTGTGACCAGCCGAGTGCGATGAGGTCGACCTGCTCGTCGGCGGCCACCCGCGCCACGTGTTCGCCGGGAGTGCCGTTCCGGAGTTCGATACGTGCGTCGACGGGTGCGCAGAATCTGGCGCGAAATTCGGTTTCCCAGCTGCGGCGCGCGTGCGCGGCCTGGTCCCAGAACGCGGGCACCGTAGTTTTGTCGAACACGTGGAGCACGATGACTTCGAGTCCGGCGCCGGCGAACAAGCGCATGGTGTCCGCGACGGCCGCCGCGGATTCCTCGGTGCCGTCGAGGGGAACAAGCACTCGCGACAGCGGCGCGGCAGGGCCGGGGGAGAACGCCGGCGGTACGACGACGACCGGTTTGGCCGCACCCGCGGCGACGCGCCAGGCCTGGCTCCCGGCACTCGCGTCGCGGCCGACGACACCGAGCACGATGTCCGGGCGGGCCAGCTCGGCAAGCACCGCCACCACCGGCTCCGCTCCGAAATAGTCTATTGTGGACACTGAGCTGTGCAGGAGGTCAGCGATGGCTCCGGCGACTTCGGCCACCGGTACCGCTGGTTCCTGGTGCTGCACCGCCAGCACGGTCCGCATGCTCGGTTCTCCTTCCGGTGCTCGCTCAGGGCCGGGCCAGCCGCGTGTGCCCGGCCGGCAGGAGGTGTTCCCGCCCGTTCAGGCTCACTCGCAGCAGGCCGTCGGTGTGGATCCGGACGTCGTCCGGTGTGATGTCGAGCCGGATGTGCCTTCCGAGGCAGCGGAACCGCACCCCGAGCCGAGGCCACGAGCTTGGCAGGTTCGGGGCGAGGCGCAGCGTCGCGCCGCGGACCTGCACGCCCGCGATTCCGGACAGCAGGGCCTGCCAGGCCCCGCCCATGGTGGCCAGATGCAAGCCTGCGGAGGTAGTTCCGGTCAGGTCGTCGAGGTCGAGGCGCAGTGCGGTGCGCAGCAGCGGCAGGGCCTCGTCCGGCTGGCCCGCTCTGGCCAGCAAGCCGGCCATGATCGCGGGGGACAGTGAGGAACCGTGTGCGGTGCGCGGGCCGTAGAAAGCCAGGTTGGGCCGCAGCGAGCCGGGTGCGACCTGCTCGGGCACCATGTGGTGGAGCATCAGCACGTCCGGTTGCTTGATGATCTGCGAGGCGGCGACGTACTGCTGGCCGAACAGCACGTCGGCGGCCACCGGCGGGCTCGCCACGTCGGCGATGAGGGTCGGCTTCAGCGCGAAGTACCCGGCGAACTGTTCGTATACGCCGGTCTCGGCCTGGTACCCGTCCACGAGTGCGTCCGCGAGGGCGAACCAGCCTGGCGCCTCCCGGCCGGCTCCGGCGTCCAGGCCGGGCACCAGGCGGGCCGCGGCGTGCAGGTTCCACCGGGCAAGCACGTTGGTGAACGCGTTGTCGGACACCGATTCGTGGTACTCGTCGGGCCCGGTGACGGTGTCGATGTGTGCCGTCCCGGCGGTGTCGACGCGGCATCGCGAGGCCCAGTAGCGGGCGGATTCGGCCAGCAGCGGCAGCAACCGGGCGCGAGCGAACCGGCGATCGCCGGTCCATTCCGCGCAATGCCATGCCGCCCACGCGACGTCGGCGGTGATGTGTTCTTCCAGCCGCCCGGTGGTGATCTCCACGGGTCTGCCGCCGAGGTGACCGGAGCGCGGCGTGACGTCGGTGCCGTCGGCGGCCGATTCCCACGGGAAGCGGGCGCCGCGCCTGCCAGCCGCGCGTGCCGCGAGGCGTGCGGCAGGCAGGCGGTGCGCGCGGTAGGCCACCATCGCCTTGGCCAGTCGCGGATCCATGCTCGCCACCGCCGGCAGCACGAACACGTCGGCGTCCCAGAACACGTGCCCGGCATAGCCCGCGCCGGACACGCCGCGCGCACCCACCGCGGCCTCGCGGCGGCCTCCGACGTTGCACCACAGCTGAAACAGCGCGAACCGGGCCGCCAGCTCCAGTTCCGGATCGCCGGGGATCTCGACGTTCACGCTCGCCCATCGGTGCGCCCACGCGGCCCGATGCTCAGCGAGCAGCCGGTCGAAGCCGAGGTCCTCGACGGCGGCGAGCGTCCCTGCCGCCTTCCCCGGTGGCGGGGCGTGCTTTCCGGAGACGATGGCGACCAGCCGTTCCACGGTGCGCACGTCCCCGTCGCGGCGCTGCCGCTGGGCCGCGACCGCGGTGACGCCGGACTCGCCGGACACCTGTACCCACCGGTAGCGCCCCTGCTCGCCCTCGGCCGTCCGCGCGCCGGGAGGCGGTCGCAAGGGTGTTCCCGCCCGCACCCGCCCAATGCCCCCTTCGGCCCGCAGGGCGACCACTCCCGAACGCGTGACACTGGCGAACCGCAGGGTCCGCACCGGATGGTCCGCATCGGACTCTTCACGCACCAGTACACCCGCGTGAAGGTCGAGCACGTGGCGGTCGGCCGTGACGGACGGCGTGATCTGCAAACCCGTCCAGTCCGGTGCCGGCAGCAGGTGCTCGTCCGCGGCACCGCGGACGTACACGCCGGAGACCAGTGTCAAGGGCACTGAGCCCGCCGTTGGCTCTTCCACCGCGCCACGGGTCGCGCATCGACCTGAGCCCACCGTGAACAACGCCTCGACCACCCGATGGCGCAGGGGATCCAGGCCGGTCTCGACCAGCGTCCACGCCGGATCGTCGTACCGCACGGGGACCCGGCCGCGCCGGCGGCGGCGCAGCTCCTCGTCCAGGACACGGCACAGCTCAGCCCCGTCGTCGCGGACCCCGTCGAGCGTCAGCGCCTGCCCGGCGCCGATGCCGTGCGCTGCCAGCTGCGGCTGCGTTGCCACGACAGCGACTCCCAGCCTGCGCAGCGCGGCGATCCGCCGCCGTACTGGTGCCGGGCAGTGCCTGTCCGGTCCCAGCACGACGGCGTCGAACACCCGCCCTCGGCCGTTCACCAGGCCACTCTCGACGCCTCCATGGCCCGCGAGCTAGCGACCAAAGTCCTCGAAACAGCGACGGTCGCCTCTGCGAACGCGGGTGATCCCATCGCAGGCTCGGCAGGTATTCGTCGGGTGGAGCGAGGCCGGGACGGGAGGTTGGCGATGCCCTTCACTGATCGCACCGAAGCGGGCCGGCGGCTGGGGGAGCGTCTCGACGGCTTCCGCGGCGAGGACGTCGTGGTACTGGGGCTGCCCCGGGGCGGGGTGCCGGTGGCGTTCGAGGTCGCGCGGGCACTCGACGCCCCGCTCGACGTGATCGTCGTGCGCAAGCTCGGCGTGCCTTATCAGCCCGAGCTGGCGCTGGGAGCCATCGGCGAAGGCGACGTCCGCGTCGTCAACGACGAGGTCATGCACCGGACCCAGGTGAGCGCCGAGGAACTGGCCGCCGTCGAACGGGCCGAGCGCGGCGAGTTGCGCCGGCGGGTGGAGAAATTCCGGGCCGGGCGAGACCGGGTATCCCTGACCGGCCGGACGGCGCTCATCGTCGACGACGGGGTGGCGACCGGATCCACTGCCCGCGCCGCCTGCCAGGTCGCGCGAGCGCAGGGCGCGGCCCGCGTGATCCTGGCCGTGCCGGTGGGCGCCGCCGACGCGATCCAATCGCTGCGCGCTGACGCGGACAGCGTGATCTGCCTGGAAACGCCGGTCTGGTTCCTGGCTGTCGGTCAGTGGTACCGGGACTTCCGGCAGACCTCCGACGATGACGTCGCCGCCCTGCTGCGCGCGGCGGAGCGTTTTCCGCAACCAGCAGTCGCGGCAGCCGACGATCCGCCGATCCGCGACGACGAGATCGAAGTGCAGGCCGGCCAGGTGCGGCTGGCCGGGCATCTGACCATTCCGGAGAACCCGGTCGGCTTGGTCGTCTTCGCCCATGGCAGCGGCAGCAGCCGCCACAGCCCCCGCAACCGGCATGTCGCCGCGATCCTCAACCGCGCCGGGCTCGGCACGTTGCTGTTCGACCTGCTCACCGACAGCGAAGAACTCCACCGTGCCCGCGTCTTCGACATCGAGTTGCTCGCGCACCGGCTGGTCGAGGTCACCCGCTGGCTGGCGACTCAGCCGGACGCCATGTCCCTCCCGATCGGGTATTTCGGGGCCAGCACCGGTGCCGGGGCGGCGCTGTGGGCCGCCGCCGACCCGCAGGTCGACGTGCACGCCGTCGTGTCCCGGGGCGGCAGGCCCGATCTGGCTGCCCGCCGCCTCGCCGCCGTCACCACTCCCACTCTGCTGATCGTCGGCGGGCACGACGACCTCGTGCTGGATCTCAACCAGCGCGCCAAGGCTGCTCTGCACTGCGAGTGCCAGCTCGCCGTCGTGCCCGGCGCGACCCACCTGTTCGAGGAACCCGGCGCGCTCGACGCGGTCGCCGCGCTCGCCCGTGACTGGTTCGTCCGGCATCTCGCACCGGCGACATCCGAGCCGAAGGCCTGAAGCCCACCTGGCGTCGTTCACCCCCTTGTCGCTTCCAGACGATGTCTGAGACTCGCCGGGCCGGGCTTCGGCTCGGCTGTCCGCCATGCTGGACCCGAGCACGATATTCCGTTGCGTCGCAGTGGTTTTGGACGTCCCGGTAAACTCAGGTGCCCGGCTCGCGCGCTTCCAGTACCAGCGTCTTCCTTTCGCGTTCTCGTCGACGAATTTCTTGAGTTGGTCTGGTCGAGGCGGACCTGGACGCCGGGCGCGGGACCCGGGTCCGTGAAGGGCCCCTTGAGGGAATCTGAGTCCGGCAAGGGGTCCTTCACGGCAGTTCCGCCGTAAAGCGGACTGCCGGGCGGGCGCCCGCACTCGGTTCACCGCGCGAGCGGAGCGACCGATGCCGGGGTGACGAGGACCCGGTCGGAGCCGGCTTCGCGGACCGGGCCGACCAGGTCGAACGACGCGGAACAAGGCAGGTCGCCGGAGGACGGGCCGACCAGAACGTCGATCGTGCCGGGCTCGACGATCCTGCGGAGGTCGAGGCCGGTGAAGGCGGTGCGGTCGGCGTGCAGGGCGAAGGTGACCCGGGCACTTCGGCCGGCCGCCAGCGATACCCGGGTGAAGCCCGCCAGCTCCAGCACCGGGCGGGTGACCTGGGCCTGCACGTCGCTGAGGTACAGCTGCACGGTCTCGTCCGCGGCGCGTCCGCCCGTATTGCGCACGGTGACCGAAATGGACAGCTCGCCGTCGGTCGGTATCTCCGGTGCACTCAACTCGAGGTCCGAGTAGGCGAACGTGGTGTAGGACAAGCCGTGCCCGAAGGGGAACAGCGGCGTCGGGTCGAGGTTGCTGATGCCTTCGCTGTTGCGGCCGAGGGGCGGGTTCAGGTAGGTACTCGGCGATCCGCCGGGCAGCCGCGGAAGCCGGCCGCGATGCCGCGCCGCCAACCGGGATGAGGCAGCCGGCCGGGCGGAAACGTCGCTGTGCCGGGCCTGGCTGGTGGCCCGTTCCGGCCCGGCATCGCGATGGGGCGCCGGATCGTCCGGGCCGGTCAATTCCGCCGGGATTCGCAGTCCCCGTGCGGATGGCTACTGTCTAGCGGTCGTTGCCGCGGCGAAGCGGGCGGTCAGCCACGCCGGGTCGGTGATCGCAGTGCCGACGACTACCGCGGTGGCTCCGTCGGCCAGCGCGGCTGCTGCCGCCTCCGGGGCGTGGTAGCGGCCTTCGGCGATGATCGGCTTGTCCGGCAATGCCTTTCGCAACGCCGCGACCAGTGCCAGATCAGGTCCGTTCTGCTGCGGGGAGTCGGCGGTGTACCCGGAAAGCGTCGTCGCGATCAAGTCCGCCCCGGCGGCGGCTGCCGCTATGCCTTCTTCGGCGGTGGACACGTCGGCGAGCACGAGCCTGCCTCGCTCGTGCGCCGCGGTGACGATGTCGGCGAAGTCCGATCCGTCCGGGCGAGGTCGCCGGGTGCCATCGCTGGCTACGACCGCCGCACCCGCATCGATCACGGCGCGCGCGGCGGCCACCGTCGGCGTGATGTAGACGCCTTCCGTGCCGTCCTTGGTGAGCCCGAGCACCGGGACGTCGACTGCTTCGCACACGGCGGCCACATCCGGCACGCCGCCTACGCCTCCGCATCGGATCGCCACGGCACCGCCGCGGGCAGCGGCCTGTGCCATCCGGACGATCGTCGGGGTGTCCCGCAACGGATGCCCGGTCGGCGCCTGGCACGAAACGATCAACCGGCCGTCGATCGTGCCGACGAATTCTTCCAGCGTCAATCGCATCGCACTGTTCCTTCCTGCAGCGCCAGCAAGGCGGCGCCGATGACCGGGGCTTCCGGGCCGAGAAGTGCGGATCGCACCGGCAGCGGCCGGCCCTGCGGACGCACTTCCGCGTGCAGGGCCTCGGCGACCGCGTGGACTAACGGCCCGCCGAGACCGAGGGCAGCGCCTCCGCCGAGGACCACCGCGTCGATGTCGGCGGCCGTCACGAACCCGCCCAGCACCCGGCCCATCGTGTGGCCCGCCTCCGTCACGACCGAGCCGGCGAGCGGGTCGCCGGCCCGCATCCGCGTCGCCACCTCTGGGAGAGACACGGGTTCTCCGGCGGCCCGGGCTGCGTACGCGGCGGCGATGGCGGGCCCGGCGGAGACTGCCTCGAGGTGGTCGAGGCGGCCGCAGCCGCATGGCTTCGCCCCGCGCGTCGGGGTGAGCAAATGCGCTACCTCCCCGGCGCTCCCGTGCTGACCGTGGACCAGGGCGCCGTCACGGGTCAGGGCACCGCCGAGTCCGGTGCCGACCGCCACGTACAACACGAGCCCGTCTCCGCGCCCGGTGCTCTGGCGGGATTCGCCGTACGCCATCGCGCGTACGTCGTTGTCGACTACCACCGGCACACCGAACTGCTCGGACAGCCGATCGCGGACAGGCGCCCCCGCCCAGCCGGGCACGACCTCCGTTGCCGACACGACCGTTCCGTCGCGGACGATGCCGGGCGAGCCGACGCCGATCGCCGAGAACGGCTCGGCCAGCTCGCACAGCATCGCCGCCACTGTGTCGAGCACTGCGGCGGCCCCTTCGGCAGGCGTGGGCCGCCGCAGGATCCGCACGACGGCACCCGCGTCGACGAGTCCGGCGGCGATCTTCGTGCCGCCGATGTCGACGCCGACGGTCCGCGTCACAGCAGGCCGCTCTCGGCGAGACAGGTCCGGACGTACTCGATTTCGCTGGCGTCCAACGGAATCTGCGGGGGAGCGGTCACCGCGTCGCCGATGACGCCGAGCAGATGCAACGCCGCCTTGAAAGCGCCGAGCGCGGACGAACCGCGGCCCATCCGGTCGGTTGACCCGGCGTTGACGAGGTCGAACAGCCGGATCAGCCGTTCCTGTTCCTTGGCCGCCGCGTCCCATTCGCCGGCCGCGCACTGCCGGTAGAGGCGCACGTAGCCGTGCGGGTCGACGTTGCCCAGGCCCGGCACCACTCCGTGCGCGCCCATCCGCAGTGCGGTGTCCACTGTGGTCTCCGAACCGGTGAGGATGCTGAACGCCGGTGCGGTGTCCCGGGTCGCGAGGGCCGCCATGCGCATGGCGGACTCGTCGCCGCTGGAATCCTTGAGCCCGGCCAGGACGCCGTCGGCGGCCCAGGCGGGCAGGAGGTCGGCGGGCAGCTTCGTGTGCACTGAAACCGGGAGGTCGTAAGCGAAAACCGGAACTGGGCTGTGCTGGGCGACCAGCCGGAAGTGGCGGTCGATCTCGGCCGGATGGGTGCGGGTGTAGAAGGGTGCGGTGACGACGACGCCGTCGCAGCCCGCAGCTGCCGCCGTCTGCACCTGGCCGAGCACGCGCAGCGTCGTCATGTCGATGGCGCCGGCCAGCACTGGCACCTGCCCGGCGACGTGGGCCACGGCGGTTTCCAGCACGGTGCGCCGGTGTGCGTCGGGCAGGAACGCGACTTCGCTGGTGGAGCCGAGCACGAAGACTCCGTCGACTTCGGCGTCGAGCAGGTGGTCGAGAAGCCGTTCCAGCGACGGCACGTCGACCTCGAAGTCGGCGGTGAGCGGGGTGCAGACCGGCGGCACGACGCCGCGCAGCGGTGCGGTGATCACAGAGTTTCCTCGCGGTTCGAGAGCGGGCGGTTCAGTGGGCGGCCGCGGCGGCGGAACGGGTCCGGCCGTCGACGGCGTCGGTGGTCCAGGCCGCGTCCGGGCGCAGCAGCCGCTGCATCCGGGTCGGGGCGTCGATCGCGATGAGGATCAGCACGACGAAGGTGAGCGAGAACGACAGCACGGCCAGCGCGGTCCCCAGCGGCATGCGGGTGGCCAGGCTCGCGCCGAGCACCGGGGCGACGGCCCCGCCGAGCGCGCCGACGTTGTAGGTGAAGCCGAGACCCGCCGCGCGGTGGCGGACATCGAAGTACCCGGCGATCCACTTCGGAAGCAGCCCGGAGATTCCCTGGCCGAACACCTGCTGCAGGAACAGCAGCACTCCGAGCAGGACGAGCTGCCGTCCGCCGAGCGCGAACACCGGGAAGATCAGCACCTGGGAGATCAGCAGGCTGACCCAGTACGCCCGGGCGGTGCCGAAGCGGTCGCCGGTGAAGCCGGCCACCCAGCATCCGACGGCCGCGCCGAAGCCGGCGAAGAACAGGACCGTGCTGGTGTGCGCGGGGCTGTAGCCGAGGCTGGTCTTGAGGTAGGTGGGCAGCAGCGACTGGATCGGCCACGAGTAGAGGAACGCGCAGAACACGATGACCATCACGGTGATTCCGGTCGGCCAGCGCCTGCCGGAGAACTGCACGATGTAGGCGACGAACACCGCGGCGGTCACCGCCGCGAGCGGAATCACCAGGGCGGCCGAATCCGCGATATGCGTGAAAATCAGCACCAGCGAGGTCAGCGCGACGGCGGCGAGCGCCAGATTCACGGGTGCGCGGCGGCCGCGGAAGAGGAGGTCGAGCACGGTCGGCTCGCCGGTTTTCTCCGCCTCGGCCCAGTCTCGGGCTTCGGGCAGGCTTCGGCGCAACCACACCGCCACCGCGATCGGGGCCAGGCCGATCCAGAACAGGGCGCGCCAGCCCCAGGCGGGTACCACCAGCGCGTAGGCGCCTGCGGCTACGACCGTGCCGATCGAGTAGCCGGAGATGAGGAACCCGCTGGCTTTGTTGCGCAGGTGCTGCGGCCAGGATTCGATCACGTAGGTGGAGCTGGCGCCATACTCGCCGGCCATGCCGAGGCCGATGACCAGCCGGGCCGCGAACAGCACGCCGTAGGACGGCGCGAGGCCGCAGACGAGGGTGCCGGCGGAGAAGAGCACGATCGAAGTGATCATCGCGCTCCGCCTGCCGTAGCGGTCGCCGAGCGCGCCGATCACCAGGCCGCCGACCCAGCGCGAGACGAAAGCGGCCGAGATCAGCGCGGCGCCTTCCGCGGTGCTCAGCTGGAAGGTGTCCTTGACCTCGGTCAGCACCAGCGTGATGAGCACGAAGTCGAATCCGTCGAGCAGGTAGCCGAGCCACGCGGCGGCGAACGCCTTCCACTGGCTGCGGTCGATCTGGCGGTACCACCGCGCGGGTACCTCGGTGTGCGTCATTGCTCCTCCAGGACCGGCCACTCAAGGTTGGACGTTGGACGTCCAATGTTGTGGGGTAGGGTAGGCACACGCCCAGCCCGAAGTAAAGGGCTTCTTCCGGAAGAGAGGTTGCGATGACCCGAGTCACGGCCGGCAAGCCGCGTCCGGCCAGCGGCGATCCGCTCGCCGCCGAGATCCTGCGGCTGATCCGGGAGCAGGGCTTGCGCCCCGGCGACCCGATGCCCACCGAACTGGAGCTCATCGACCGTCTCGAGGTTTCGCGCAACACCGTCCGGGAAGCGATTCGCGGCCTGCGCGCGCTGGGCATCGTCGAAATCCGGCACGGGCACGGCACCTTCGTCGGGGAAGGTTCGCTGGCAGTGCTCGCGCCGTCGCTCGTGTTCCGGACCCTGGCCGACGGGGGAGCCGGAGGACTGCTCAACCTGGTCGACATCCGCGAACTGGTCGAGGTCGGCACGATGGACGTGCTGGCGGGCGCGCTGAGCGCGGAGACCCTCGCGCGGCTGGACGAGCTGTGCGACGAAATGGTCCGGACAGCGCTCGACCCGGAGGTGGACCGCGAGTTCCACCGCACCTTGTACGGCGGCCTGGCCAATCCGCTGGTGGGTCAGCTGGTGGACCTGTTCTGGGACTCCTACCACGCTGCCGAGTCCGCACTCACGCTGCCGACGGACGCGCAGAACGTCGCACACACCGCCGAACAGCACCGCGCGATCGTCGCGGCGCTGCGCGCGGCGGACCCGCGGCACGCCCGGACCGCGATGACTGAGCACTTCGCGGACATTCGGGCCCGGCTGACACGGATCGACGACGCGGTCGCCGAAAGCGCAGACCGCTAGCCGCCGGAGCCCGGCTCACCGCGGCAGAGATCTTGTTCGCGGCGGTGTGGCACAACGCCCTGGCACGTCGAAGGCTGTGGCGTGGCAGAGAAGGCATGGCTGGAATAGTTCCTGCGTCCGGACCCCCGGCGTGGCTCGGGCCAGCGGGCTACCGTGCGGGCGGATCCACTTGGGTCGGCAGCCACCACCCGGACTGGTGCTCGGCGCGGTCCTCGCGGCGGCATCCGTCGAACAGGGCGAGCCGGTCGAGCCCTGGCACGAGGTGGTAGCCGATCGAGTCCGGCCGGCTGACCAGGGCGAGCACCCGCCAGAGCGCACGTGCGTACGCTTCCGCGGAGGCGGCGCCATCCCATTCGTACAGGCCGCGGTACCGTCCCTGCTCGTCGTCGGCGAGCCACAGTTTCGAGACCAGCCCGGGAAATCCCGCGAACAGCACGGTGTTGAGCAGGCTTTCCCGGCGGAACAGCGCATGTCCTCGGCCGCGAACCACGCGCAGCTCGAATGCGACCACGAGGATGCAGGGTTCGGGCGGAGGCGGACGGGTGATGACGGTTTCCCGGAACACCGGCGCTTCGGTGCCGTCGGCGAAACGTATTCGCAGCCCGACGTTGTCACGTGGCAGGCGAATCCGGCGGCGCGCCATGAGTCCGATGGTCACCGGCAGGGAGCGCAGGACAGCGCCGGCCGCTTGCCCCGCCGGCATGAGGGTAGGGGGCGTGGTCATCCGCGCACCGAAGGTGACGTTCCGTCCGGTCCGGCGGGGGTGCGCCCGGCTGGGCCGGCCGTGACGAACGGATCGTCGCGGCCTTGTTCGACGGTGCGCCGAAGTACTGCCAGCATGCGCGCCTGCATGATCCAGACGACGGCCGGAGAGAGCCACGAGGCAGCGGCTGCGAGCCACCGTGGGCGGAATGCTTCGTACCCGCCGATGACGAGCCGGGTCGCCCCGTCAGGCAGCGCGTTGAGCTGGAACCCCCACAGTCCTTCGGTGTAGGCGGCGGGGCGTGGCTGCTGCGGATCGAGGCGTCGCCCGCGAAGATCGCTCAAGCCGTGCAGCCCGAGGAACCGGCCTGGTTCCAGCATGGCGACCCGCCAGGCGTCGACCAGACCGTGGCGGCGGGTCCGGTACTTCACGTAGTCGCCGACGCGCAGCTCCTGCCACTCCGGGTGGATCTCGCGGGCGCTGGGACGAGACGCGTTGTCCAGCCGATCCCAGGAGTACCAGCCGCCGCGATCGCCGCCCAGCTGGACGAGCCATGGCCAGACCTGCGCGGGCGGCGCGTCGATGGTGGTCGCCATCGTCGCGCCGCGCTTGCCGTCGGGGATCAGCCCGGCACCGGGGTACGGTCGCGTGACCTCCGCGTCGGTGGCGCCCCAGCGCAACAGCCTCGGGCGGACCACGGCCGAGTAGGCCACGACGGCGATCCCGGCCACGCCTGCGATCCCGCGTCCGATTGTCATGCCTCCGACCGTGCGCGACCGCCGGCGCGGTCACAAGGGGCCAATGTCACGTCCACGGCGGCCGGTGTTCCCTCCGCTGCTTCAAAGCGGGGACACGGGCGGCTCAACCCTCAGTGGCCCGGCTTGGTCACCGGAATCGCCTGCGCGGCGCTGAAGCAAACTGTCCGATGCCGCCGGGAAGGTGCCGACCGAAAGCATTGAACCGGCGAAGAGACGTCCCCGAACCACGATGGCTACGCCGGGAATCCGTTCTCCTCATCGTCGGCGACGGCGAGCGCCAGCTCGCAGAACATCGAGTCCGCCCACGAAAACCACGGTCTCGAGAACGACGTCGGGTCCGAGGCGTCGAAGCTTTCGTGCACCCGGCCGGTACCCGCGTCGGTGTCGGCGATGAGCTGCAGCAACCGCCGCCGGTCCGCCGGGGTTCCAGTCAGGCCTTCGACGGCGAGGGCGATCGGCCACACACGGCCGGGTTTGGTGTGCGGGCTGCCGATTCCGCTCGCCGCACTGCCGCGGAAGTAGTACGGGTTGCCGTCGCCGAGGACGAATGCGCGCGTCGCCCGCCACACCTCGGCGTCGACGACGTCTGGCGCGACGAGCGGCAGCGAGAGCAGGGACGGCGTGTTCGCGTCGTCCATGCGGAGCACCCCGCCGAGGCCGTCGACTTCGTAGGCGTAAACGCCATCGACAATGCCGTGCTCCTCGACGCCGTCGACGAGTTCTCCGGACAGCGTGCGGGCGTCCGCGGCGAGGGCGGGATCGGCGTAGACGTTGTCGGCGATTTCGGTGATCGCCCGTAACGCCTGCGCGGCGAACAGGTTCGCGGGGATGTTGTAGCCGTAGGTGCAGGCGTCGTCGGAGGGCCGGAATCCGCTCCACGTCATGCCAGTGAAGGCGACCGGTGTGCCGCGGCCTTCGCGCGCGAGTGTCTCGGTCGGGATCGCGCCCGGCCGCTCGAAGCGGTACGGCGAGTCGTCGTGCCGTTGCTCCAAGCGCAGTTGCGCGACGATCGTCGCCAGCACGCGGTGGACACGAGCGTCGAACACGTCGGCCGAGCCGGTCTTCCGCCACAGCGCATGGGCTAGGGCGACCGGGTAGGCGAGGCTGTCGACCTCGTACTTCTGCTCCCAGACGTACGGGTCGTCGCATACGTCTCCGGGCTCGTAGCGGGCACCGGTCGGCCCGTCGTTGAACGCGTTGGCGTAGGAGTCGTGGTCGAGGCACGCGAACTGCCGGCGCACGACGGCGGCGACAAGCTCGGCCAGCGGCGGGCACTCGGCGAGGAACCGCAGGTAGGGCGTCAGCTGCGTGGTCGAGTCGCGCAGCCACATGGCCGGGATGTCGCCGGTGATGACGAACGCGCTGCCGTCGTCGCCGATCGTGATGGTGTCGCGGAGGGTGCGCAGCAACGCGGCTTCGACGAGGTCGCCGATCCGGTCGCCGGCCGCGGCGCGCACGCGGGCCGCGGCGAACCCGATCGTCTCGCTCACCGTTGCCACGGCGTCGTTCCGTCCTGGTCGGTGACGCGCACTCGCAGGGCGTGGCCGGTCTCGCCGGTGCTCCAGACGTCGACCTCCGCCGGGACGGCGACCGGTCGCCCGGTCGCCCGGTCGCCCACGAACCGAGCTCGTCGAGGCCCAGTTCGAATTCGATCGTCGTCTCGCCCGGCGGGCACAGCACTCGCTTTACGGTCAGGAGGCTGCGGCGGCGTGGCCGCAGGCCGAGTTCGTGCCGACGGCCGTAGAGCGGCACGGCGACGGACGCCGCGGCACCGGTATTGGTGATGTCCACTCTGACGGGTATCGCGCCTCCATTGCTGAGCTCGGATGCCGAGATGGCGCATCCGGTTTGGCTCACCCTGGCCGAAAGCGATGCACCGCTGCCGAAGGGAATTCCCACCGGGTGCTTGTGGTCGACGTAGCCCCGCGCTGTCTCCAGACGCTCGTCGTGCGCGACCGGGAAGACGCCGTCGGCCACGGGAAACGACACCGGCAGCCTCCCCGAGGCCGTGCCCTCGAACAACGCGCTCGCGATCGCGGCACCGCCGCTCGGGCCGGGAAACGGCACGACGAGCAGCGCGTCGGCGAGCTCGGCCAGCTCAGTGAGCGCTCGCGGCCGCCCGTCGATGACGACGGCGGCGACCGGCTTGCCACTCGCTCTGGCCCGTCGCGCGAGTTCGAGCTGCGGTTCGGGCAGCGCGATCGACGCGAGGTCGACGCCTTCGCCATTGGTCGTATCGGGTGCGGGGCCTTCGACCGCGCCGTTGTCGGCGAACTCGTCGTCGTAGCCCCGGCGGCTGGTGCCCCCGAGCACGAGCACGCAGACGTCGGCCTGCGCGATGACCTTGTCCACGGCCGTGAGCGCGTCTTGGCCGAGAGCATCGCGCACGCGTGAGCCCGGCGTATACAGCGCCCGATCACCGAGCGCGGAGCGCACGGTCGACGCGGCCGGGTCGTCGGCGGGCCGCGGCGGGCTGTAGTCGCCGAGCTGCGCGTCGAGGTCGTCGGCGTTGGGGCCGATGAGCGCGATCGTGGCGGTGGGGTCAAGCGGCAGAACACCGCGGTCGTGCACGAGCACGACGGCTTGACGGGCGGCCCGGTCGACGAGAGCGGCGACGTCCCGAGCGGGCGGCGAAGCCACCGCCTGCTCGCCGAACAACCCGACGCGGCGTTTGAGCGCGAGCACCCGGTCGACGGCGCGGTCGAGGTCGCGTTCGTCGGCGAGCCCGCGGTCGAGGGCCGACCCGAGGTGGGTGAACGCCTCGTCCCACAGGCTCAGGTCGACGCCCGCGCGCAGGGCCAAGGCAGCGGCCGCGGCGGGGTCGGGCGAGCTGTCGCGGAGGCGGTCGATCGCGGTGCCGTCGGCCATCACGATGCCGTCCCAGGCCCACTCCTCGCGGAGCTTGCCCGTCAACAGCTCTCGGTTCGCGGTGCACGGCACGCCGTCGATGTCGTTGTAGGCGGCCATGTACCCGGCGACCCCGCAGCGGGCCGCGGCATACGCGGGCCGAAGGTGGATCTCGCCGAGTTCCCGGGGCCCGATCGGGGCGCCGGAACCGTTGCGGCCGCCGATTCCCGCGCCCTGGGCGGCGAGGTGCTTGGCGACGACGGCGACGTTTCCGGCACCGATTGGCCCGGTTCCGGTCGAGCTGCCCTGCATACCGCGCACGGTCGCGGCGAAGAGCATCGCCGCGAGCGCGGGGTCCTCCCCGAAGCATTCCTCCGCGCGTCCCCAGCGAGCGTCGCGCAGGACGTCGAGACCTGACACCAGCACAACGTGCGTACCACGGGACCGCGCTTCCGCGGCGACCGCGGCCGCGAGCTCTTCGGTGAGGCTGACGTCCATGCCCGCGCCGAGCGCGAGGTTGACCGGCAGGGTCGTCGCGCCGAGGGCTTGGAGACCGTGCGGGGCTTCCTCCACGAACAGCACCGGGAGGCCGTCGCCGTTGTGCGCGACGTAGTCCTGTATGGCCGCGTAGGCTTCCGCGCTGCGTTCGGGCGGGACGCCGTTGTGCCAGTGGACGGCCGACCACGGGTCGGCACGCAGCACCCCGTAGATCGCGCCGATCCCGCCGAAGCGGTCGACTTCGCGCCGCAGGACGTCGGTGACGCGCGGGGCGCCGTCGACCCAGCGCAGCGCTTCCCAGCCTTTGAGGCGCTGGTTGACCTGGCCGATCCGGCTCCGCAGCGAGAGCGAGGACGCGGAGATCATCCCTTGACCGCCCCGGAAACGAGCGCACGTTGCATCTGGCGCTGCAGGATCGTATAGACGAGGTACACCGGCAGCAGCGTGAACAGCGTGCCCGCCATCAAGACGCCGTAGTCGGTGCCCGCGTCGACCTTGAGTGTCGGCAACGCGACCTGGATCGTGCGTTGCGCGGTGTCGGGCCCGGTGAGGATGAGCGGGTAGAGGTAGGCGTTCCAGAACGACAGGAAGTTCAGCAGCAGCACGGTCGCGATGCCGGGCACGCAGATGGGCAGATAGACCTGTCGCAGCACCTGAAACGTCGACGCGCCGTCCATCGAGGCCGCTTCTTCGAGCTCGCGCGGGATCGTGCGCATGAAGGACGTGAGGATCACGATCGACAGCGGCAAGGCGGTGGCCGGCAGCAGGAACACCACGAACGTGCGGCTGTGGAAGAGCCCGAGTGCCGCCGCGAGCAGGAAGGTGGGGAACAGCGCGGCGAACGACGGGATGAGGAAGCCGAGCGCGAAGACGTTCTCGACGAGCTTGCCGAGCCGGCCCGTCGAGCGCGCGAGCGCGAACGCGGCGGGCAGGGCGAGCAGCAGCGTCAGCACCAGCGCGCCGACGGTGGTCAGCACCGAGTTCGCGACCGCGAGAACGAGGTCGGCTTGGCCGATCGCGGCGGTGAAGTTCGCGAAGTCCCACGCTCTGGGCAGCGCCAGGGGCGATCCGAAGATCTCGTCGTTCGACTTGAACGACGAGACGATGAAGTAGTAGAAGGGCACGATCAGCAAGGCGGCGTAAATCCAGGCGAGCGTGCCGCTGGTGATCGAGCCGAAGCGGTCGCGCAGCGGGCGGAGGGCGGTCCGGGCCATGGTGGACTCCTTGGGGGCGGGTCAGTGGGTCGCGCGGAGCACCCGGCGGATCGCGCCCATGCCCAGCAGGCCGAGCACGAACAGGACGATGCCGACCGCTTGGCTGTAGCCGAGATCGGTTTCGACGAAGGCCTTGCGGTAGACGAGGTAGGACAGCGTGGTCGTCGACGTGCCGGGCCCGCCTTGGGTCAGCAGCAGCACGGTCTGGGCCGAGTTGAACAGCATCGACAGGAACTGCAGCATCGTCACGACCCCGATGAAGTCGCGGGCGATGGGCCAGTACATGCCCCACGCGATGCGCCAGTCTCCCGCGCCGTCGATGCGTGCGGCCTGCACGATCTCGGCGTCGACGCTGTCGAGCCGGGACGCGATGAGCACAGCCGAGTAGCCGATGCCGCTCCAGAGCTCGACCGCGACGATCGCGCCGAGCGCGGTCGAGGGGTCGGCGAGCCAAGCGGTGCCGTCGAAACCGAGCGGGCGCAGCACGCCGTTGAGGAGACCGTCCGGGTTCAGCATCGCGTAGAAGACCATCGCGGTCGCGGGTGCGGAGATGAGCGCGGGGATGAAGAGCAAGTAGCGCAGCACCTTGTGGCCCCGCGGCTTCTGCACCACGTAGAACGCGAGCAGGAACGCCAGTACCATCATGACGGGCAGGCCGACGACGATCTGGAGCGCGGAGTTCCCGGCCGCGGACCAGAATTTCTCGTCGGCGAAGACGCGCTTGAAATTCTCCAGGCCCGCGAAGCCGGGCTTGGCGAGCATGCCCGGCCACGCCAGGAAGCCGATCACGATCATCGCCACGACCGGGCCGATCATGAACACCGCGTACCAGATCAGCGCGGGCAGGGCGAGGCCGGGAAAGCGCTCTCGCAACGACTTGCGCGAGCCGCGTCCGAGCGGGGTGGGGGGTTCGGGGGCGGTCGCGGCGCCGGCGGCCACGTCGGTCAGTGCAGTCACGGGTGGGTCCTTCCTCAGGCCCTCAGGCCGTGGCGTAGGCCTTCTCGAAGACGTCGATGATGCGCTGCGCGGGTACCGGGCCGTAGGCCGTCGCGGTGGCCTGGATCAGCGGCTCGAACGCGGACTGGGGGATGACCAGGTCGGGGAGCATGACGGGCGAGACCTGCGCCGGCGTGAGCCGCGACGCCGCCGCGACGAGCGGAAAGTTCTTGCTCACCGTGCGGGTTACCCGGCTCATGTCCCGGCCGGAACCGAGGATCATCGCGTCGGTGACCTCGTCGCTGTAGAGGTACTGCACGAACGGCTTGATGAGGTCGAGCTTCTTCGCGCCGTTCTCGCTGATCCAGATGCCGTGGCCGTTGAAGCTGCGGATCACGCTCGGGTGTTGCAGCACGCCGCCGCGGGACGGCTTGGGCCAGCCGCCCACCGTGACCTCCTTCGCGCGGTCAGCGGGGACCTTGGCCAGCGCCGAGGACATCGCCGGCACGATCGCGGCCTTGCCGGTGTTGAACTGTGTCAGTTCGGAGTCGGAGGTGTAGCCCTGGACGTTGTCGATGAAGACTCCGGCGTCCCGCAGTTCGACGAAGTGTTCGACACCGGCGATCGCGCCCGGGCTTTCGGAGAGTTTGCCGCTCGCGAAGACCTTCTTCGCTTCCTCGGCGGTGAGAAATCCCTGGACGATCTGCAAGAACAGCTTCTGGCCGCTCCAGTCCGACCCGCCCACGGTCACCGGGCCGATGCCCTTGGCCCGCAACGCGTGGGCGGCGGCGATGAGCTCGTCCGAGGTCGTCGGGATCCCCACCCCGGCGCGCTCCAGCAATCTGGTGTTGTAGGAGACGGGCCAGTTCGTGCGGGTGAAGGGGAAGGCGCGCAGCCGGCCCTGGCCGTCGGTCCACTCCGCGACGGCGTCCGGGATGATCTTGTCGCGCAAGCCCCACTCGTCGAGCAGCCGGGTGACCGGGATGGTGGCGCCGAGCTCGGTCCACGACAGCGTACGGCCCTGCAAGTTGACCAGTGCGACATCGGCTTCTTCTCCGGCGAGGGTGCTGGTCTCGAACACGATGGGCAGATCGGAGCCGTTCTTCAGCAGCGCCACCGTCCCGCCGGTCCGGCGTTCGTAGGCGGCGACTGCGTCGGCGAAGACCTGGGCGCCGGCGACCGCTCCGCTGAGCTGGGTGTGCACCGAGAGGGCGCCGGGTTTGGCCGAGGCGGGCGTCAGCGCCCCGCAGCCCGCGAGCAGCGGGGCTGCGACGCCTGCCCCGAGCGCGGCGCGCAGGGCGGTGCGCCTGCTGACGGTGTGGGACACAGGTCCTCCTCGGGAAGCTTCGGCGCGTCCGGGATGCGCCGCTTGTAAAGCGGTACACATCAAGTGGCGAGCAAGGTATACCGCTTTACATCGAACGGTCAATCCCCTAATCTCGGCGGTGTCATGAGTGAACCCACCACCAAGCGCGTGACGATCGCCGCTGTCGCCCGGCTCGCCGGTGTGTCGCCTTCGGCGGTGTCGCATGTGTTCAACGGACGGCCGAACGTCTCCGAAGCGACGGCAGCCCGGATCCGCGCGGCCGCCGACGAGCTCAATTGGCGGCCGAACTTCGCCAGCCGCAAGGTCTCCGGCCAGGGCGGCCGCAGCCTCGGCCTGGTCGTCGCCCGATCGCGCGGCACGTTCGGCCGCGATCCCTTCTTCATGCGCCTGCTCGCCGGGCTGACCGAGCCGCTGGCCGAGATCGGCTGGGCGCTTTCGCTGACGCTGGTACGGGCCGAGGAAGAGGAACAGGTCTACCGGCAGTGGTGGGGCGAGCAGCGCGTTGACGCGTTCCTGCTCGTCGACGTGCGCGACGACGACCCGCGACTGGCGCTGGTCGAGCAGCTCGGCGCGCCGGCGGCCCTGCTCGGCGCCCCCGTGCCCGGCCCGGTCGCCGCGGTCACCGTGCGCGACGGCACTGCCTTCGCCGAGGCGATCGAGCACCTGGCCGGGCTCGGCCATCGCAGCGTCGCGCGGGTCACCGACGCCCCCGGCCTGGTCCATACCCGTGCCCGCGACAAGCGCTTCCGCGCCGCCGCGCGCGAACGCGGGGTCCAAGCCAGCCTGGCCGCGTGGAAACCGGACGCCGCGGACCCGGTCGCCGATCTGCTCGGCCGGCTGAAGGGCGCGACCGCGATCATCGTCGACAACGAAACGATCGCCGCCGAAATCGTCGCCCACGCACCCGAGGTCGGGGTGCGCGTGCCCGAGCAGTTGTCGGTGATCGCTTGGGAAGACTCCTGGGTGTCCGCCATCGTGCGCCCTCGGCTCACCGCGTTCGACGCGCCGGTCGAGGAAAGCGCCCGCACCGCGGTCGCCCTGCTCGAACGGCTCGTCCGCGGCGAAACCGTCGCACCTCAGACCGTCACCGGCCGCCGCCTGATCGTGCGCGAATCCACGGCGGCCGCTCCGCACAACCGCGAAGGAAGCTCTTGACCACCAGGTTTGGCGTCAACTACACCCCGTCGCACGACTGGATGTTCCACTGGATGGCGATCGATCCCGACGTCGTGCGCGCGGACTTCGCCGCGATCGCCGCGCTCGGCGTCGACCACGTCCGCGTGTTCCCGCTCTGGCCGGTGCTGCAGCCGAACCGCACCCTGATCCGGCAGCGGGCCCTGGACGACATCGCCCTGGTCGCGGATCTCGCCGCCGAGTTCGACCTCGACCTCGCGGTCGACGTCATCCAGGGCCACCTGTCCGGGTTCGACTTCGTCCCGGCGTGGCTGGTCAACTGGCACAACGGGAACATGTTCACCGACTCGCTCGCGGTCGAGGCCCAGGCCGCGCTCGTCGCCGCCGTCTACGACGCGGTGCGAGACCGGCCGAATTTCCTGGGCCTGACCCTCGGCAACGAGCTCAACCAGTTCCAGCGTCCCAACCCGGCGGCGATGCCGGCCTCGAGCGAGCAGGTGCGGCACTGGCTGGCCACATTGCTCGACGCTCCGCGCGATCGCGACCCTCGGCATATCGTCACCCACAGCGAGAACGACCACCTCTGGTACCGCGACGAGCATCCGTTCCTGCCCGCACACGCCGCCCGCCTCGGGGACATGACGACCGTGCATTCGTGGATCTTCAACGGCACGGCCGCGCGCTACGGCGCGCTTTCACCGCAGTCGGTGCGGCACGCGGAGTGGATGATCGAGCTGACGAAGGCGTTCGCGGCGGACCCGGCGCGACAGGTTTGGCTGCAGGAAGTCGGCGCGCCGTCGATGAACCTCGCCGAGGCGGAGATGCCCGAGTTCTGCACGCGCACGATCGAAGCCGCGCTCACGACCACCGACCTCTTCGCGATCACTTGGTGGTGCTCGCACGACGTGTCCCGAGCCCTCGCGGACTACAAGGACCTCGAGTACTCTCTCGGCCTCCTCGACATCGATAACAGGGTGAAGCCGCTCGGCCGCCGCTTCGCCGAACTCGTCGCCCAGGCTCGGAACCGCACGCCGGCAGCGCAGCCGCGCACAGTCGGTGTGGTCGTGGATGTCGACGAGAACGACCTGCCGCGTTCGCGCGCCGCTCTCGCCCCGGGTGGCGCGGTTTTCGAGCGCTGGCACGAGCTGCGGGAGCGGGGTGTCGACGTCACCGTCGTCACCAGCACGACGGCCGCCTCGCCCGGCGCGCTCGCGTCGCGGGGCATCCGCGGACTTGATCGCGTCGCTGTCGTCTGAGCCGGCTAGTACTGGCGCCTCGGTAGCGGCGCTGGGCCAGGCGCTAAATCCGTACCGCGGCGGAGTGGAAATCCCGGCGGACGGTCTCGATTCCGGTCGTCGTCCGGGTGGGGTGGACGCGGTTGGTGAGGAGCACGTAGTACCGGCCCCGGCCGGGTTCGAGCCATATGCTGGTTCCGGTGAATCCCGTGTGCCCATAGGAATCCCGTGCCAGCGCGGTGCCCACCGGGGAGCCAGGCACGTCCAGCCCCTGCCAGGCGAGGCCGCGGCGCAGGTTCAACCCGGTGGTCTGACAGGCGATCATCTCGGCGTGTGTCTCGGGTTTGAGCAGGGGGGCGGTGCCCGCAGCCAAGATCCGGGCCCATCTCTCCAGGTCGGACAGCGTGGAGAACAGCCCGGCATGGCCGCAGATCCCGCCCAGCACCACGGCATTCTCGTCGTGGACCTCGCCGCGGACGACGCGACCGCGCCACGGGCAGTCCTCGGTGGCGACGGCGTCCGGGACCGGCCCGAAGCTCGTCGCGGTAAGGCCCGCTGGAGTGCTGACCAGGTCGGTGACGAGCCGGTCCAGCGGGGCGCGTCCGGCGGCTTCGGCGACCAGGCCGAGCAGGATGAACCCCTGCGACGAGTACTCCACCTGTCCGCCGGTCCGGCGCGGTCCGGTGCGGATGGCCTCCAGCAGCTCCGAGCGGGTGGAATGGGTGCGCCACAACGGAGTTCCGCCGGGAAGACCGGAGGTGTGCGTCAGCAGCTGCCGGACCGTGATCTCGGCCGGGTGCGAGGGAAGGTAGTCGGAAACGGGGTCGTCGAAGGACAACAGGCCGCGATCCGCGAGCGCGCCGACGACCGTCCCGACGACGGGTTTCGTCACCGAGGCCAGATCCCACCGGCTGCCCTCGGCGACCGCCGGGCCGTCCCGCCACTGGGTGCCGAGCATGCCCCGGTCGAGCACGCCGTCCGCGGTGCCGACCGACCACGCGGCGGCGGAGTAGACGCGCTCCTCCCGGCCGCGCTCCAGGATCCCGGCCAGATCAGTCCTCATCGGACACCAACCGGACCGGCGCCCCGCTCAGCGTCGCCGAAATCCGGTTCGCCGCCTCCGCGACGAGCGGGCCGAGTGTCGCGAAGCTGTCCGGCGGCAAGGTGAACGTCAGCCCGGACACGCTCACCGCGCCCGCCACCTGCCCGTCCGCGGCCAGCACGGGAGCGGCGACACAGCGGACGTGCTGCTCGTGCTGTTCGTCGTCCACGACGTACCCGAGAGTGTCCACAGTGGTCAGCGCGGTGCGAATTTCTGCCGGATCCGTAACCGTCTTCGGAGTCAGCGCACGCAGCGGCGCGGCGTCGAGCACGGTGGCGACCTCCGGAGGCGACAGCCGGGAGAGGATCGCGAGGCCGACTCCAGTGCAGTAGAGCGGGACCTCGCCGCCGGGGCGGGTGTTGAGCCGGTACGCCTGGTCCGGTTCGAGCTTGTCCACGTACACCGCGCGGTCGCCGTGCCGGACCGCGTAGTGGACGGTGTGCCCGGTCCGCCGCCGCAGGTCGGCCAGGACCGGCCGGATCGCCGGCCGCGTGGCGAGTACCGCTGCCGACATCCCCAGCAGGCGCGGCCCGACGGTGTACCGGCCGCCGCCCAGTCCGACCGCGAACCCGGCTTCGGCGAAGGTCTGCAGCATCCGGTGGGTGGTCGGTTTCGGCAGGCCACACGCCTCGGCGAGGTCGGCCAGCCGGTGCGGTCCGCCCGGTCGCGACAGCATGGCGAGGACCTCGAGCGCCTTGTCGACAGCACCGCGGGGTTCGGCCCGCCCGGCACCGGCCGGGCCGTTGACAGCGTTCTTCACGCCGCCTACCTTAGCGCAATCGCGTTCCATCTGACGGAATGAGATTTCATCCACGGAAAGGACGACCCCGTGGCCCCACCTCCCCGCCTGTCCCGCCGCACGGCGCTCCGGCTGGCCGGGCTGACGCTCCCCGCGCTCGCGTTCCCCGCCGCGCTCACCGCGTGCGGCACCGCGACGGGCAGCCCCGGCCGCGTGCTGCGCGTCGCACAGACGGCAGACCCGAAGACGCTGGACCCGCAGAAACAGGGCGACCTGACCTCGATGAACGTCCTGGTCAACATGTTCGACACGCTCACCACCCGCGGGCCGGACAACCAGCTCGCGCCCGGCCTCGCACTGTCGTGGGCCGCGCTCGACCGGCTGACCTGGCGGTTCCGGCTGCGTCCCGGCGTGCGCTTCCACAACGGCGAGCCCTGCGACGCGAATGCGGTCGCGTTCAGCGTGCAGCGGCTGCTCGACCCGGCGACGAAATCGCCGATCGTCGAGCTGCGCTACGTCAAGAAGGCGGCGGTCGTCGACGACCTGACCGTCGACCTGCACCTCAGCCAGCCCGACCCGATCCTGCCGGCGAAGGTCTCGCTGTTCGGCGGAGTCGTCGTACCGCCGGACTATCTCCGGCAAGTCGGCAACGCGGGCTTCGCGAAGCACCCGGTCGGCACCGGGCCGTTCACGTTCGTCGAGTTCCAGCGCGACCACCAGATGCGGATGCGCGCGAATCCGGCGTACTGGGGCGGGAAACCGGCGTTCGACGAGCTGGTGTTCCTGCCGATGCCGGACCCGTCGTCGGCGCTGGCCTCGCTGCAGAGCGATCAGGTCGACATCGTCGCGAACCTGACCCCGGACGCAGCGCTGCAGATCCAGGGCTACCGCGGCGTCGAGATCCGGCACTACCCGGGCATCCGCACGTCGTATCTGTCGCTCGACACCACTGCCGGGCCGCTGCGCGACGTACGGGTGCGCCAGGCGCTCAACCACGCCGTCGACGTGCCGCTGCTGATCAAAGCGGTGCTCGACGGCAAGGCACGTGAGGTGCCGACGATGTTCCCGCGCGAATCCTTCGGCTTCGACCCGTCCATCCAGCCGTACCCCCGCGACGTCGGCCTCGCGAAACGGCTCCTCGCCGAGGCCGGCTTCCCGAACGGCTTCGACACGACGCTCACCGCGCAGACCGCCGACGCCAACACCGCCGAGGCGATCTCCGGCCTGCTCGCTCGCGCCGGGGTGCGCGCCCGGGTGGAACTCGTCGACGCCGGCACCTACAGCAGCCGGCTGACCTCGAACAACCGCGGCGCACTCGGACCGGTCTACCTCGCCGCGAGCACCGGCTGGACGCTCGACGCGGAAAGCCTCGTGCAGTCCAACGTCCGCCACGACCGCAGGCAGAGCCGGTGGCACAACCCCGAAGCCGACCGGCTCGTGGACGCCGAGGAGCAGTCGCTCGCGCCCGCCGAGCGGCAACGGGCTTTCACCGACCTGCAACATCTTCTGAGCGAGGAGGCGCCGTTCGTGTTCCTCTACCAGATCGACACCATCTACGCGGTCAACACGCGACCGCGGTGGCAGCCGGGCGTCGTCGGCCTGCTCGCCATGTCCCGGGCGCAGGTGGACTCGTGACCGCCCCGGCCGTCTCCGTCACCCGTCCGGCGGCGACGGGGATCGGTGTGCTGCGCGCCGTCGGGACCAAGGTGGCGACCGCCGTCATCGTGTTGTTTTTCGTTGCCACCGCGGCGTTTTTCCTCGTCCGGCTCTCCGGCGACCCGGTGAAGCTGATCCTGCCGCCGGACGCGACCGCGCACCAGGAAGCGACCCTGCGGGCGAGCCTCGGCCTGGACCGGCCGCTGCTCACGCAGTATCTCGACTACCTCGGCGGGCTGCCGCGCCTGCACCTGGGCACGTCGCTGGTCTACGACCAGCCGGTCGCGGAGGTGCTGTTCTCCCGGGTGCCGGCGACGCTCGAACTCGCCGGGGCCGCGTTGCTGATCGCGCTGCTGATCGCGGTTCCGGCGGGCACCTACGCGGCGACCAGGCGCGGCCGCGCGGGCGATTCCGGCGTGATGACCGGTGTCCTCATCGGACAGTCGACGCCCCCGTTCTGGGTGGGCATCCTGCTGATCCTGGTGTTCGCGGTGCAGTGGCAAGTGCTGCCCGCGTCCGGATACGGCGGGCTGGAACATCTGATCCTGCCCGCGATCACGCTCGCGGTGTACTCGGTCGCGGTGATCGCCCGGCTGCTGCGGTCGTCGCTGATCGACGTGCTCGGTTCGGACTTCATCCGCACCGCCCGGGCGAACGGCCTAGGCACCGGCGGCGTCGTCCTCTCGCACGGCCTGCGCAACGCCGCGTTGCCGGTGGTCACCGTGGTCGGGCTGGAGGTCGGCACCCTGCTCGGCGGCGCGATCCTCACCGAGCAGGTGTTCTCCTGGCCCGGCCTCGGCCGGCTGACCGTCGAAGCCATCCAGAACCGCGACTTCCCGCTGGTGCAAGCCGCCGTCCTGTTGTTCGCGGCCACGTTCGTCGTCGTGAACTTGCTCGTCGACCTGTCCTACACACTGCTCGACCCGAGGGTGCGGGTGACCTCATGACCGCCGTGACCGTAGCTGTCCCGACCGCCCGGCCCGGCGTTCTGCGCGCGGTGCTGCGCAACAAACTGGGCGTGGCCGCGATCAGCGTGCTCGTGGTGATGGTGCTCATCGCCGTTTTCGCGCCGCTGATCGCACCGTACGACCCGAGTGCGCAGAACCTCCTCGTGCGGCTCAATCCGCCCGCCTGGGCGAACGGCGGCACGTCGGCACACCTGCTCGGCACCGACCAGCTCGGCAGGGACATCCTGTCCCGGCTTTTCTACGGCGCACGCGTTTCGCTGCTCGTGGGCGCGGGTGCGGCGCTGCTGGCCGGGATTGTCGGCGCGGCGATCGGGCTGATCGCCGGGTATCTCGGCGGCTGGTTCGACCGGGTTCTGATGCGGATCGCCGACATCCAGCTCGCGTTCCCGTCGATCCTGCTCGCGCTCGCCATCGTCGGCTTCCTCGGCTCCGGGTTGTGGTACGTCGTGCTGGTGCTCGGCTTCACCGGCTGGGTGTCCTACGCCCGGGTCATCCGGTCCGAGGTGCTTTCCCTTCGCACCAGGGAGTTCGTCACCGAGGCGCGGGCGATCGGGGTGCGCGGCGGCACCATCATGCGCCGGCATCTGCTGCCGAACGTGGCGGCCCCGCTGGCCACCATCGGCACCCTGCACGTCGCCGCGGCGATCGTGGCCGAGGCGTCGCTGAGCTACCTCGGCCTCGGCGTGCCGAAACAAACCGTGACTTGGGGCGGAATGCTCAGCGACGGCCAGCTGTACCTGGGCACCTCGTGGTGGGTCGCGGTGTTTCCCGGGCTGGCGCTGATGCTCACCGCGCTTTCTGTCAACCTGACCGGCGACGTCCTGCGCGACGTCGCGGACCCGAAGGCGTACCGCTCATGAGCGCTCTGCTGGAGATCGACGACCTGCGGATCGAATTCCGCCTCGCGACCGGGACCGTAGTGGCCGCCGACGGCGTGAGTCTAGCTGTAGAGGCCGGGGAAACCCTTGCCGTGGTGGGGGAATCGGGCACCGGTAAGACCGCGACGGCGCTGTCGGTGCTGCGGCTGAACCCGGAACCGCCGTGCGTGTACGCCCGGGGAGAGGTGCGCCTCGACGGACGCGACGTGCTTCGCTTGCCGGAGAAGGAACTCCGGCGGATCCGCGGCAACGACGTCGCAATGGTCTTCCAGGACCCGATGACCAGCCTGAACCCGGTCAAGCGCGTCGGTGCGCAAGTGGCCGAGGTGCTGCGCCGCCATCAGGGCGCGACGCGGGCGCGGGCCCGCGCGGCAGCGGTGGAAGCGTTGCGGGAGGCAGGGATTCCCGACCCGGAGAGACGCGCGGGCCAGTATCCGCACCAGCTGTCCGGCGGGCTCCGGCAGCGCGTGATGATCGCGATGGCCCTCGTCGGACGGCCGCGGGTGCTGATCGCGGACGAGCCGACCACCGCGCTCGACGTGACGGTCCAGGCGCGGATCCTCGACCTGCTGGTGGACCTGCAGCGCAAGCACGGCATGGCGATTGTGCTGATCACGCACGATCTGGGCGTCGTCGCCGAGGTCGCCGACCGGGTCGTGGTCCTGCGGTCGGGGCAGGTGGTGGAGACCGGCGAAGTGGTGCCGGTGTTCGAGCAGCCGCAGGAGGAGTACACGCGCGAGTTGCTGCGCGCCACGCCGAAGCTGGAGCGGGTATGACGAACCTGGTGGAGATGCGCGGGCTGCGCAAGCACTACGGCGGGCTGGCCGCGGTGGACGGCGTCGACCTCGACGTGCGAGCCGGGGAAACCCTTGCCGTGGTGGGGGAATCGGGGTCCGGGAAGACCACGCTGACTCGGCTGCTGCTGCGGCTGGAGGAACCGAGCGCCGGCTCGGTGCGCTTCGACGGCGCGGACCTGTTCGCGATGCCTGCCGCGCAGCTGCGGAAGGTGCGGCGGGAGATGCAGGTGGTGCTGCAGGATCCGTACTCCAGCATGAATCCGCGCTGGCGGATCACCGACGTGGTGGCCGAACCGCTGGTGACGCACGAACCCGGGATGCGCGGCCGCCGCGGCCGGGCGAAGCTGCGGGAACGCGTCGGCGAACTGCTCGCCGCGGTCGGCCTTTCCCCGCAGATGCAGGACCGCTACCCGCACGAGTTCTCCGGCGGACAGCGGCAGCGCATCTCGGTGGCGCGGGCGCTGGCGGTGCGGCCGCGGCTGGTGGTGCTGGACGAGCCGACGAGCGCGCTGGACGTCTCGGTGCAGGCGCAGGTGCTGGATCTGCTCGCGGCTTTGCAGGCCCGGCTTGGGCTGACCTACGTGTTCGTGTCGCACAACCTCGCCGTGGTGCAGCAGATCGCGGACCGGGTGGCGGTGATGCGCGCCGGGAAGGTGGTGGAGCTGGCCCCGGCGGACCGGCTGTTCCGCGCGCCGGAGCACGAGTACACGCGGATCCTGCTGGACGCGGTGCCGAACCCGGACCCGAGAGCGCGCCAGCGGGTGGTTTCGTGAGCTCAGAGCTTCGAAAGGACCAGACCGGCGCCGCCGAGGAGGGCGACGTCGTCGGCGGGGCTCTCGTTCACGACCACGCGCGGCGGTTCCGCCCCGGTGGCCCACGACGAGTCCTCGCGCAGCCGCTGTTCGATGCGGGCGCGGAAGGGTTCGCCGCCCTCGGCCGCTTCTCCGTGCAGAACGAACAAGCCCGGGGCGAAGAGCTGCTGGATGTTGACCAATCCGAGCGCGATGTTGCCCGCGTACTCGTCCAGCAGCGGGTCGCCGGCGAGCTCGCGGATTGTCTTCGCGGCGAGGCCGCGCCGTTCGGCTTCGTCGCGCAGCCACGGTGTGGTCGCGACAGTTTTCCAGCAGCCGCGGGCACCGCAGGTGCATTCGCGGCCGCTCGCGGCGACCGTCATGTGCGCGCCGCTGCGGCCGCCGGGAGGGGCGAGGACTTCGCCCTCGTACAGCAGGCCGACGCCGAGCACCTCGCCGGTCGAGACCGAGGCGAACGTGCTGCGCCCCCGGCCCGGCCCGAACCAGCGGTCGCCGAGGACCTGCAGCCGGGCGCGGTGCTCGACATGGACCGGAACACCGGCCAGGCCGCCGAGCACCTCGGCGATCGGATAGCCGTGCAGCGCCGGCACCTCGTGCACCTCGATGATGGTGCCCGTCGCGGCGTCGACCAGCCCGGCGGAGGCGACGCCGATCGCGGCCGGCGCGGTCGGGAACCGGGTGACCTCGGCCAGCGCGGCCGCGATGCCGGTCTGGGCGGCCGTGCGCGGGTAGGTCGCTTCGGCGCGCCACCGCACCGTGCCGGCCAAATCCAGCAGCGCGGCGCGGACACGGCCGGGGAGCAGCTCTACCGCGCCGAGCACCGGCCCGGTCCCGGAGGGTGCCGCGACCGGAGCGGGAACCAGCCGCAGGGCCGGGCGTTCGCCGGAATTCATGCGGTCACGATGCCACGCGCCGCGCCGAGACGGGAGGCCACATGTCCGAACTGATGCGAATGACCTGGCGGGAGACGCGTGCCGCCGGCCGGTCGGCGATCGCGGTGCTGCCGATCGGCTCGCAGGAACAGCATGCCGGGCACCTGCCGATGGGCACCGACACGATGCTCGCCGAAGCGGTCACCGATGCCGCGCTGGCTCAGCTCGGCGGCGATCCGGCGGTGGTGCGGCTGCCCGCGCTGCCGTTCGGGCACAGCCCGCACCACCTGTTCGCGGCGGCGGTGTCGCTGCGCGCATCGACGCTGCAGGCGGTGCTCGACGACGTGCTCGACTCACTGGCCACCAGCGGATACCGGCGCGTGCTGATCGTGAACGGGCACGGCGGCAACGACGAGATCATGCGGCTGGCGGTGAAGCAGTATGTGCTGCGCGCCGACGTCGCGCTGGCCGCATGCTCGTACTTCTCCGTCGGCGACGGTCAGGTGCCCGGGCACGCAGGGATGTTCGAGACGTCACTCATGCTCGCGGCGCACCCAGACCTGGTGCGCACCCCGGAACCGCGCCCGGCCGTCGATCCGCCGCCGCTGTTCTACGACTCGCCGTATCCCGGGCTGACCGTGGAACGGCACGGCGAATGGGCCCGCGCGGGCGGGGCCACCGACGACGCCACCGCGGCCACCGCCGCGCACGGCGGAGAACTGCTCGCCGGGCGCAGCGCCGCGCTCGCCGAGGCGATCCGGGCGTTCGACCGGAGCACCCGGGACAGCCACGCATCCACTGAAGGGGCGCGATGAAGATCACCGACGTCGACGTGCGGGTCGTGAACCTGCCGCTGACCAACCCGTTCACCAGCTCGTTCGAGACCAAGACCGGCGAGACCCGCACCGTGGTGCGGCTGCGCACGGACACCGGGGCCGAGGGCTGGGGCGAGACGATGTGGGGCCGCCCGGTCGCCGAGCTGACGCGGAAACTGGGCGCGGAAATGATCGGGACCAGCCCGTTCGCGCTCGAAGCGTTCCACCGCCGCCACCACATGGTGCCGTTCTTCCACGGCTATCTCGGCTACGCCGCGCTCGCCGCCCTGGACGTGGCGTGCTGGGACCTCGTCGGACATGTCACCGGGCAGTCGGTCACCGATCTGCTGGGCGGGCCGGTGCGCACCGAGGTGCCGATCACCGCGCTGATCACGCGTGCCGACGCGCCCGGTGCGGAAGGCTCGGAACTGGCGCGGAGGCTGGCCGAGCACACGGCGAAAGTGGTCGCGGAAGGCGGCTTCACGGCGGTGAAGCTCAAGGGCACCCGGGACGTCCGCGGGGATGTCGAGATCCTCCGTGCGCTGCGGAGCGCGCTGCCGGACGTGGAGCTACGGGTCGACCCCAACGCCGCGTGGTCGGTACCCGACTCGATCCGCGCCGGGCTCGCGCTGGAGGAGCTGGACCTGGAGTACCTGGAGGACCCGTGCGTCGGCATCGAGGGGATGAGCCAGGTGCGCGCGAGGGTCCGGATTCCGTTGTGCACCAACATGTGCGTGGTCCGGTTCGAGGAGTTCGCCCCGGCCGTGCGGCTCGGCGCGGTCGACGTGATCCACGGCGACGTCTACAAGTGGGGCGGCATCTCGGCCACCAAGGCGCTCGCGGCGCACTGCGAAACGTTCGGCCTCGGCATGAACCTGCACAGCGGCGGCGAGCTCGGCATCGCCACCGCCGCGCACCTGGCGGTGGTGGCGAGCACGCCGGTGCTCTCGCGTGCGATCGACAGCATGTACTACCTGCACGCGGACGACATCGTGGCGCCGTTGCAGTTGTCGGACGGCCGGTTGCGGGTGCCGTCCGGGCCAGGGCTGGGGGTCGAGGTGGACGAGGAGAAACTGGCCTTCTACGCGGCGAAGAACGAGAAGGAGGGCGACCTGACCGGCTGAGCGCCGGCCGGTCTCGGGCGGCCGCCGGAAGGGCGGCCGGCCATCGCCGGATTCCGGGACGTGGGCTGGTGGCACCCGGCGTGGCGCACCGGGTGCCACCAGCGGTCCGGGCTTACCGGGCGGCGGACCAGCGGAGCGCGGTGTGCGCCCGGATGGCGGCCGCGAGTTCGGTAACCGCGGGTTCGCGGAGGGCCTGGTAGTGGTCGGCGGCCAGGTCGACGACGGCGGGCGGGGAGGCGCTGTAGCCGGTGGCGCTTTCGATGAACGAGTAGTCGTCGCCGGTCGCCTTGAGGAGAGTGACGGGCGCGGCCAGGCGCCGTTCGGCCAGTTCTTCGAAGGTGTAGTCGAACTGGTAGGTCCGGGCGACGATGCGGATGATGCGGCGGATGGTCGCGTCGTCCAGACCTGGGCGGTGTCGTGCGATCGCCTCGGCGAAGCTGTCTTCGTCGCGGGCCTGGGCCAGGCAGTCCTCCAGTTCCGGGCCATCGATCCGGCCGGTGAATACGGAGAAGAGAATGGTGACGTACACCGGATTGCGGTAGGAAGCCGTGCGATCGTCGCGGGTGCCGCCGGCCGCGCGCACGGTCGGGTTGCCCGGGCAGATCAGCACGACCTCGCGGACCTCCTGGCCGGCTTGTTCGAGCTGCCAGGCGGTTTCGAACGCGACCCGGGCGCCGAAGGAGTACCCCCACAGCGAGTACGGACCCTCCGGCTGGATCCGGCGGATCTCGGCGAGGTCGGCGGCGGCGGTCTCTCCGATGGAGCCGAACGGCGTTTCGCCGGGGTTGATCCCGTGTGCCTGGACGCCGTGGAACGGCCGCCCGGCCGCGCGGGCCAGCGGGCGCAGGTTCATCGGGTAGCCGCCGAGCCCGGGCCAGCAGAACACGGGCGTGCCGGTGCCGCTGTCGTGCAGGCGTACGAGCCGGGAGGCCGGCACGTCGCGGCCGGCGTCGATCCGGGCGGCCAGGTCGGCGAGCCGGGAAGCTTCGAACAGCACCTGGATCGGCAGCCGCGTGCCGAGGTCGGCGTTGACCGCGTTGATCAGTTTCACCGCGATGAGCGAGTTGCCGCCGACGGCGAAGAAGTCGTCCGACGCGGACACTTCGTCGTAGTGCAGAGCCTTGCCCCACAGTGCGGCGAGGCGCTGCTCGGTGGCGGTGGCCGGGGCGAGGTAGGCGCCAGCCGTGCCGGTGGCGGCGACCTGGTCGGACTTGGCGAGCGCGACGGTGTCGATCTTGCCGTTGGCGGTGCTGGGAAGCCGGTCGAACACGAGAACCCGGTTCGGGATCATGTAGTCCGGCAGCGTCGCGGCCAGTTCGTCGCGGATCAGTTCGGCCGGGCCCTTCATGTGCACGGCGTCCTCGCGCATGTCCTCGCCGCGGATCTGCTCCGGGCTGACCCGCCCGCCCAGGAAGAAGTAGGACGGTCCGGGTTCGATGCCGTGCCGGGAAAGGATCGCGTCGAGGCGGCGGGCGGCGGGCAGCGGGTGGCCGGTCTTCGAACTGTAGCCCGACGACATGAATCCGAAGCCGAGGCCGTTGTTCTGCAGCTGGTGCAGGGCGGTGCCCAGGACGACGTACCGCAGCCACGGTTCGCGGGCGCGGCTGACCGCGCTGATGCCGAGGCTCGCACGGGCGTACACCTGCTGGTTGATGGCGATGACGTGGTTTGCCTGCAGCAGCTCGTCGCCCAGCCGGTCGAGCTTGCCGTCGGCGTAGCGGTACTGCCCGGCGGGCAGATCCGCGATCCGGTCCGGATGCGCCTGCAGGTAGAGCTCGGTGCCCTCCAGCCACGGCGTGCGTCCGTCGTCCGGCACCAGTTCGAACGTGCCGAGGTAATGGTCCTCGGCGGAGATGTCCAGCCGGTGGCGGACGGCCGGGTCGTGGAGGGCGGGGCGGAGGGCGAGGCCGTGGCCCGGCAGCACGTCGGCGAAGACGCCGACCATGTGCCCGGCCTCCATCTCCAGGACTTCGCGGATGTTGGTGCGGTAGACGGGTTCGATCGCGCTGTGCCGGCCGGCGAAATGAACCCGCACCCCGGGTCGCCGCGCGGCGGCCGCGGAGACCAGCACGAGCTGGTGGTCGACCGGATGGTAGTAGTACACCCCGTCCGGCACACTGTCCACGCCGGACAGTTCGAGGTACAGCTGGGTGGCGTACAGCGAGCCGGGCGAGGCGTAGGAGTACTTGGGCAGCAGGCGTTGCTCGCTGTGGAACTGGCCGAACCAGCGCAGGATCGCGCCGAGCCCGGCCGCGCCGAGTTCGTGCGGCTGCCGGGGACAGGGTTGCCGCGCGGCCGGCGCGGCCAGCAGGCGGAGTACGTCGTCGCGTGTCACCCGGCCGCCGTCGTAGAACCGGTAAGTCTTGCGGGCGAAGACCTTCCGCCGTTGCTCCGGGGTTTCCTGCCGGCCTGGCAACGCGATAGCGGGCCGCCCGGCGAGCTGGCCGCCGCGGCGGACGCCGGGGTCGGCCAGCTGCGCCCGGACCTGCAGCCGGCTGGCTTTCGACTGATGGTGGCTGCCGTGGCTGCCCTGGTCCATGACAGCGGCTTCGGCGGGGTTGAGCTCGACGCAGGCGACCAGCTGCGGCGAGCCGGTGCGCGGGTCGTCGGCGACCAGTGTCGCGGCGTGGCGCACCCAGGTGTGGTTCTCGACGGCGAGAGTCACCTCTTCCAGCTCGACGCGGTAGCCGCGCAGCTTGACCTGGTTGTCCGCGCGCCCGCAGAACTGGATGGTGCCGTCCGGATTCCAGCGCACTAGGTCGCCGGTGCGGTAGAGCCGCTCGGTGGGCACGAACGGCGACGGGATGAACCGCTCCTCGGTCAGGTCCGGCCGGCCGAGGTAGCCACGGGCGAGCTGGGCGCCGCCGACGTACAGCTCTCCGGTCTCGCCGATGTCGACGGGTGCGCGGTCGGAGTCGAGGATGTAGCACTGGGTGTTGTCGACCGGCGTGCCGATCGGCACCGAGCCGGCGTCGTCGTCGAGGTCTTCCGGGTCGACGAGGTGTGCGGTCGCGTTGATCGTGCACTCGGTCGGGCCGTACAGGTTCACCAGCGACGAGCCCGGCATCGTGCGGAGGAACTCGCGGGCGAGCGGGACGGACAGCGCCTCGCCGCCGGAGAACACGCGACGCAGCGAAGTGCAGTCGGCGAAGCGCTCGGTGTCCAGCAAGGCGCGCAGCAGCGTCGGCACGCACTGCAAAGCGGTGACCTGGTGCCGGATGACGGTGTCGATGAGTGCTTCGGGGTCACGGTAGATGCCGGGCGCGCCGACCACGACGCTCCCGCCGACGGCAGGAGCGAGGATCTCCCACTGTGCGGCGTCGAAGCTGACCGGGGTCTTCTGCAGCACGGTGGTGTGCGGACCGACGTGTCCGAAGAAGTTCATCCAGCGCATTTGCGACAGCACGCTGCGGTGCTCGACCATGACGCCCTTGGGCCGGCCGGTGCTGCCGGAGGTGTAAATGACATAGGCGAGATCGGTCGGTCGGGCCTCGGCCCGGGCCGGCTCTTCGCCCGGTTCGGGCAGCTGGGCGCCGGTCACGATGCGCGTCGCGGGCGGACCGAATTCGCCCAAGCGTTCGGACAGGTGCTCCTGAGCGAGCACGACCCGGGCGTCCGCATCGGAGATCATGTACTCGACCCGGTCCTCGGGATAGTCCGGCGACAACGGCAGGTAGGCGGCGCCGGCGCAGAGGATGCCCCAGATCGACACGAGAAGCTCCGGGGACGGTTCGGCGTAGACGCCGACCCGGTCGTCCGGCCGCACGCCGAGGGCGCGCAGCCCGGCGCCCACGCGGCAGGCGGCTCGGTAGAGGTCCGCGACAGTGAGCGTGGCTTCGTCGCCGATCACCGCGGGGTGTCCGGGCGTCGCGGCGGCGCGGTCGGCGAGGAGCTCGGGCAGGGTGCGGGCGAGGCGGACGGGCAACGGGCCGGTCGGGGTGGGCAGCAGTGTGTCGGGGGACTGCATGGAACGCTCCGTTTTCACAGCTCGTGGGGACGGGCACGGTGAGCGGATTGCTCGGTTTCGTGGGCGGGGAGCACCCGCGGACGGCGGACGAATCGCGGTGTCAGCGATTCCGCGCGAGCCTTTCCGGCGTCATTCGGCACCGGCCGGCCGTGCGGCGGGGGCGGTCCGTGCGATTTTCCGAACCCATTCGACGACAGTCCACGGACCGGGACCGAGGGCGGCGATCAAGAGGAAGCCCCAGGCATACAATGCGGACGGTTCGCCCTGGTTCTCGATCGGGAACGGCGAATTCGGAAAATGTACCGTGAAATAGGCGTACGCCATCGACCCGGAGGCGACCAGCGCGGCGGCCCGGGTGCCGGCGCCGAGTGCCACGAGAACGCCGCACACCAATTGGATCGCGGCCGCCCACCAGCCGGGCCACGACGCGAACGGGACCGTGCCGCCGTGGGTGCCCACCGCGCCGCCCAGGACCCCGAACAGGGAAGCGACCCCGTGACAGGCGAACAGAAAGCCCACCACTACGCGGAAAACGGACTGCACGGCGGGCGCGGTCCGGCTGATCGACAAAGACTTCATGACGGCCTCTTTCCAGGGGCTGGTAATTCCATCAGCTGTCGCCGGTCGCCTCGTCGCGCTCCGGCGGCTCGCTCGGGTCGAGCGCCCAGAATTAGATCCGTCGAATGGAGAATCCGATTGCCCGGAACGTAAACCCCAGGTGTCGATGCCGTGACGGTTCCCCGCTTTCCGGCGATAGGGTGAAAATAAAAAACTGCCGCCTTCCCGGGTTCCGGGAAAGCGGCAGGAAATTGATCAATCAGCGGCCGAGCCGCTCCAGCAACAGGTCCGCCCATTCCGGGTCGTACTGTTCCAGCAACGGGAAACCCTTGCCGGGCGGCGCGGTCCATCGGTAGTCGGCGCCTGGGTTGTGCCGGTCGTATCCGTTCGCGGCGAACAAGTGCGGGCTGCCCTGCACGCGCGGACCGCGGGCACTCTCCCAGTCCCGGTAAACCTGCGCCCGTCCGTCGCCGCGCGCGAGCGCTGCCGCGAGCGCGAACTCGTCCACCCGGTCGCACGCCGCGGCGATTTCGAGAATCACCGGATGCAGGCTGATGCACCGGCCCTCGACGTAGAACGCCTGCCGCAGCGCGGCGTCGAGTTGAGTGGACGCGGCCAGCCCGCCCACTTCCGGGCTCTTCGCGGCCTGGACGGCCTCCATGGCCGGCAATGTCGTGACTGGGTACCGGTACTCGGGTCCCGTCCACAACCGCCAGTCCAGCTCGGGTCGGCGCGCGGCGATCGCCACGATCTCGGCGTCCAGGATCAGTTTCGGCGTCGGCTGGCGGTTGAACAGCTCCAACGGAAACGCCCGGTGGTCGACCAGCAGCTCCCGTCCCCGCGCCCGTGCTGCGCTGTCCAGGGTGGCTAGGGCCAGCGTGGCCCATGGGCAGCCGATGTCGGACCAGACGGTGACCACGCCCGGATCGGCGTGCACCAGCCCGTCCGCGGCCATGGCCAACCTCCGTCAGTAAGGTGAGCTGCTAACGAGTGGTTAGTAAAGGGGTGGGGACTCACGTTTGTCAAGCCGCTCACCAAGCGTTAGCGTTGTGAAGTGGACCGCAACACCGAAGCCTTCTGCCCACTGTTCCACCATGCGGTGGAGCTGATCGGGCGCCGCTGGAGCGGCGCGGTGCTGCGCGCCATGCTGCACGGCAAGACCCGGTTCCGCGACATCCGCGAGGCCATCCCGGGGCTGAGCGACAAGATGCTGGCCGAGCGCCTGCACGAATTCCAGGCCGAAGGCATCGTCGAACGCCGCGTGCACGACGAAACGCCGGTGCGCATCGACTACGTGCTGACCGCCAAGGGGCACGAGCTGCAGACGGCGGTCGACGCCTTGTCCGACTGGGCGGAGACCTGGGTCGCCGAGCCCGTGCCGCCTGCCGGCTGAGACCGGCCGGGGCGAACGGCGAGAGAGCGCTCGGCGTCGGTCGCTGAGCTGGCTTTTGCGGCGCTCGGTCGCTTCTGACTGTACCTCGGCGACGCTCGACCTCGTGCTGAGAGCGTTTCGGGCCAGGCGGCACACAGCATGGTGCGCGTGACCCCGCTCGCCGGGTTTCAGGTCGAGCAGACGTTCGTGCCGTGCCAGGTGCCCAGCGGAGGCTCCGCAAGTGTCCACATCGGACTGACCGGCGACAGTACGGTGCCGGCTGAGGCGCGGTAGCTGAGGTCGGCCGCGTCACTGGCCGCCGTGCCGTTGCCGTGCTGGCACCCGGATCGCGGCTGGAGCTGGTGACCTTGGCGGGACCAAACCGGCGGCCCGTCGCCTGAGAACTCGGGCGACGGGCCGCGAGCTTGCCCGGTTTGTCTGCTGCGGGCCGGGCGGTTACGGATTCAGGGTCCAGTGCTGGAGTCCGCCCGCGGGCCGCTGGGTGACCGGTGCGCCTTCGGCGACGGAGTCGGCAGTCAGCAGTAGTCCGCTCTTGACCGAGGCGAACGCGTAGCCGCTGGCTTGTCTCTCCACGGTCCAGCGTTGGTTGGCGGCTCCGGTGCAGGGCCACTGGATGACCGGGGCACCCGAGGCGGTGGAGCCGCCCGCCACGTCCGCGCACAGGCCGGACTCGCGGTTGCGCAGCTCGTAGGAGCCGTCGGGCTGCCGAGTGAAGGACCAGCGCTGGTTGGCGCCGCCGTTGGCGGTCCAGGCGACCAGCTGGGTAGCTGCCGCGGTGCTGTGGCCGGGGACGTCGAGCGCTTTGCCGCCGATCTTCAGCACGCGGGCCTCACCGAGATCGGCGTCGCCGGCCTCAGTGATCGAGAGGGTCTGCTCGGACGCGGTGCGAGCACCGCCGACCGGGCTTCCGGTGCGGTCGGTCCAATACCGGGCGGGAGTGGTCTCGCTGAGCCGGCCGGGCGTGCCGGAGAGGCCCAGCACTAGTCCGCTGTAACGGTTGACCAGTCGGTACGTGCCGTTCGAGGAGTGGATGACGAACCATTGCTGTCCGACACTCGGGCCTTCCGGTCCAGCGGCGCTGACTGTCGCAGCAGTGCCCCACGCCCGGGTTCCCGGGGAAGCAGTCCCGACGCCGAGCAGCCCGCCGGTGGCGGTGTTGGAGATCCGGTACGAGCCGTCGCCGTCGGCCGTGAACGACCACGCCGCGAATGCGCCGCCGGCCGCCAGCGAGGTGGTCGCGGAGCTGCCCGGGACCTGGACGAGCACCCGGCCGTCGCCGTTCGCGATCCGGTAGGACTTCGCCGGGTCGAACCGGGACGCCGCGGGGCGGGCACTGTCCACGGTGAGGTCGAAGTACATGCCCGACGCGCCCGCCGGGCAGCCGAACGCACAGTAGGAACGGAAGCTCTTGCCGACGATGGACGAGCTGGTCTTGTTCTTGCTGTCCAGGAACCAGCGGTACCAGGAGGCGTCCGTCCGGCTGCCGGTGTCGCCGATCAGCCGCCACTTCTGCGTAGCGAGGTCATCGGTGACGTAGAACTGCTGCGGTGCCTTGCCGCTCTGGTCCACCGCCTGCGGCTCGCCGATGTACTTGCCGAGGTAGGCGTCGTAAGCGACGTCCATGACGAACAGCGGTGACGTCGGCGGGATCTTGCCCGCCGCGACCTGCTCGGTGGCAGTCCCCGTGTTCGCCGGGTCGTATTCCTTGTCCACGGGGGTGTAGCCGGTGTGATTGGCTCCGTCGACCGGCACCATGTTGCTCTCCCGGCCGCCCTGGCCGGGCTCGGACCACTTGCCGTCGTACCACTTCTGCCAGGTTCCCGGTGCCATCTTGCCGGAGATCGGCGCCCGGGCGACGTGCTCGTAGAACGCCTTCCAGCCGCCGTTCTTGTCCACCACGCGAGAGCCGTAGTAGACGTAGAAGTATCCCGACGCGGTGTCCGCCAGCAACCGCTGGTCACCGTCGCCGTAGTAGTAGGTCTGCTGCGGGAAGGCGGCGTTGTCGCCGCGCCGGGTGCTGTACGGCGACGTGATCACGTGCGCCTTGATGGCCCAGGTGCGGCCGCCGTCCTTGGAGACCGCGTAGTCGATGGCGTCGTAGTGCAGGCCGTCGCCGAAGGGCTGCGGGGTGAATTCGTTGTGCACCAGGCCGTACCAGTCGCCGGTGTCCGGGTCGACCCAGACGCCGGACAGGTCGCAGAAGTTCCTCTGCGAGTAGCGGGATCCGGGCGGCGGTGCGGTGGCCTCCCTGCCGGTGGGGCTGGTGTTGCAGCGCCAGGTCGTGTCGTTGTTCTTGTCTCGCGGTTCGGCGGGGTTCACCGCGTCGCTCAGCGCACTCGACTTCGTCGCGGAGTCGAAGTCCCCGCCGGTGTAGAACTCCCACTCCCGAGGTGAGCTCGCGCCGTAGTCGGCAGCGGACTGCTGGAAGTAAAAGGTGCCGTCCTTGTCGAGGTAGCCGCTCGCGGGCGTGTCGGTTGGGTGGGCGTAGGCGCCCGTGCCGTTGACGGTGACGGTGTAGCCGTCGGGCGGTGGCATCGCGGCCGTCGATGCTCCGGCGGTCACCGCGGTCGCTGACGCTCCGGCGGGCGGCGGTCCGGCCAGCCCGCTCCCGAGGCACAGCATCGCCCCGGCGAGTGCGACGGCGGCTCTCCGGCCACTGCCGCGGGACTTGGGGCACGAGACGGGCATGGCTCCTCATTCCTGCCGGTCGCCGGACGCGGCTGTCGGGACTTGGACGAGCGCAAGCGCGCAACTGGTGGAAATGCGACGCAAATAAACAAGATCGAGCAGATCTGGCGCGCAGTGATGATGCACTCTGTGGTTTTCGTTGTCAACGCTTCCGGTTGGGCCTGCGGTAGCTGCTGGTGGCCGCTGGCGGCCGGTGCTGGGCTGCGCAGCACCCCGCGCAGCTGAATGATCGAATATGTACGAAGAGTGCATTGACGATTCAAAAACATGCATCTACGGTGACTGCTGTTGCGTACACCTGGTGCAGATGGGGAGTCGATGAGCGGGACTTTCATGGCGGACGAGATCGCGAGCCAGCCGAGGTGCTGGCGGGACGCGGCGAACCTGGCCGCGGCCAACGCGCGGCTCCTGCCGGCCCCGGGCACCCGGGTGGCGGTCGTCGGCTGCGGGACGTCGTGGTTCATCGCGCAGGCGTACGCGGTGCTGCGCGAGAAGGCCGGGCTCGGCGAAACCGATGCCTTCGCGGCTTCGGAGTTCCCCCTCGGGCGTGCCTACGACCAGGTCGTGGCCATCACCCGGTCGGGCACCACGACCGAGGTGCACACTCTGCTGGCCCGGCTGCGCGAGGTCATGCCGGGGACGCCGACCACGGCCGTCACGGGTGTCCCGGTCGAGATCGCCGGCGTCGCGGGCGCGGTGGTCGACCTGTCCTCAGTGGACGAACGTTCGGTCGTGCAGACCCGGTTCGCCACGACGGTGCTCGCCATGCTGCGCGCGCATCTGGGCGAGGACCTCGCTCCGGTGATCGCGCAGGCCGAGCGAGCGCTGGCCGAGCCGCTGCCGGCCGAGCTGGTCGGCGCCGAGCAGTTCAGCTTCCTCGGCACCGGCTGGTCGGTGGGCCTGGCCAACGAGGCGGCGCTGAAGTTCCGCGAGGCATGTCTGCTGTGGACGGAGTCGTACCCGGCGTTCGACTACCGGCACGGCCCGATCAGCATCAGCGAGGCCGGCCGCGTCACCTGGATGTTCGGCAGTGCGCCGGACGGGCTGGCCGAGGAGGTCCGGCGGACCGGGGGAGCGTTCGTCGAGACCGGGCTGGACCCGATGGCGGACCTGGTTCGCGCCCAGCGAGTCGCGGGTGCGATCGCCGAGCGCAAGGGACTGAACCCGGACAACCCGCGGAGCCTCACCCGCTCCGTCGTGCTGAGCTAGCGTGGAGCTCCTCGCGGCGGTCGACGTCGGCGGCACCACGGTGAAGGCCGCGGTGTACGAACGCGGCAGCTGGACGAGACGGGCGCGGCTGCGCCGCCCCACCGCCCGGGGCGCGGACCCGGGCGTCGCCGTGGCGGAGCAGGTCGAGGCGGTGGTCGGGGAACTGGCCGAGGCCGGGCCGATCACCGCGGCCGGGGTGGTGGTGCCCGGGGTCGTCGACGAGGCCGCGGGAATCGCGCGGTTTTCGGCGAACCTCGGCTGGCGAGACGCACCGCTGCGCGAACTGCTGGCCGAACGGCTGCCGATGCCGGTCGCCTTCGGTCACGACGTCACGGCGGGCGGGCTGGCCGAGCACCGGTTCGGCGCTGCCCGCGGGTTCGCCGACGCCGCGTTCGTCCCGGTCGGCACTGGGATCGCCGCGGCGCTGCTGCTCGGCGGCCGCCCGCACCGTGCGGCGGGGCACGCCGGGGAGCTGGGCCACCTCGACGTCGGCCATTCCCGCCGGTGCGGCTGCGGTTCCACCGGCTGCCTGGAGGCGATCGCGTCCGCGGGTGCGATCGCTCGCCGCTACACCGAACAGTCCGGTCGGCCGGTCACCGGTGCGCGCGAGGTGCTGGCGGCCGAGGCTGCCGGCGACGCGGTGGCGCGCGAGGTCGTTGAGGACGCGGTGGTCGCGCTGGCTGCCGGGCTGCGGGCGCTGGTCACGCTCCTCGCCCCGCAAGCGGTGGTGCTCGGCGGCGGCCTGTTCGAGGCCGGCGGGCTGCTCGAGCGCGTCGACCGCCGGCTGGGCGAGTCGCTCGTGTTCCAGCGGCGGCCAGTGCTGCGCCGCGCGGAGCTAGGCGACGAGGCAGGCTGTCTCGGCGCCGGCTTGCTCGCCGCGCAGCTGCTGGGACCGGCGGTGAGCGCATGATCCTCACTGTCACCCCGAACGCCGCGCTCGACGTGACGTACACAGTGGACAGTCTGGTTCCGGACGAGGTGCACCGGGTCGCGCAGGTACGGCAACGCGCCGGGGGCAAGGGGATCAACGTCGCCCGCGTGCTGCACGCGCTGGGCGGCGACACCCGGGCGCTCGCGCTGGCCGGCGGCGCCACCGGCAACGCCGTCGCGCGGGAGCTGGCGACCTCCGGGGTGCCCGCCGAACTGGTCCCCATCGCGGGGGAGACCCGCCGGACGACCGCTGTGCTCGCCCTCGCCGACCGGTCGGTCACGTTGCTCAACGAACCGGGCCCGGAGGTCACCGCGGGGGAGTGGGCGGCGCTGCTCGCCGCGGCGTCCCGGCACCGGCCGGAGGTGCTGGTCTGTTCCGGCAGCCTGCCGCCCGGCGCGCCGCCGGACGGGTACGCCCAGCTCGCCGCGACCGGGGCCCAGACCGTGCTCGACACCTCCGGGGACGCGCTGCTGGCCGGGCTCGCCGGGCGACCGGCCGTGGTCAAGCCGAACGTCAGCGAGCTGATCGAGGTCACCGGCATCCGCGACGTCGAGTCGGCCGCGGCCGAGCTGCGCAGGGCAGGCGCGGGCGCGGTGGTCGTGTCGCTGGGCCCGGACGGCCTGCTCGCCGTCACCGGGTCCGGCACCTGGCACGCGGCGCCTTCCGCCGCGCTGAGCGGGAACGCGACCGGGGCCGGGGACGCCGCCGTCGCCGGGATCGCGCTCGGGATGTCCTGGCGCGAACCGTGGCCGCAATTGCTGCGCCGAGCCGTCGCGCTCTCCGGGGCGGCCGTGCTCGGGCCGCTGGCCGGCGACCTCGACCTCGGCCACTACCACCGGGAACACGACCGGGTCGCCGTGCGCGCCCGGGGAACCTGAGGAGAGCCATGCCATTGGTGTCCACCGGGAAGATCGTCGGCGAGGCCGCCGCGCGGCGCCGGGGCTGCGCGGCCTTCAACGCCATCCAGCTGGAGCACCTGACCGCCATCGTGGCGGGGGCGGAGGCCGCCGATGCTCCGGTGATCCTTCAGCTGAGCCAGAACGCGGTGCGCTACCACGGCGCGCTCGCCCCGGTCGGCGGCGCGGCGCTCGCCGTCGCGCGGGCGGCGGGGGTTCCGGTGGCCGTGCACCTCGACCACGCCGAATCCCGCGAGCTGGTGCGCGAGGCCGTCGGCCTCGGCTTCGGCTCGGTGATGTACGACGGGTCCGCATTGGATTACGCGGACAACGTGCGCCAGACCCGCGAGGTCGCCGCGTACTGCCACGACCACGGCGTCTGGGTGGAGGCCGAACTGGGGGAGATCGGCGGGAAGGACGGCGTGCACGCGCCCGGCGTCCGCACCGACCCGGACGAGGCCGCCGGATTCGTCGCGAGCACCGGGGTGGACGCGCTGGCCGTGGCGGTCGGCAGTTCGCATGCGATGCTGTCGCGCGACGCGGTGCTCGACTTCGAACTGATCGCCGCGTTGCACGCGGCGGTGCCGGTGCCGCTGGTTCTGCACGGGTCGTCCGGCGTGCCGGACGCGGGGCTGGCGGGCGCGGTGGCCGCGGGGATGACGAAGATCAATATCGCCACGCAGCTGAACAAGGTGTTCACCGCCGCCGCGGCGAGCGATTGGCGCGAGCATCCGGACCGGGTGGACCCCCGCCGGTATCTCGGCGCGGGCCGGACCGCGGTGGCGGCGGAGGTGCGGCGGTTGCTCGGAGTGCTCATGCTGGGACAGGCGGAAGCCGCCAGATGACAATTATGCAGTTTCATCGACCGAACTTGTTGACAGATGCGTGAAATCAAACAAAACTGCGCGCTAACGCGCAGAATGCTGCGTTATTCCCTAGACCAGGTGGTGGCCATGCGGGTAGCACAAGGCAAGTGTTTTCTGGGGCCGGGCCAGGCGCCCGAGCCGGGGGCCGGAGCCTCGCGGAAGAAGCTGGCGGCGGCCTTCGCCGCCGGTGCCATGATGCTGCTCGCCGGCTGTGGCGGAGGCGCCGAGGCGGGCGGCACCGGCGAGAACGCCCTGCCCGGCGTCGATCAGTACTTGAACGCGCCGTGTCCCGAGCCGGGGGTGAAGCCCCCGACCGGAAAGCAGGTCACCTACTGGTCGATGTGGACCGCCGACGAGCCGCAGGGCAAGGTGCTGCAGAAGGCGTTCAAATGCTTCCAGGACAAGACCGGCGTGCACGTCGACGTCCAGTGGCTCGGCCGCAAGGCGTACACGCAGAACCTGGTGCCCGCGCTGAACACCGACACCGTGCCTGACCTGTTCGACCAGGACGTCAGCAAAGTCGGCGCCGCTGTCATGACCCCGGGCGGCACGCAGAGCCTCGACGACGTGTACGGGATGAAAGTGGGCGAGGGCGAGAAGACGGTCAAGGACGTGCTTGCGCCCAGCTCGTACGACTTCCCGCAGAACAAGGACCACGAGGGACACAGCTTCCTGGTGCCCTACACCGTCCAGTCCAGCGCCTGGTGGTACGACAAGGGAACAGCCGGCGCGGTGGCGCAGCCGAAGACAATGGACGAGCTGACCGCCCTGTTCGACAAGGCGAAGGCGGACGGCAAGGCGGCGATCAGCCAGGACGGGGACATCCCGTTCTACAACATGTACTTCTTCACCCAGCTCGCCGAGCGGTACGTCGGTTCGGGCGGGCTGTACAAGGCGGCCACCGACCGCAGCGGCTCGCTCTGGCAGTCCGACCCCGGATTCCTCAAGGCCGCCGCCGAAACCGCGAAGCTGCCCAAGTACTTTATCGACGGCTGGGATGCGGCGAAGTTCCCTCAGGTGCAGCAGCGCTGGGCGGACGGGGACTCGCGCTACCTCTACGTCGGCACCTGGGCGCCGAGCGAGACTCGTGAGTACCTCGACAAGGAAGGCGCGGGGAAGAAGATCGCGTACGGCTCCTTCCAGTTCCCGATGCCGCCGGGCGCCACGCACGACACGGTCGAGCAGATGTCGATCGGCTTCGCGGTGCCGAAGAAGGCCAAGAACCCCGAGGCGGCGAAGGCGTTCATCGCCTACTTCCTCAACAAGGACCTGCTCTCCGGCATCCCCGCCGTCGCGGACAATCTGGTGCCGCGCGCCGACCTCGCCGTGCCGGACGACCTCAAGCAGGTCAAGGCCGCGATGGACGATCCGAAGAAGGAGCACGTGCTGCAGTACGACGGGATCGACGGCATCGCGGGCGGCAAGTGGCAGACCGACGTGTTCGACCCGGCGGACCTCGCGCTGCTCAAGGGCCAGCTGAGCCCGCAGCAGTTCGTCTCCCAGCTTTCGGCCAAGAGCGCCGCGTTCTGGAAGGGCCAAGGCTGATGACGGCGGCGACCGGAGCGGCCCGGGCGTCGCGGCGGCCGGCCGCCCGGGCGAGCCGCGGCGCGCACCTTGGCCGCAAACGCAGGCTGTTCTGGCCGTTCGCCGCGCCGGCGCTGGCGCTGTACCTGGCTTTCCTGGTGCTGCCGACGGTCGCCACGGTGGTGCTGAGCTTCACCCACTGGGCCGGGGCGGGCGATACACCGGAGCCCGACGGCGTGACGAACTACGTGCAGATGTGGAACAGCGACTCGTTCCAGTACGCCTTCCGCAACACGCTGGTGTACGTCTTCCTCGGCGGCATCGGCACGTTCGCGGTCGCGTTCCTGTTCACCATGGTGCTGCGGGACATGCGCGGCGGCAAGGTGATCCGTGCCATCCTGTTCTTCCCGAACATCGTCGCGCCGGTGGCGCTCGGCATGTTCCTCGGGTTCGTGTTCAAGTACCAGCCCGGCAAGCAGGGCCTGGCGAACTACGTGCTGGAGCACGTGGGCGCGGACGCGGCGAAGTTCCTCGCCCCGGCCAACGTGACCGGGGTGGTGACCGCGTCGCTGATCTGGGCCAGCTCCGGCTTCTACATCACGATCCTGATGGCCGCGGTCGACCGGATCCCGCCGTACCTGTACGAGGACTCGGACTTGGCGGGCGCGTCGCCGTGGCAGAAGTTCCGCAACATCACGCTCCCGATGACCTGGGACGTGGTCGGGGTCGCCGGGGTGCTGTGGACGATCAACGCGCTCAAGATCTTCGAGCTGGTCTTCGTGCTGGCCGGCCCCGGCACCTACGCCCCGCCGAACCAGGCGTGGACCCTCGGCATCTACGTCTTCGACCGGACCTTCGGCTCCAACGGCACTCCGGACTTCGGCGCCGCCTGTGCCTGCGCGGTCGCGATGATCGCGCTCGTGTCGGTGCTCGTCGTCCTGCTGCGCCGGCTGATGCGGCGTGAGGCCATCCAGTTCTGAGGGGGAGACCATGTCCGTCACGGACGCACCCGCGCACCCCGCCCGCGCGGCGAAACCGGCACGGAAACCGCCGCGCCGTCCCAAACCCGCGCCCGGCTCCCGGCGGCACAGCCCGCTGCGGCTGCTCGGCTCGGCGATCGTGTGGCTGTTCACCGCCGGCAATGTGCTGGTGCTGTACTGGCTGCTGTCCGCGTCGTTCAAGACGCCGGTGGAGATTTTCACCAAGCCGTTCGCTTTGCCCTACCAATGGTTCCACCTCGGCAAGCCGTTCCGGAACTTCGTCTACGCGTGGAACAACGCCGGGTTCGGCGATGCCGTGCTCACGACAGTCGTTCTGGTCGGGCTCGCCACCGTGGTCACCGTCGCGGTGTCCGCGCCGGCGGCCTACGCGCTGACCCGGCTCGGCGTCCGCGGTTCCGGCCCGTTGACCAGCGCGGTCGCGATCGGCATGGGCGTGCCGTTCCAGACCGTGATCATCCCGTTGTTCGTCGTCATGAGCAAAATCCGGCTCGACAACGAGTACGGCCTGTTCCTGGTCTACGTCGCGCTGTCCATTCCGTTCACCGTGTTCCTGCTGACCGGGTTCTTCCGCTCGCTGCCGGACGAACTGGAGGAGGCGGCGGCGATCGACGGCGCCTCCCCGCTGCGCACCTTCTTCTCGGTGATGCTGCCGCTGGCGCGCGGCGGGCTGATCACCGCGCTGACGCTCAACGCCATCGGGTTGTGGAACGAGACCCTGCTCGCGATCGTGTTCCTCAAGGATCAGGCGCACTTCACGCTTTCCCGCGCGCTGTTCACCTTCTACGGCGCGGCCAGCTACCAGTCGGAGTACGGCGGCTTGATCGCCGGCGTCGCGATCGTGGTGCTGCCGATGCTCGTGCTCTACCTCGTGCTCGCCCGCCGGATCATCACCGGACTCACCCTCGGCGCCGGAAAGTAGGACCTTATGGCCACCGTGAGCTTCATCGACACCACGCGCTACTACGCGGGGGTCGAGCGGCCCGCCGTCGACGGCCTCGACCTTGAGATCGCCGACGGCGAATTCCTCGTCCTGGTCGGCCCTTCGGGCTGCGGCAAGTCGACCACCCTGCGGATGCTGGCCGGGCTCGAGGGCGTCGACGACGGCTCGATCCGCATCGGCGACCGCGACGTCACCGAGATGGCGCCCAAGGACCGGGACATCGCGATGGTGTTCCAGAACTACGCGCTCTACCCGCACATGAGCGTCGGCGACAACATCGGTTTCCACCTGAAGATCGCCAAGATGCCGAAAGCCGAACGGGACCGGCGCGTCCGCGAGGCGGCCGAGCTGCTCGACCTGACCCCGTACCTGGACCGCAAGCCGGCGAAGCTGTCGGGCGGCCAGCGTCAGCGCGTCGCCATGGGCCGTGCCATCGTCCGCGAGCCGAGCGTGTTCCTGATGGACGAGCCACTGTCCAATCTGGACGCGAAGCTGCGGGTCCAGACGCGCACGCAGATCGCCTCGCTGCAGCGACGCCTCGGCATCACCACGCTGTACGTCACGCACGACCAGGTCGAGGCGATGACCATGGGCGACCGGGTGGCGGTGCTGAAGGACGGCTTGCTGCAGCAGTGCGACACGCCGGTCGGGCTGTTCGCACGGCCGGTGAACGTGTTCGTCGCCGGGTTCATCGGGTCTCCCGCGATGAACCTGCTCACCACCACGGCCGACGACGGCGGCGCGGTCGTCGGAGGCGCCCGGCTGCCGCTGACCCCGGCGCAGCGTTCGGCGCTGACCGGCCCTGGAATCGTGGTCGGCGTCCGGCCGGAGGGCTGGGAGACCGGGCCGGAGGGACTGGCCGCCGTGGTCGAGGTGGTCGAGGAGCTGGGCAGCGACCAGTACCTCTACTGCCGGAGCGAAAACTCGGGAGTGCTGACCGTGCGGACGCCGGGGATGGCTCCGTGGCAGCGCGGCGAGAAGATCGGGCTGACGCCGAAGCCGGGTGCGGTGCACCTGTTCGACGAGGCCACCGGAGATCGGCTGCCGGACGCATGACCAGCCTGAGCCTGACCTCGCTGGTGCTGCCCGCCGCGGCGCTGGGCCCGGAGAACCCGTTGCCGCCGCTGGTGAAGCCCGTGCCGGTGCAGCAGGTGGCGAACCTCGCCGAGCTGCCGCCGGACCTGGCCGAGGGCCTCGGTTACGGGCATCTCTCGACCGTCCTGCCGTACCGGTTGCAGGACGGCTATACCCGGGAGCGGACGGAGACCGCGCTGCCCGCGCTGGTGCTGGAGAACGACCGGCTGCGCGCGACCGTGCTGCCGTCGCTGGGCGGACGGCTGTATTCGCTGTGGCACAAGCCGTCCGGGCGTGAGCTGCTGTACCGCAACCCGGTGTTCCAGCCGGCGAATCTGGCCTTGCGCGATGCGTGGTTCGCCGGGGGCGTCGAGTGGAACCTCGGCAGCACCGGGCATACCGCGCAGACCTGCGCGCCGATGTTCGCCGGCCGGATCGAGGGCCCGGACGGCACGCCAGTTCTGCGGTTGTGGGAGTGGGAGCGCACCCGGGACCTGCCCTATCAGCTGGACTTCTCCCTGCCCGAAGGCTCGGACTTCCTGCTGGTGGGCGTGCGGGTGCGCAACCCGCACGAGCACGCGGTGCCGGTGTACTGGTGGTCGAACATCGCCGTAACGCGGGAAGAGCGGACCCGGGTGCTCGCGCCCGCGACGGAGGCGTGGCACTACGGCTACGGCGGACGGCTCGACCGCGTGCCGGTGCCCGGCGCGCTGACCTACCCGGCCCGCGCGCAGGCCGCGGCGGACTACTTTTTCGAGTTGCCCCAGGAGGCGCCGCGCTGGATCGCCGCGGTCGACGGGCACGGCGACGGGTTGCTCCAGTGCTCGACCCGGCGGCTGCGGGGGCGGAAGCTGTTCGTCTGGGGAGAATCCGCCGGCGGGCGGCGCTGGCAGGAGTGGCTGGCCCCGGGAGCACCGGGATACTTGGAGATCCAGGCTGGGCTCGCGCGGACGCAGCTGGAGCATCTGCGCCTCGACGCAGGAGAGTCGTGGGACTGGCTGGAGGCATACGGCCCGGTGTCGGCTGACGCCGAGGTGGTGCACGGCGACGACTGGGCCGCGGCCACCGACGCAGTCCAGTCGAGCCTGCCGGACGTCGAGGAACACCATCGGCGGTGGCGGGAAATGGCCGACCGTCGGCCGGAAACTGTGCTGCACCGCGGTTCCGGGTGGGGCGCGCTCGAAGCGCACCGGATGGCGGCGGACTGGGCCGGCACGCCGTTCCCGGAGTCGGCGATGGGGCCGGAGCAGAAACCGTGGCGCGCTTTGCTGGAGGGGCGGACGCCGACGGGCGATCCGTCCGCGATCCCGCCGCCGACGCTCGTCGGCCCGGCGTGGGCGGAGCTGCTGGAGCGCGCGCCTCGGAACTGGCTGACTTCTTACCATCGCGGCGTAGCCAGGTGGGCGTCCGGCCAACACGATGGCGCCCGAGCGGCGTGGCGCGCTTCGCTGGAGTCGGCGGAGAACCCGTGGGCCCTGCGGAACCTGGCCGTGGCGTCGGCAGACCGGCGGGAGGCGGCGCGGCTCTACGAACGTGCGCTGCGGCAAGCGCCGCACCTCCGGCCTCTTGCGGTGGAAGCGATCGCGGCCCAGCTGGACGCAGGGCTGCCGGAACGTGCCGCGGAGCTGCTGTCGTCGTGGCGCGGGGAGCTGTCGGGACGATTGCTCTTGTTGACCGCGCGCTCTCGCCTCGCGCTCGGCGATGCGGCGGGCGCTCGCGCGGTGTTCGAAGCGGGCTTCGAGGTACCGAACGTGCGCGAGGGCGAAACGTCGCTTTCGGACACGTGGGCGGCGGCGGCCTCCGCGCCGCTGCCCGTCGAGTACGACTTCCGGATGGTCCCATCGTGAGGCGCTCGCGGTCTGCTTGACGCGGGGCCTGGCAGCGAAGCGAATGTCCGTGCCCCGCCACGTCCGCCGCGCAGCACGAGATCGCGTTCCGCCGAAAACCCGGCGTGCGGCGGATCATGCGGCACGAGCCGCCGTCGCCGGCTCGTGCGCGTGATCGCGCGGTGCTGCCGACGTCGGCTGCTGAGTACCGCCCTCGTGGCGCGAGGAGCGCACGGAAACCCTTGTGCGGCAGGCGAAACCTCGGGTGCCTTCTGGTGCCCGTGGTGCGATGCGACGGAAGTAGGGATTAGCCGGTCCGGACGCTGACAAGCGCGGCAGGGTCAGCTATACAGAGGACCTCGTGCGTTTTATTGCGTGGAAGGTGCCTGTAATGAGCAGAGCTACGCATAAGATCGGGGTGCTGGCCGCAGTGGCCGTACTGGGGCTCGCGCCGGCGGCGGCATCCGCTGATCCGTCCCCACCGTCCGGGCAGCTGGGTTCCCTCACCGGGATCTCCGCGGACGGGCCGGTGGTCACGCTGAACTCGGGCGCCGCCGCCGTGCGCGTGAGCTTCCCGGCCGCGGCCGCGGTGCGGGTCTGGCTCGCCCCGGACGGGAAGTTCACCGACCCCGCGGGCAGCAAGATCGTGCTGCCGCGCGGTACCGCCCCCGTCCCGCCGAAGCAGGTCGACAAGGGCGGCTACTGGGCCATTTCCACGCCGCAGGCGACGCTGCGGGCGTACAAGAATCCATTGCGCTTCGCCCTTTACGACGGCACTGACACCCATCGCCGGTGGGAAGAAGCGGCACCGCTGTCGTGGACCGGGACCACGACTACGCAGACGCTCTCCCGCGGTGCGTCCGAGCAGTTCGTCGGCGGCGGCGAGCAGAACGGCCGGTTCAGCCACCGCGACCAGACCATCAAGATCTTCGCCGACGACAACTGGAACGACGGCGGCGCGCCGAACTCGCAACCGTTCTACGCCTCCACCGCGGGGTACGGCGTGCTGCGCAACACCTTCTCCCCGGGCTCCTACTCCTTCACCGACCCGGTGAGGACCACCCAGGACGAGCGCCGCTTCGATGCCACGTACGTGCTGGGGGACAGCCTCAAGGACGTGATCTCCGGCTACACCGACCTCGTCGGCAAACCTTTCGTGCCACCGATCTACGGCCTCGAGACCGGTGATTCCGACTGTTACTTGCACAACGCCAACCGCGGTGAGCGGCACACGCTCGACGCGGTCAAGGTCGCCGACGGCTACGCCCAGCACGGCATGCCGAACGGCTGGATGCTGGTCAACGACGGCTACGGGTGCGGCTACGAGAACCTGCAGCAGACCGGCGAAGGGTTGCGCAAGGACGCCATGCAGCTCGGCCTGTGGACCGAGAACGGCGTGCCCAATCAGGCCGAGGAGGTGAAGGCCGGCGTCCGGGTGCGCAAGCTGGACGTCGCCTGGGTCGGCCCGGGCTACCAGTTCGCGCTCGACGCCTGCGACACCGCGCACAAGGGCATCGAGGACAACAGCGACGCCCGCGGCTTCGTCTGGCAGCCGGTCAGCTGGGCCGGAGCGCAGCGATGCGCCGTGCTGTGGAGCGGCGACCAGTCCGGCTCCTACGACTACATCCGCTGGCAGATCCCGACGTACGCCGGGGCCACCGCCTCCGGCATCGCCTACAGCACCGGGGACATCGACGGAATCTTCGGCGGCAGCCCACAGACCTATGTCCGCGACCTGCAGTGGAAGACGTTCCTGCCGGTCGCGATGACGATGGACGGCTGGGCCCCGGCCGACAAGCAGCCGTGGCGCCAGGGCGAGCCCTACACCTCGATCAACCGCCAGTACCTGCTGCTCAAGGAGCGGCTGCTGCCCTACACCTACAGCTATTCGGTGCAGGCCAGCAAGACCGGCGTGGGCCAGGTGCGCCCGCTCGCGCTGGAGTATCCGGACGACCCGAACGTCTGGACCGACAAGGCGAAGTACGAGTTCCTGTCCGGCACCGATTTCCTCGTCGCGCCGGTGTACGAGAATGCGAACGTGCGCAACGGGATCTACCTGCCGAAGGGCACCTGGGTCGACTACTGGAGCGGGAAGACCTACACCGGCCCGACCACTGTGGACGGTTACGACGCGCCGCTGGACAAGCTCCCGCTGTTCGTCCGCGGCGGCGCCGTCGTGCCGATGTGGCCGGAAGGCACGACCTCGTGGCAGACCCGGGACAAGTCCGAACTGGACCTCGACGTCTACCCGCAGGGCCAGGGCGGGTTCAGCCTGACCGAGGACGACGGGGTGACGCGGGCGAACCGGCAGGGCGCGCAGGCCACGCAACGGTTCACTGTCGACGCGCCGAAGTCGGGCCCGGGCACGGTGACGGTCGGGATCGGTGCGAGCACCGGTTCCTACGACGGGAAGCCAGCGGCCAGGAAATACCAGCTGACCGTGCACACGGGATCGAAGCCGGCCGTCGTGCAGGCCGGGAACGGGCTGCTGCGCCAGTACGATTCCCGCGCGGAGCTGGACAAGGCCGCCGCCGGCTGGTTCTACGACGGTTCCGTGGTGCGGGTGAAGACCGCGCCGGTCGCGGCGGGTGCGCGCCAGGACGTCCGGCTGCTCGGGACCAGCGCCGTCGGCGGGGTCTTCCCGGCGGATCAGAACGGGACGGTTTTACTGACCGCGCCCGGGTTCGTCACCCTGGGTGCGGCCGCGACGGCGCGAATGAGCTTCACCAACGGCACCCCGGTGCCGGTCGGCGAGGTCGCGCTGTCCGTGCAGGCGCCGGCCGGGTTGCGGGCCGACGTCGGGCCGGTGCCGGGCGGCTTGGTGCGGCCGGGGCAGACGGTCGCGGTGCCGGTGACGCTCACGCCGTCGGCCGAGTTGAAACCGGGCGACTACCAGCTCACTGCGACGGCGAGCTACCGGGCTCGGCTGAGTTCGCACGAGGTCACCGATTCGGCGACAGTGACGGTGCCCTATGCCTCGGTGTCAGCGGCGGCGGCGAACGTCGGCGTCACCGATGCCGCGCACTTGGCCGCTGGGAATCTCGACGGTGGCGGAAGCAGCTTCCGAGCCGAGGGGCTGGCCGGGGCCGGGCTGAGTCCGGGCGCGAAGTTCACCGCCGACGGCGTCGCGCTGACCTGGCCGGACGCGGGCACCGGCAAGCCGGACAACGTCGTCGCGGCCGGTCAGACGATCGCCGCGGCGGGCAGTGGAAGCAAGCTGGTCCTGGCGGGCACGGGCACGGGCACCGCGAAGGGCACGGTGGTCGTGCACTACGCCGACGGCAGCACCGGGCAGGCGGAAGTGTCCTTTCCGAACTGGTGCTGCGCCGACGCCGGGCACGCGACCACCGTGGCGAGCGTGCTGGGCAAGAACACCCCGGCCGGCCCGGCCTACCCGACAGTGGCGTACCGCGTCTTCGCCGCGACGGTCCCGCTGACTCCCGGCAAGGAGGTCGTCGCGTTCACCCTCCCGTCGAGTTCCGCGATGCACGTCTTCGCGGCGGCCCTCGGCTGAGCCGTTGAGATGCTTCCCCGTTGCACGGCCTGCTCCGGCAACGGGGAAGCGTCTCCCGGCCGTGCGTGCCGATCCGTCAAGGCGGAGACCAGGCCGGCGGGGTCGCCGAGCGGCGGTGCCACGGGGATCGGGCGAGTCGTTGAGGCATGTCGCGTGCAAAAGTGCAGCCAAATGCAGCATAATGCTCGAATCAGGGGTTTTGAACGCACAGCGATGCGCAGTACCGGCCCCGCGAGCAGCTAGGAGTACCGCTGATGGCCCGGCACGAACGGTTGAGCAGCCTGCTGGACATGCTCGGGCAGCGGGAGAAGCTGGACGTCGAGGAGGTGGCCGCGGAGCTGGGGGTGTCGGCGGCGACGGTCCGGCGCGATTTGGATCATCTGGCCGAGCAGCAGTTGCTCACCCGCACGCACGGCGGTGCGGTCGCCAATGATCTTGCCTACGACTTGCCGCTGCGCTACCGGACCGCGCGGCACGTGCCGGAGAAGCAGCGCATCAGCACGGCGGCGGCGGCGCTGGCCGAGCGGGGGATGGTGGTCGGGCTGAACGGCGGCACGACGACCGCCGGGGTCGCGCGGGCGCTGGCGATGCGTTCGGACCTGGCCGGGCGCGGCGACGCGTCGGGATTGACGGTGGTGACCAACGCGCTGAATATCGCGCACGAGCTGGCGGTGCGGCCGAACGTCAAGATCGTGGTGACCGGCGGGGTAGCGCGGCCGCAGTCGTTCGAGTTGAGCGGTCCGCTCGCTACCCGGGTGCTCAGTGAGCTGACGATCGATTTGTTGTTCCTGGGGGTTGACGCGCTGGACGCCGAAGCGGGCGCGTTCGCCCACCACGAGGGCGAGGCGAGCATCAACCGGTTGATGGTCGAGCGCGCGGAGCGAGTGGTCGCGGTGGCTGACGGTTCGAAGCTGGGCCGTCGCGCGTTCGCGCGTATCTGTTTGGTGAGCGAGATCGACGTGCTGGTAACCGATGCCGGTGCGGATCCGGCCACGGTGAAGGCTTTCGACGCCGCAGGGGTCGACGTTCGCGTGGTCTGACGCGTGGTCATCGCCGTCGCTCCAGAGTGCCATCGCTGCGAGCGATGCGTTGCTGCCGGGCGAGATCCGGAATCGGTTCGTGGCGAAGCGTGACGTCGTGGGCGGCGGTGTCGCCGTGCTCGGTCAGCCGGACGATGCTGGTGCTCGGCGGAAACCCGGTGGTGACGACCTCGTACCGGCCGCTCGGCAGTCCGGGGAATTCGTAGCGGCCGCTCTCGGCGGTGTCCTGGACGGCGACGGCGTTTCCGCGCTCGTCCAGGAGCGTGACGCGGGCTCCGGCGACCGGGTGAAGTCCATTATGGACGACTCCGGTCAGGCGGCCCGCGGGCGGAAGCGCCACCTCGATCGTTTCGTGCTCGCCTGGGTGCAGGTGGAGGCTGCGGACGGAGATTCTGGCCTGGCCGGCGGTGGCGGTGAGAGTCAGTGCTCCGGGTTCCAGTCCCTCGAAGCTGAAGGCACCGTCTTCACCGGTGCGGACGCTGCCGACGACCGTGCCCGCGGTGTCGGTGAGGACGACCGTTGCTGCGTTGACGGGAGTGTTCGCATCGTCGTGCACGAAGCCGGAGACTCGGGCCGTGTTGTGCCTCAGCACGAGTTCGAGGGAGGAAGCGGGATTCGCGGTCAGCGGTACCGCTTCTGCGCGGTGGCCCGCGCGCGCCGCGACCAGGAGCGCGGGTTCGTTCTCCAGGACGGGGATTTGGAAGGTTCCGTCGTCGCCGGTCGTCGCCACGTGCAACTGGTTGCCGTGGCTGTCGAGGATGGTGACGGCCGTGTCCGCGAGCGGGGTGGCGTCGGGTTGCCGGATCCGGCCGGTCAGCCAGCTTTCGGGTGCGGGCGGCAGGTAGTGGTCGGCGAAGTTGCGGCGGGTCGCGATGGCGGCTGCGGCGAGTGCGCTGCCCAGCGCGGCGGCGATGAGGAACAGCCATCCGTGGCGGTAGTCGGCGAGGGCGGGGGTACCGCCGTAGATCGCGACGAGCACCGCGGTGCCGAGGACGGTGCCGATCTGCCGGGCGGTGTTGATCATCGATGAGCCGGCTCCCCATTTCGCCGGCGGCAGGACCAGCCCGACGACGCCGGACAGGCTGGGCAGGATCAATCCGACTCCCGAGCCGGTGAACAGCTGCCCGGGCAGGAGGCCGCCGACGTAGTCCGGCGCGGGGCCGAGGCGCCACACCCAGGTCGCCACGCCGATCACGAACAGCAGGCTGCCGATGGCGACCGTGACGCCGGGGCCGAACCGGCCGGCCAGCCGCCCGCCCACGGTCAGCGAGACGGCCACGACCATGAGCGGGCCGGGAGCGAGCCAGAGCCCGGCGACGACCACCGACTCGTGCCAGAGACCGGTCAGGAACAGGACGTTGCCGAAGAGCATGCTGCCGAACGCCATGGTGAACAGCAGCATCGCCAGGCAGCTGAGCCACAGCGTCGGGATGCGCAGGGAGGGCAGGTCGAGCACCGGCGTGGGGTGCCGTCGCGAGCGCAGCACGACGGCGAGCAGGCCGAGCACGGCGATCGCGAAGCCGATCAGCACTTCGCGGCTGCCCCAGCCGTGGTCCGGGGCGGAGACCAGGGCCCAGGCCAACGCTCCGACTCCGGCGGCGAGGGCGATCGCGCCGGGCAGGTCGGGCATTCCGGAGCCGGTGTCGCGGCTTTCCCGCAGCACCCTGGGCCCGGACAGGAGAGCGAGCAGGCCGACCGGGAGGTTGACCAGGAAGACCCACCGCCAGGAGAACTGCACGAGGACTCCGCCGACGGGCGGGCCGAGTGCGGCGGCGACTCCGCCGACCGCGGCCCAGGTGCTCACTGCCTTCGCTCGCCGGGCGGGCGGGAACGCGGCCAGCAGCAGTGCGAGCGAGGTCGGCATGACCAGGGCCGCGCCGACCGCTTGCAGGACGCGGAAGGCGACGAGCAGCGGGACGGACGGGGCGATGGCGCAAGCGGCGGAACCCGCGGTGAAGACCGCGACGCCGATCAGGAAGACGGCGCGGCGGCCGTAGCGGTCGGCCAGCCGCCCGGCTGGGGCCAGCAACGCGGCGAAGGCCACCGTGTAGCCGTTGAGGATCCAGGACAAGCCGGCGAGACCGGTGCCGGGGAAGGCCAGGCGGATGTCCGGAAACGCGATGTTGACGATGAACAGGTCCAGGCTGGCCAGGAAAACGGCCGCGGAGACGACGAGCAGCACGGTGCCCGGTCGTCCGCCGGTTCGCGGAGCGGCGCCGACGTCGGCGGTCATGCTGCCTCACAGGTGCGGGGGAGGGGTGGGGAACCAGGTCTCCGGTTCGGTTGCCGGAAGGGACCAGGGTCAGGAGGGCCCGCCTACGCGCGCCGCTGCCGGCCGTCGCGCGGTTGGCAGCGGCGCGCTGCTCATGATGGGGAGCGGCTGGCTTCCAGGGCCGCTGTTTCAGTACGGGGAAGCGGCATTGTCCTTGGCCCAGGCCTTTTCTTCAGCGGAGCCGCCCGGCGGCGGCACCAGCCCGTTGATCATCCAGAGTTCTTCGCTGGACTCGTCGGCGTGGAACTCCCAGTGCACGCCGGGCCGTTTTTCCAGATGCGGCCGGAGCATGCTGCTGATCCACTGCGCGGTGCGCCGGCGGGAGTCGGGCCCGGTGCTGTGGCGCGCGATGTGATCGATCACGACGCGGATCCCGGCTTCGGCGGGTTCCCCGCCTACGTAGAAGTCCTCCCGCCGGGCTTCCTGAAAGACCGTGACCGCGTAGAACCGGGGCAGGCCGACCGCTTCGTAATGGTCGGCCACCCGGGAGGCGAGTTCGTGTTTCTCGGCGTCGCTGAAGAGTCCGGGGGTGTGGTGGATCGTCCACAGTGGCATGGCGGCTCAGTGCTCCTTCGGCTACCGGGAAACGGGGTCAGCGGGCGGCGGAGAACGTCAGGTTCTCCACCGGTCCGGACAGTGCCGCCTTGACGGTCACCGTGACGTCGTCGGCCAGCACCTCGGTGTCCCCGGCTTCGAGGCCGTCGAGGATTCGCGCGGCGATCTGTGCGGGCGTGGCCTTCGGCTGGTCCATCGCGGAGACCATGTCGGTGTCGATGAACCCGGCGTGCACGCCGACGACCTGGGTGTTCTGCGAGGCCAGTTCGACGCGCAGCGAGTTGGTCACCGACCACGCCGCCGCTTTGGACGCGCCGTAGGCGCCGCTGCCTGCCATCCACGACAGCACGGAGTGCATGTCCACGAGCGCGCCGCCGCCTTGCGCGGCCAGTACCGGGGCGAACGCCCGCGCGACCCGCAGCAGCCCGAAGACGTTTACGTCGAAGGTTTCGATCGTGGTCGCGAGGTCGCCGCCGAGCAGGGCCTCCGGCACGAGGACGCCGGCGTTGTTGAAGACGATCTCGGCATCGCTCGCGGCTTTCGCCAGTGCGGCGACCGACTCTTCCGAGCGGACCTCGAGTTCGACCGGGACCACTTCCGGGCGTTCGTCGACGTACGGCGAGCGGCCCGTGGCGTAGATCTTCCGCGCTCCGCGCGCGAGGAGCTCGTCCACCAGCGCCGCGCCGAGCCCTCGCCGCCCGCCGGTCACGACCGCCACCTTGCCCGCTGCTGCAACCACCGTGTCCTCCATCTGAATAACGAGACCGTTAGCCAGATGGAATCACAAGGTGCTGAGTAACGCAAACGTTAGATACACTGGCGCAGTGGCGATGGAGTTCGAGGAGCGATTGCGCGACCGGGAAGCCTGGGCGATCGGCGACCGGTGCTCGGCTGCCCGGGTGCTGGACCTGCTGAGCACCAAAACGGTGTTCCTGGCGGTGCGCGAGTGTTTCTACGGCACGACCAGGTTCGAGGATTTCGTGGCGCGCATCGGGACGTCCGCGCCCGCGGTGTCGCGGGCGCTTCGCCAGCTCGAATCCGCGGGGATCGTCGTCCGGGCACCCTATCGGGAACCGGGCAAACGGGTACGCGACGAGTATCGGCTCACCGAGGCCGGCGAGGACTTGCTGCCCGTGTTCCTGTCGCTGGTGCAGTGGGGCGACAAGCATCTCCAGGGCGGGAGCCCGCCGCTGTTGTTCGTCGAGGCGGAGACCGGCCGCCCCGCCCGGGTCAGCGTCACCGCCGACCCGGTGCGGGAGAGGGAATCCGGCGATCTTGAGATTCGGCGGAATCGCACCAGGTCGCATTGAGGGTTCCCGGCTGAGGGCGTCCCTGCGGTGCCGGCCGCGCACGGTTCCGTCCGGGCTTCCTCCTGCTGCTGTCCGAATCTGGATGCGCCGGTCGGGCGGTGGTCAAGCGGAAAGCGGGGTTAGCGTGGGGCGATGCTGATGGAACATCGAGGGAAACGGCCCGTGGTGCCCGAGTCGGCGTACGTCGCGCCGTCCGCGGTGCTCTGCGGTGCAGTCGTGCTGGGCGAGCGGGCCCGGATCCTGCACGGCGCGGTGCTCACCGCGGAAGACGGGGAGATCCGCATCGGCTCGGACGTCGTGGTCATGGAGCACGCGCTGGTTCGTGGCCGGGCCGCGCATCCTGCGACGCTCGGGGACGCGGTCCTGGTCGGGCCGCACGCCCACGTCAACGGAGCCGTCGTCGAGGACGAAGTGTTCGTGGCGACCGGTGCCTCGCTGTTCCCGGGCTCGGTCGCCGGTGCCGGGGCCGAGTTGCGGATCAACAGCGTGCTGCACGTCAATTCCCGCCTCGAACCCGGCGCGGTGCTCCCGATCGGCTGGATCGCCGTGGGGGACCCGGCCGAGCTGTTCTCCCCGGATCGGCACGACGAGCTGTGGGAACTCCAGCGCACGCTGGACTTCCCCGGCACCGTGTACGGCATGCCGAGAGGCGCCTCGATGCGGGAACTCATGGCCCGGCAAGCCCAGTTCTACGGCTCCCATCTGGACGATCGCGTGCTTGACGAATGACCCGCGACCTGCGGGCGGCCAAGAGGGAAATTACTCAACACATCCGTTGCTCCGAGCTGAGGGCAACCGGTCGTCTGGTCAGGCGGCAGACGGTGGCGTCCGGCGGAATGGTGTGTTGCTTCCGTCGGGCTAATGGGGATGCTGGTAAGCGAAAAGTACGGCTGAGGCTGGCTTCGTTTCCTATGTCGCCGCAATGGAAGAATTCGGGGCGGCCGACCAGTCGGTCGCGTCTGTCTGGAACGCTCACTCAATGATCGCGGTCCTCCCGCTCGCGACCTTCGGCACCGACCACCAAGAGGAACGCTGGCTCCGTCCGCTCACTGCCGGGGAAGCGATCGGCGCGTTCGGCCTGACTGAACCCACCGCCGACTCCAACGCAAGGGTATCCGGTCCCGGGCGATGCGCACTGAAGGCGGCTGGATCCTCAACGGCACCAAGACGTTCATCAGCGCAGGCACCGAAATGAGCCTCGGCGAGTCGCGCCGGTGCGCTGGGCGAACCCCGCCACCGAAATCTGCGCGATCCAGCCATTCCGCTCGGCCGGTGCCGCTCGCCCGGCACTGATCTGACTGCGGCGGCACAGGCAGCAGCTCACCAGCCGCTGTGAACCCGGCCGCGCGACCCGGTGGCGGAAACACCGGCGGGGAGCGGCACCCGGCCGCTCCCCGCCGGGCGGGGTCAGTTGGCGAACAGGTCGGCCACCTGGCCGGAGGTGGCCTCCGAGCAGGTGTTCTCCAGGCAGCCGAGGTGCCACAGCTTCTGGACGGTGGCCAGCACCGTGTAGTGGTCGGCGGGGACCTTGGACTGCTTGTGCGGCCCGGCCTGGGAGTTGATCACGATCAGCGGGGCGTCGCCGCCGCCGAGGACCGCGTTGCCGGCGCCGACCGGGCTGCCCGGTCCGCCGGAGTAGCCCGAGTAGTCGTTCTCGTCCCAGTTGACGACGATCGTCGAGTTGCTCGTCTTCCAGGTCCGGGAGTTCATGATCTTCCCGACGGTGTCCTTGAGGTAGTCGTCGCCGAGCTTGATCGCGCCGTGGTCAAGGCCCGAGTCCGGGAAACCGCACGACGGCAGGTTGATGGCCTTCGCCGCGGCCGGCGCGATGCCGTGCATGTCGTGGCACTGGTCCGGGCTGATCCACACGTAGTCCGGAACGTGCCCGGAAGCCAGGTCCGCGTCGAAGTTCTTCTCGAACGGAACGACCTTCTGCAGCCTCGGGTTGGCCGGCGAGTTGATGTCCGAGAAGTACATGAACGGGTTGTGCTTCTGCGCATAGAGCTTGACTTCGGTGCCGTTGACCAGGCCCGGGGCGTACTCGCCCGCGAAGCCGGTCTGCGGCATCGACTGCAGATAGGCCTTCCACGACTTGCCGTGCGCTTCGAGCTGGTCGACCAGATTGCGGCCGTCGAACAGATGCGGGGTCTTGCTCGCGCTCTGGTACTGCGCCTGGGTCAGCGACGCGTTGCTGGTGCTGTCGCCGGAGCCCGGCACGAACTCCTCGGGCGCGCAGGTCACCGTGCGGCCGGCCTTGCAGTCGTCCCAGACGCCCTGGAACGAGCCGGAGAAGGCGGCCAGGTAGTTCGGCATGCTGGGGTGGGTCACGCCGTGGAAGTTCGTCGAAACGTTGTACCGGTTCGCCAGCTGCGTCGTGAAGGGCGCGTCCGCGGTGTTGCCGACGATCTGGGAGAGACCGTGGTTCTCCATCATGATGTAGAAGATGTGGTCCGGTGCGCCGTGGGCCTGGTCCGGCGAGGCGGCGGCCGCTCCGCCGGTGACACCGGCAACCGCGACCGCTGCCACTGCGGCGGCGGCGACCCGCTTGATCGTCCGGCCACGCGTAGTACCGCTCATGTTTTTCGCTCCTGTCGTCCCAGGCTGGTGCAGGCGAACCCTCACAAGCCCTGGCGACCGGACCGGTCGCAACCGGTGAACGTCGCCCGAAGGTAGGGCGAACAGCTGGCTTCGTGGGGCCGGTGACCTAACGGGCGCGGGGAAATGCCGGATTGGCCGGAAGTTTCGGTGCGCGGCGGGATACCTTCGAACTCGACCGGGGAGGGGATCGGCGAACTGGTGGTGGGTGCCGCCCGGTTCGGCCGCCCCGCGTGCTGGATGTACTGAACGCAGGGTCGCCGGCGGCCGGACGCCTCCTCTGCGACGCGGCTTCGGTGGAAGGATTCCCGTTGTGAGGCAGGGGTCGAGGAAGCCGGCCAGGACGATGCGCTCGGCGTCGGTCACCGGAGGAGCGGCCCGGGTTTGCCTGCGCCACATGGCAAGTACCAGCCTCCGGCCGCGTTTGGACGGTGATTTCCTCGGCGCGGTGCACGCCGGATCTGCGCGGGTGCTGGACCGTCCGCGTTACCGTTTCCGTCCGCAAGGGCGATTTCGTGCCGGTAGTCGATTCTCTGCGTCAACGTCTTCGGTGGACAGACCCCGTCGCGACGCGGGGTTTGTTCCGAACGGAAGTCCGAGCGCGTGGCAGGGTGGTGTCATGCGGGTGTCGGTGCTGGGCCCATTGGAGGTGGCGGTCGACCGCGGGGTGCTGGAGATCGGCGGGGCGCGGCTGCGGGCCTTGCTGGCCCGGCTCGCGGTGGACGTCGGTCGTCCGGTCGCGGTGGCGGAGCTGATCGATGCGCTGTGGCCGGAGGGCACGCCGGTCAGCCCGGCCGCGTCGCTGCAGTCGCTGGTGTGGCGGTTGCGGCAGGCCCTGCCCGACGGCCAGGTGGTGCGGTCGGGTGAGGCCTGGTATCAGCTGGACTTGCCACGGGACGCGGTGGACGCCTTCCGGTTCGAGCGGCTCGCCGAGGAGGGGCAGCGAGCCCTGCGGGCCGGCGACGCGGTGCGGGCACGACAGCGGCTGCGCGAGGCACTGCGGTTGTGGCGCGGGGATCCGCTGGTCGACGTGGCGCCCGCGCCCTATGCGATCGCCCTCGGGGTTCGGCTGCGGGAGGTGTGGCTGACCGCGTTGGAGGACCGGCTGGCGGCCGACCTGCAGGCCGGGCCGGCGTCGTCGGTCGTGGCGGAGCTTACCGAGCTGACCGCCGCGCATCCGCTGCGTGAGCGGCTGTGGGTGTTGCTGGTGACGGCGTTGAACGCCGATGGCCGGTCCGCGGAAGCCCTTGCCGCCTGCGAGACGGTCCGGCGCCTGCTGGCCGAGGAACTCGGCTCCGATCCGGGGCCTGAGCTGCGGCAAGCGCATCTCGCCGCGCTGCGCGGCGAGCGGCTGGAGAAGGGCCGGCGCAAGGACAACCTGCCCGCACCGATGACGAGCTTCGTCGGACGCGCCGAGGAGCTGGCGCGGGTTCGCGAGCGGATGCGGGAAGGACGCCTGGTCACGTTGGTCGGGCCGGGAGGGGTGGGCAAGACGCGGCTGGCGACCACCCTGGCGGCCGAGCTGGCCGGCACCGTCGAAGGCGGAGTGTGGCTGGTGGAACTGGCACCGGCCGCCGCGGAGGACGATCTTGCCGAGGCGGTGCTGGCCGCGTTGGGGCCGCGCGAGATCGGTCTTCCGGCCCCGGACCGGGAGGCGCTGCGCCGGCTGACCGGAGTGCTGGCTGGCGCCGAGACGCTGATCGTGCTGGACAACTGCGAGCACGTCGTCGAGCCGGCCGCGCGGGTCGTGGCCGAACTGCTGGCGCGGTGCCCGTCCGTCCGGATCCTGGCGACGAGCCGCGAACCCCTCGGCGTCGCCGGCGAACGGTTGTGCCCGGTGTTGCCGTTACCGCTGCCGGAACCGGGCCGGGAACCGGACGAAAGCCCGGCGGTCCGGCTGTTCGCCGATCGGGCGGCCGCGGTCTGTCCCGGGTTCGCGCACAGCGGGGAAGAGGTGGCTCAGGTGTGCCGCCGGCTGGACGGATTGCCGCTGGCCATCGAACTGGCCGCGGCCCGGCTGCGGACCATGACCTTGCGTCAGCTCGCCACGCGTCTCGAGGACCGGTTCCGGGTGCTGACCGGCGGGGCGCGTTCGGCGCCGCACCGGCACCGGACGTTGCGCGCGGTCGTGGCGTGGAGCTGGGACCTGCTGGAAGACGACGACCGCAGCCTGGCCGCCCGGCTGGCGGTGTTTCCCTCCACGTTCTCCGCCGAAGCCGCCGACCACCTCGGTGTCGCCTGGGAGACGCTGGACATGCTGGCGGACAAGTCCTTGCTCCAGGTCGTCGGAGAGCGCTACCGGATGCTGGCGACCATCCGCGAGTACGGCCTGCACCGGCTCGCCGAAGACGGCGCCATCGATGCGACCCGATTCGCGCACGCCGCGTTCTTCGTCGATCTCGTCGAACGCGCGGCACCGCACCTGCACGACGCCGCGCAGTTGCGTTGGCTTCGCCTGCTCGCGGAAGAACGCGACAATCTGGCGGCCGCGCTGCAGTTCACCGCCGAAAGCGGCGATGCCATTGGCGCCCGTCGGCTGGGCGCTGTCCTCGGCCTGTTCTGGGCGATCCACGGCGGCCATGCCCACGCGGCGGATCGGCTGCGCACCGCGCTGACCACGCCTGGTGCCGCCCCTGCCGCGCTGACCTCGCAGGTCGCGGCCCAGTACCTGTTCCACGCGATCCTGGCCGGCCAGCTGCCCGACACGGACGCGGTGACGACGGCCGGCGCTGCGGTCGGACAGGAGGGTGGCGACTCGGCGGCGAGTGCCCTGACCGCGGCGCTGCTTGCGATGGCCGCCAACGACATCCCGACGGGCCTCGCTCTGCTGGACGGCCAGCCGGGCGGTGTCGATCCTTGGCAGCGCGGCGTCCGTTCGCTGGTCCGGGCCATGCTGGCCGGAGCGGGTGGTGATACGGCCACGATGCGGGCCGACCTCGCCGTCGCCGCGGCCCGGTTCCGGCAGGCAGGGGAGCGCTGGGGCCTGGCCACCACCCTGACCTATCTCGCCCTGGCCGACGTGATGGCCGACGATGTCGACACGGCTGCCGCGGCACTCGTCGAGGCGATCACCCTGATCGGAGAGCTGGGCGGTGCCGACCACTTCCAGCGCACCTGGCTGGCCGTCACGACCGCCCGGGCCGGGCGACTGGACGCGGCTCGCGCCGAGCTGCTGGCGATCCTCCGGGAAAACGTGCCCGGCCTGGTCGAGGTGGTGGCGCGGCTGTGCCTGGCCGATCTGGCCCGGTACCGCGGAGACCTGGCCGAAGCCGCGAACCAGGTCGAGCATGCCGAGCGGCTGAGCGACGGCGGCTTCACCGACGCGTTGCTGCGGCTGGGGCAGGGCCGGCTGGCTCTGGCGCGAGCGGACCTCCAGGTCGCCGAGACAGCGCTGCGGAAGGCAGTCACGTCGGCGTCGTCGTTGCCGGACCTCCCGATGGTCGCCGAAGTCGCGGTGGGGGTTGCCGAACTTGCGCTGCGGCGCGGGAACATCCGGCAGGCCGCCGCGGTGCTCGGTGCCGCGCACGCACTGCGCGGAGCCGCCGCCGCGACCGATCCGGACGTCGCCAGACTGGCTGAAGAGCTCAGCACTGCCCTCGGCTCGGCCTCCTACGAAGCCGCCTACAACGAAGGCCGGCGGCTCGGTCGCGCGGATGCCCTTGCCGCGATCGCCGGCCACGTCCCGCCCCCGGCGACCGGGCGAACCGCGCTGGAAGTCGGCTGAGAGCCGGCTGACAGCACACTGCGCCACCGTCTGTGACCAGCAAGTCCGACGCACCCGAGCGCGTCGGCCGGCCGATCACGGAGGACCTGACAATGATGTTTCTCGAGCTGTTCGTCCCGCGCGGCACGTTCGCCCCGGACGAACTGCACCAGCTCGCGACACGGCTGACCATGAAGCAACTGGTGACCCATGTGGACGCCATCCGGGACGTCGTGGACGCCCACGAAGTGGCCAGTGCCAACCTGGGCGTGCTGGACTTCCTGGATTCCATCAACCACGTCGTCGTCCACGAAATCGGCACTTGGATCGCGGACAGCCGCCAGCTCGACCCCGTCGAGCCGCCGCGCTACGTGGTGCGGGTCTCCGTGCCCGGCCCCTGGCGCAAGGCCATGACCCCATTCCTGGTCGCCAGCATCACCCGCGCGCTGGCGCAGGCCGACGACGACCCCGAGCGGCTCTACCGCCAGCCGCACGTCGAGGTGCACGTCGTCGGCGTGCCCGAGGGCGGATACGGCGTGTACGGCCGGGTGATCGGCGAGTCGGCGCTGCTGGAAATGATGAGCCAGGCCAAGACCGACACCCCGGCACCCGACGGCGCGCTCATCGACCCGGTGTGCGGCATGATCGCCACCGAACTGGTCGAAACCCTGGAACACCAGGGCACGACCTACGGTTTCTGCAGTGCGGGCTGCCGCCGGCACTTCGCCGACAAGCTGGTCCAAGAGGCGTCCCGATAACCTTCACCGGCCCGAACGCCGATTGGCCGAGGGCGACGCCCGGTACCGCGGCCGGTGACTGCCGGGAGGTGTTGCCCGGGAACGTCGCAGACCTGATCCCAGACGGTTTCCCGATCCAGGCATGAGTCTTGGCAGATCGGACAGTACGAAGCGGCCGCGCTTGCCGAGGCTCCGGCGCCGTGGTCGCTGGATGGCGTCGGGTGTGGAACCCGGGCAGGTCGCCTCGGTCGTGCGGGGTCGGAACCAGAACGAACTCCGTGCCCGAAGACCTGCCCGGGCACGGAGTTCGTTCGACGGCTAGTCCAATCCGTCGGCGCGACAGCCGCGGGTCAGCTCGTCGCGCCGTCGGCCAGTATCGCTGCCGCTGTGTGAAGGTCCTCAGTCAGGTTTCGATCCCTTGCCGATGACTGGAGCCGTTTTACCGCGGTTTCGTAAAAGTCGCGGAGCTCGCCGCATCCGGGCGGAACGAAATCGCGCAGCCGGAGCGCACGGATCGCGGCGAGCAATTCGCAGGCCAAAACGAGCTGGAACGGTTGCACCGAATCGAGGAGGCGACGGGCACCGGTGGAAGCGAAGCTCGCGTGATCCTCGGAGCCGCGGGAAATGACGGCGTGGCCGAGCGAGACCGGTTGTGCGTGCGTGCGCAGTTCGGCAAGCGCGGACTGGGCCGTGTACTCGGTGATCATGACGCCGCTGCTGCCCGGGCTTCCGTCGGACAGAAACGGCGACAGACCGGTGAAGCTGGGCTCGACAAGATAGCCGAGCCGAGCCGCCGACAGCGCGGCGGTGCCCACCAGGCTGAGCCGGAACTGATCGAGGGCAAGCGCCAGCTGTGCCTGGTGAAAGCCCCCGTGATGGTGGTAGTCCTCCTCGTCGGCGTCGAGCAACGGGTTCTCTGCCGCCGCATTGATTTCGACGGCGAGCACTTCGTCCAACCGCCGCCAGGCATCCACGGCCGCGCCGTCGACCTGGGGCAGGCAGCGCAAACCGAACGGGTCCTGAACCAGATGAGACGTCCAGTCAGCGGAGGAGAGGAGCTGACGCATCCGCGCCGCCACTGTCTGGGTGCCCGCATGCGGCTTGAGGTCGTGCACGCGCTGGCTGTACGCCTCGGCGGAACCGCGGATCGCGGTCAAGGTCAACGCGGCGATCAAGGGCACCTGATCCAGCAGTGCTTTCAGATCGGTCGCACCGAGAGCGGATTGTCCGATCGTCAGAGCGCCGCTGGACATCAGCGGGAGAGCGTCGCGACGATCGAGCACGATCGACGCGGGCGCCGGCCCGTTCCCGCCCTGCCAGGGCAGTTCTCCAGCCAGGGTGAGCCCCAGCTCTCCGAGCGCCGACAGATCGCCAGTGCCGATGGCGCCGAAGGCATGAACGGTCGGAAGGTGACCGCTTGCCAGCGCTTCGGCGATTCGGTCCAGCACTTCGACTTGGATCGACGTCCCGCCGGCGAGCAACTGGTTGAGCCGGACGGCGAGCATCGCGCGGACCTGCTCGCCGGGCACCTCAGGTCCGATACCGCCGCTGTGGCTGCGCAGCAGCTGCATGCCGAAGGCGTCGTGCGCGGGTGCCTTTGCCACGCACGTTGTGCGATTTGCTCCGACACCTGTTGTATACCCGTAAACGCGACGGTTTCCGACTATTCGTTGTGCGATGCCATGCGCCTCGCGCACCCGCTCGCGAGCCTTGGTGTCGACGGTGATCGTCAGGCGGCTGCGGGCGAGCGCGGTCACTTGAGCGGCGTCGAGCGAGTTTCCAGAAAGACAGAGGAACGGGTGCGCCATCAGTGCTGCCAATCATCGCCGGTGAGGGTATTGCGGGTTTCGGGTGCCCAGGCGACGCTCACGATCGTGCCGAGCAGGAGCACCGCGGCCATCCAGCCCATCGACCAGCCCATGCCGATCGTGCTCAGGCTGACCGGCAGGACAAAGGTGCCCACCGCGGAAGCGACCCGGCTCGCCGCGTTGAGGAAGCCGACTCCGGTGCCCCGCAGGGCAGTGGGGAACAGTTCAGGCGGATAGACCTGAGTGATGTTGGAAGCACCGGACATCACGAAGGTGTAGATGACGAACGGCACCATCAGCACCCAGCCGGAGGCATCGGCGAAGATCGCCATCAACCCGAGGCAGGCGGTGAGGATCACGAAGGTGACAATGGTGAACGGGCGCCGGCCCATCCGCTGGATCGGCCAGAGCCCGATCACGCCGCCGAGCAGCAATGCGAGGTTGAGCACCAGGTTCTGGGTGTTCGCGTCCGAAATATGAATGGTTTCCAAAATCTGCGACATGAAAGTGTAGATGGCGAAGTACGGCAGCACCTGTGCGCTGAAGAAAAGGACGCCGAACCAGGTTCTCTTCGCCTGCCCGGGGCTGAACAAATCGCGATAACGAGCAGCCGGCGGGGGCTCGGCCGGCACCGGGTTCGCATCCGCGGTGCCAGGGTCGGCCTGTCCGAGGTACCGTCGGCGGATCAGTCTTGCCTCGTCGACGCGGCCGTGGCTGGCGAGCCAGCTCGGGGATTCCGGGATGCCGATCCGAAGCAGCAGCACGAGGGCCGCGGGCAGCGCGCCGCTGGCGAGCAGCCAGTGTGCGGACGTGTCGTCGATCGAGATATAGCTGCCCAGGATATTGGCGACCACGTAGCCGACCGTCCACAGCACCGTGAGCGAGCCGAGAAGCAGTCCGCGCAGCCGCCGGGGAGCGAATTCGGCGAGCAGGGTCGGGCCCACCGCGTAGTCCGCGCCCAGGCCGAATCCGATCAGCAACCTGAGCAGGAACAGAGTCAGCGGGGTGTGTGCCCACAGCTGGGCCGCGGATGCGACTGTGATCAGTACGAAATTGTAGAGATAGAGCTTTTGCCGGCCGATGCCGTCGGCTACCCGCCCGAGCAGCATGCTGCCGAAGAAGAGGCCGATCAGGGCCGACGCGCCGAGCAGCCCCTCCCACGCGCCGGACAGATTCATGGTGGTGGTGAGCGTCGGCAGCAGCGCACCGATGATGCCGAGTGCGTAGCCATCCGAGAAGTTGGCGCCGAAAGTGGTCGCGGTTACCCGGAGATGGAATTTGGTCAGTGGCTCGTCGGTGTGCGCAGTTTTGACTTGCACATTCGCACCCATGGGTGCCTCCTGGTCGCTGTGGTGGGGACGCCTGCGGCGTCGGACACGTCTCCCCCCCCCGTCCCCGGTGTCGCGGGGACCGGTCGCGATCAGGCGCTGCGGCCGTAGAAAAGCTCCTGGGTCAGGGTGTTGAGCTTGTCGCCGGGCTTCGGCGAGTACGCGAGGACCGCGTTGATCCTCGGGTGGTCGCCAAGCACAGGCGTGACCCGGTGCAACGAGTGCTGGCCGCGGAACAAGCTGAGCGTACCGGGCTCATTCGGAAGCGTGATCCGGCCGGGATGCTCGCCGCGCAGCGCGGCGACGACCCCGTCCGCGTTCTCGTCCTCGCCGGTGCGCAGGCGATAGTGGTATTCGTACGCACCGCCGTCGGCGGACGGCTGGAGCATGAGCGTCACCGCGAACGGGGAACGGTCGAAGTGCCAGCCGAGCTCGTCGCCTTCATCGAAGATCATCAGCGAGGCGGCCCCCAGCGGATCCGCGTACCGGTAGAGGTCGGACTCGCCGAGCACGCGCCCCATGAATTCGGTGAGCGCATCCCATTCGTAGGCGATACGCAGCGGCGACTCGGCATCGACGAGGTCCCAGGCGATCGCGGACTTGGAGGAATGCAAGAGCTGCGAGCGCGGGTCGGCGGAGTCCGCGGCCTCCGGGACATTCTCGAAATAGACATTGTGTTTCGCGTCAGTGCGGAAGGCCGCGTCCCGTTTGGCCAGCGCCTCGGCCACCAGCTGCCGCACCGCGTCCGGCCGGAGGAACCCCGGAAGCTGGCAGGCGCCCTCGAATGCCAGGGACGCTCGGCAGAAGGCGATCATGGCTTCCCCTTTGGGGCTGTCCAAGCGATCGATCGGGTACCGCTCAAGATCGATTACCTGTGCGGCTCGGACAGCCTGCGGCGAGTGGGTCATCGCATTTCTCCTTCAACGGTTCGGCCGGTGTGGCACCCCACTCTGCGGTCCCTGGCGCATAAGGGCCAGCGAGTCTATTGTGTGGCGACCATTAGAGAGGCTTATGGAGGTCGCCGTGTCGCCGCTCTGGGCGCGTTTGGACATCCGCCACTTCGTCTCGTTGTCCGCGGTCGTGCGGACGGGATCGTTCACCGCGGCGGCCGAGTCGCTCGGCTACACCCAATCTGCGGTCAGTCAGCAGATCGACCGCCTGGAGAAGCTGATCAACGGCCGGGTCGTGAACCGCTCGGTCGGCGGCCGGCCGGTCTCGCTGACCCCCGCGGGACGCGTGCTGATGGAACACGCGGCGACCCTCACCAGCACGTTGCAGGAGCTTGCCGACGAGGTCCTCGCCCTTTCGCAGGGCCAGCCCCGGGTGCTGCGCGTCGGATGTTTCGAGAGCGTCGGCGCCAACCTGCTGCCGGCCGCCCTCGCCGGTTTCGTGCGGGCTTTTCCGGACATCCGAGTGGAGCTGACCGAGCTGCCCGACGACGGCGACCTGCTCGAACGGCTGGAGCGGGACGAGCTCGATCTGACTTTTGTCGTGTTTCCGTTGCCCGAAGGCCCGTTCGAAGCGCGGGCGCTGCTGGAGGATCCGTACGTGCTCGTCGCAGCCGAGGGCTCGGCCCTCGCGCAAGCCGACGGGCCGATCGTGCTGGACGACTACCCAGACATCCGGCTGATGACCTACGCCGAGCTCCGGCCGGTGCACTCGATGGTGTCGCGAGTGGGCCGCCCCAGTTATGCCGAACGAGTCGTGTTCCGGAGCAACCACACTGCGACGTTGCTCAGCCTCGCCGCGGAAGGCCATGGCGTCGCCTTCGTTCCCCGGCTCGCGGTCGAGCAGTTTCGCCCGGGAATACGGATCATCGAACTGGCCAGGGTCAGCCCGCGGATCATCGGCATCGCCTGGCGGCACCATCAGGTGCTCAGTGAACCAGCGGCCGCGTTCGTCCAAGCGGCGGAGGCGAACGCCGACCGGATGTCGGCGCGAACGTCGTGAGGCCAAGATGATCACAGACCACGACGCTGCCCGTACCGAGCACCCGGCGGCCAGCAGCGCACCCAGCCGCCCATCCGGGCGTTCGAGGCCACCGCTCGATGTCTCCGAGGCCTCCCAGCCGGGCCGCCAACGCGGCGAATCCCGCAGTGGTGTGGTCGCGCCCGTGGTGGCCACGCCCGCGCGTTGAACGGTTTCCCGGAGCGAGCTGGCGGAGCAGTCGCTGTCTACCAGCGGGTTTTCAGCGCCTCCGGTTGCTCGCCGGCCAGGTGCGTGCAGAGGAAGGCCGCAGACCGGCGCAGTGCCCAGCGTGCTTCCGGCAGTACGCGGTTGAGCACCACGTAGGAATGCACCTGTCCAGGTGCGACCACGAGTTGGTTGCGCACCCCGGCTTGGTCGAGTTGTTCATGCAGCCGTTTGGCATCGCCCGCGAAGCACTCGGTGCCGCCGACGTGGGTCTGCACGGGGGGAAATCGGCGCAACAGAGCCGGATCCAGCTGCAACGGTGCCAGCCGAGGATCGCTGAAGTCACCGCCGGGGCGGAACACAGCCGAGCACCGGGCGGCGAATGCCGGGGTGATGATCGGGTCGGGTCGTTCGGCGTCGCGGTGGACGGCCTCGGTCAGCGCTGGATCGAGCAGCGGGGAGAACAGCGCCAGCGCGGCCGGACAGGGACGGCTGAGCTGAGCCAACGTCGTCACGAGGCCGACCGCGAGGTGCGCGCCCGCCGAATCACCCGCGATGGCGATCCGCTCCGGCGGGACACCGTGGGTCAGCAGCCATTCGTACGCGGCGAGGGCGTCGTCGATCGCGGCCGGGAACGGATGTTCCGGTGCCCGGCGGTAACGCACGGCGAGCACCGCGAGCGCGGTCAGCCGGGAGAGCGGGCCGGTCACGCCGCGATACGCGCGCGGCGACGAGGAGACGTAGCCGCCGCCGTGCAGGTAGATGACCGCGCCGGCATCGATCGGACGCGCGTCGCGGGCCCGCACCCATTCGCCCGAGAAGCCCGCTGTCCGCACCGGTTCGACCACCGCGCCTCCGCACCACCCGGCGAGTATCCCGGCAGCGGCGACGCCCGCGCGCAGATACCGCAGTGAAGCGCCATCGAGCCGGACCGTGTCCATCCGCGGCCGGACGAGCAGCCGCGCGCCGGCCAGGACGGCCAGACTGGCCAGGCTCGGTCCGCCCAGCAGGCTGCGGTTCACGGCCGCGGCTCGCGGCGGCGTTCCAGCTCGCGGATCAGCTCGACCACCCGCCGATCCCGGACCAGCACCTGATCGAGCAGCGGGTTGACCACACCGCGCAACAGCGAGTAGGGCAGCCACCGGGCGGGCGCGATCGTGGTGGCGGCCCGCCGCGTGATTCCGCGGGCGATCGAGGCGGCCGCCTGCTCCGCGGAGATCCGCCGGTTCAGCGGCCAGCCCAGCAGCTGGTCGAGACGGCGGCCGGTGGCGTCGTCGTCCAGCGTCGCGGTGGCCAGCGGGGTGTCCACGAAACCGAAGTACGCCACGCCCGCGCTGGCGCCGTGCGGGGCCAGTTCCAGCTTCAGCGCGCGGCCGATCTGCTCGGCCGCCGCCTTCGTCGACATGTAGGCCGATCCGCCCATGCCCGCCGAGAACGCCGCGCACGACGAGACCACGACGACGTGGCCCCGCGTAGCGATGATCGATTCGAGCGTGGGCTGGACCGTGTTGAGCACGCCGATCTGGTTGATCGCCACGACCCGGTCGTAGTCCGCGAGGTCCATCGCCCGGATCGTCGCCGGCACCGGGGTGACCCCGGCGTTCGCGACGACGACGTCGAGCCGCCCGTGCCGGGCGTGCACGGTGCGGGCCGCCTCCGCCATCGCGGCCCGGTCGGTCACGTCCGCGGTCACCGTGAACGCCCCGGCCAGCTTCTGCCCGGCCCCGGCCAGGCGCGTCGGGTCGACGTCGAGCAGCGTCACCTGCGCACCGGCGCGGTGCAGTTTCCTGGCCAGCGCGAACCCGATGCCCTGCCCGGCACCGGTGATCAGCACGACTTTGTCGCGCACGTCGAAGGGCCGCCGGGTGCTCATGCCTGCGTCTCCTCGGTGACGTTCGCCGGCCGGACCGTGTAGTGCTCGAAGGCGACTTTGCGGGTACGGGCACGGAATCCGGCGGAGAAGCCGGGGTAGTGGGCGAAGTTGCGGCCGGCGGAACTGAGGTAGTAGCTGGTGCAGCCGCCGGTGAGGAAGACCGAGCGCCGCAGGCCGTGGTCGGCCCATTCCGCGAATTCCCGTTCCGCCTCGGGCGTGACCTCCAGCGCCGCCAGCTCGCGCCGGTCCAGCTCCTTGAGCGCGTCGACGAGGTAGCGCACCTGGTCCTCGATGGTGATCACCGCTGAGGTGTAGACGCCGGAGTTGGGGCCGAGGATCAGGAACAGGTTCGGGAAACCGGCCATGGTGGTGCCCAGGTACGCGGTCATCCCGCCGGATCGCCAATGATCGGCGACGCTGCGGCCGTCCCGGCCGCGGATCAGCTCGAACCCCGGGTGGTCGGTCATCCGGAAGCCGGTGCCGAAGATGATCGTGTCGAGCTGGTGCTCGGCGCCGTCCGCGGTCCGGATCCCGTGCTCGGTCACTTCGGCGATCCCCGCGGTCACCACCGTGCTGTTGGGTGCGGTGAGCGCCGGGTAGTACGCGTTCGAGAAGGTCGGCCGCTTGCAGCCCACGGCGTAGGAGGGAGTGAGCTTCGCCCGCAGCACGGGGTCCGCGACTTGGCGGCGCAACAGCGCCCGGGCCGACCACTCCAGCGGCTTCTGCAGCTTCGGCTCGATCACGAAACCCGGAACCAGCGCCTCGAAGGTCAACGCCCACGCGTTGCGGACGGCGGCCTGCAGGCCAGGCACTCGACGGTAGAGCCGCCGGATGCGCCGGCTGACCGGGCGGTCCGGATGCGGCAGCACCCAGATCGGCGTGCGCTGGAAAACCGTCAGCTGACCGGCTTTCGGTTGCACCCGCGGGATGAACTGCACAGCTGAAGCGCCGGTGCCGATCACCCCGACTCGTTCACCGGTCAGGTCGTGGTCGTGGTCCCACGACTGCGAGTGGAACACCGTGCCGCGGAACCTCGCCAGACCGGGCAGCTCCGGCACCGACGGCGAGCTGAACGGGCCGATCGCACCGACCAGCACCTGCGCGGTGAACTCCCCGGTGCTGGTCGAGATCCGCCACCGGCAGGACTCGTCGTCCCACACCGCGCCGGTGACCTCGGTACCGAACCGGATCTTCGGCAGCACCCCGAACTCGACGGCACAGCGGTGGAGGTACTCCTTGAGTTCGCTCTGCAGCGGATAAAGCCTGCTCCACTCCGGGTTCGGAGCGAAGGAGAACGAGTAGATCAACGCGGGCACGTCGCACTGCGCACCCGGATAGTCGTTGATCTGCCAGGTGCCGCCGACCTCGTGCGCCCGTTCCAGCACGACGAAGTCGCCGATTCCCTCCTGCTGCAAGCGGATGGCGGTGCCGAGCCCGCCGAAGCCGGCGCCGATGATCGCAACGCGGACATGCTGGGTCATGGAATCACTCCGGCTCACAGGTCGAGGGTGAGGGGTCCGCCGGTCGATCGCGAGACGCAGACGAGCATGTCGGTCTCGCGCTCGGCCGCGCGCAGCCTGGTGTCCCGGTGCTCGACGTCGCCGGCGAGCACGCGCAGTTTGCAGCTGCCGCAGAACCCCTGCTGGCAGGAATAACGGACGCCGGGCCGGACCCGGCGGAGGGCGGCCAGCACCGACTCGTCGGCGGCGACCGGCACCGTCTCGCCGTGCCGTGCCAGATGCACTTCGAACGCTTTGCCGCCGACGACCGGCGGGGCGGAAAAACGTTCGCTGTGCAGCGATCCGGTCGGGTTCAGCTCGGGCTGCACGGTACGGGCGGCTTCGATCAGGGGCGGCGGGCCGCACACGTAGGTCGCCGCGCCGGGCCGCGCGTGCCTCAGGAGTTCGGTCGCGTCTGGGACACCATGCTCGTCGTCCGGGCGCAGGAGCACCCGGTCCGGGTCGATTGCCCGCAGTTCTTCGACGAACGGCATCGTCGCCAGAGACCGTCCGGTGTAGAGCAGTTCCCACTCGACGCCGCGACCGGCGGCCGCGCGCACCATCGGCAGGATGGGGGTGATCCCGATGCCGCCGGCGACGAACAGGTAGGACGATGCCGCGATCAGGCTGAAGGCGTTGCGCGGCCCGCGCACGGTGAGCATGCTGCCTTCGGTCACTTCTTGGTGCATGGCCAGCGATCCGCCGCCACCGCCGTCGATCCGGCGCACCGCGATCCGATAGCAGGTGCGGTCGGCGGGGTCGCCGCACAACGAGTACTGCCGCAGCAAGCCCGAAGGCAGGAAGACGTCGAGGTGCGCGCCGGGGACCCAGGCCGGCAGCACGCCGCCGTCGGTGCGGCGCAGCGTGAAGCCGCGGACGTCCGGCGTCTCGGCGGTCGTCGCGGCGACCCGCAGATCGAGGTCGAATCCGTGGCGCCGCACCGGGTTAGGCCGAGACAGATAGGGTGCCGCCGCGCTGTCGGCGAACACTCTGGCGTAGGCGCGAACGCCCTTGGCGATCGCCCGAGCGGCCCGTGCGGGCTGATAGCCGGTCGTTTCGGTCATGGCGTCGCCGCGCCCCGCGCCGCCGGCGACTGCGCGAGATAGCGCACGGCCTTGTCGATCGGGCCCATTCGCGAGGGATGGAACCGCGGCCGCAAATACTGCGGGATCTCCCTGAATATGAACCGGGTCCCCGGGATCAGCCCGGCACGCACCGCCTTGACGAACTCCAGCGGCCACGCCCAGCGGCGTTGGGCGACGGTCGGATCGCTGGCATACAGCCAGCTCGAGGTGTAGAGCCAGAGCACCAGGAGCCCGGCTGAGGCGAGCAGCGCGGTGCGCATCCGGCGGCCGTAGCTGCCGTCGACGTACTGGAAAACGTCGTAGGCCACGTTGCGGTGCTCCATCTCCTCCGCACCGTGCCAGCGCAGCAGGTCGAGCATCGTAGGGTCGACGCCGATCTCGTCGAGCCGGCGGTTGTCGAGCAGCCATTCGCCGACGGTCGCGGTGAAATGCTCGGCGGCGGCGTAGATGCCGAGCCGCTCCCGCAGCCAGGCTTCGCCCGCGCGGCCGGTCAGGCCGTGGTCGCCGAAGACCTTGTCCATCACGAACTCCATCAGCCGCATGATCTTCGAGACGTCGAAACCGTGCTGCTGCAGGTAAACCCGGAACGACTCGTGCGAGCTGGCGTGGGTCTCTTCCTGGCCGATGAAGCCGATCAGCTCCTCGTGCAGCCGGGGGTCGTCGATCCGCGGCAGCGCCCGGCCGAGCACGTCGGCCATCGCGCGCTCGCCCTCGGGCAGCACCAGGTGCATGACGTTCCAGAAGTGGGTGGCGTAGGCGTGGCCGGGGATGTACTCGGTCGGCACCCCGGCCCAGTCGAAGCGCACGTCCCGGGCTCGGATAGCGAGCGCTTCGTCCTCGTAGGCCGGCGGATTCCGTTCTGGCATGGCACATCACCTCTCAGTCACGAACATTGCGCTGTTTCCGGCCTGGCCCGGCCGGATTCGGCCCGGGCGTGGTCAGGCCGGGTGGGACTCGCTGTCCAGCCACGGCAGGAACCCCGGCAGATCGGCGCCGACCGTGCCGCGAAATTCCGGTGCCCGCTTCTGCAGAAACGCGGTGATGCCCTCGCGAGCATCGGGGCTCGCGAACGCATGCGCGATCAGCCGCGAATCGAGCCGGAAAGCCGGTTCCGGACTCGGCTCGCCGTGCATGTGCAGCAGGGCCTGCCGGATCACCGCCGCCGCCACTGGCGCGGTGGCGGAAACGATCTCCCTGGCGATGCCGTAGGCGGTGTCCAGCAGCAGCTCCGGCTCGACCACCCGCGATACCAATCCGGCGGCGAGTGCTTCAGCCGCGGGTATCAGCCGGCCGGTGAGCATCCACTCCTGTGCCCGGGAAAGCCCGACGATCCGGGGCAGGAACCAGGTCGAACCGCCCTCGGGGAACAGTCCGCGGCGGGCGAAGACGAAACCGAATCGCGCGCCGGACGCGGCGACGCGGATGTCGGCGGGCAGGATGAGCGTGGACCCGACCCCGACCGCGGCTCCCTGCACCGCGGCGATGACCGGCTTGTTCGCCCGGAACAGCGGCCGAGTGGCGCGCGACGCGGGTTCGACCCAGCCCGGCACGGTGAAGTCGTCGCCGCCTTCGCTCAGGTCCATGCCGACGCAGAAGTCCTTGCCCGCGGCGTTGAGCACGATCGCCCGGACGTCCTCGTCGGCGTCCGCCCGGGCGAACGCGTCGCCGAGTTCGTTCGCCATCGCGACCGTGTAGCCGTTGCGGGCCCCGGGCCGGTCGAGGGTGATCGTCGCGATCCGCTCCGCCACGCGGTAGACGATGGTCTCGAAGGTCATCGATGCTCCTGGGGCTGTCATCGGCACCGGCCGTGCAGCAGCGTGGTCAGCGCAGCGACGACCCGGTCGGTGAACTCGGTCCTAGTGAAGGTCGTCAACGCCAGCGGCGAGGGGAAGCGTTGCCGGGTAATGGCTTTGGGGTAAGTGAACTCGCGCAGCCCGTTCGGGCCGTGGACCCGGCCGAAGCCGGAATCGCCCACGCCGCCGAGCGGCAGGGCCGGTATCGTGGCGTAGGCGACGAAGGCGTTGACCGCGACGCCGCCCGCTCGGATCCGGCGGGCGATGTCCTCGCCCTGTTTGCGCGCGAAGACCGTGGCGCCCAGGTGGTACCGGCTGGCGTTGACCCGCTCGACCGCTTCGCCCATGTCGGCGACCCTGGCGACGGTCATCGTCGGGCCGAAAGTCTCGTCGGTCACCGCGAGCGCGTCTTCCGGCACGTCGGCCAGGATCGTCGGCTGGACGAACTGACCCGCGATCGCGTCAAGGCCGCCGAGCACGACCCGGCCGCCTCGATCGACCGCGTCCCGCAGGTGCTCGCGGATGACCTCCACCTGACTGGGCATGGTGACCGGGCCGATCTTGGCGGCTGGATCCGAGCCCGCCCGCACATCCTCGGCTGCCGCGATCACCTTGGCCAGGAACGCGTCGTACACCGCTTCGTGCACGTAGACCCGTTCGACTCCGAGGCAGGTCTGACCGGCGTTGGACAGTGCGCCCCAGACCGCGGCGTCGGCGGCCGCGTCCAGATCCGCGTCGGCGTCGACCACCAGCGCGTCCTTTCCCCCGCACTCCATCAGCACCGGCGTCAGCGACTCGGCGCAGGCGGCCATCACTTTCTTGCCGGTGGCGGTCGAGCCGGTGAAGCCGATCTTGTCCACCCCGGACGCGCACAACGCCGCCCCGGTCGCCCCGGAACCGGTGACCAGCTGCAGCACCGGATGTCCCGGCACGGCTTTGGCGAACGCCTCGGCCAGCCATTTCCCCACCTCTGGCGAGAATTCGCTCGGCTTGAACACGACCGCGTTGCCCGCGGCCAGTGCGCACGACAGCGAGCCGAGCGGGGTGAACACGGGATAGTTCCACGGCCCGATCACGCCCACCACGCCTAGCGGCGGGTACTCCAGCGTCGCCCGCTGGTTGATGGTCATCAGGTCGCTGGGCACCGGGCGCGGGCCGAGCACCTTGCCGGCGTTCTTGCTCGCCCAGGCCAGATGCTGCAGCCCCATCACGATCTCGAGCTTGCCGTCCGCTGGCGGTTTGCCGATCTCCGCGTGCATCACCGCGGCGAGCTCAGCGCTGCCCCGGGCGATTTCCGCCCGCCAGCGGCTCAGCATCCGGCCGCGCTCGGCGAAACTCAGCGCTGCCCACCGCGGTGCCGCGGACCGCGCGGCGGCCACCGCGTCCGCGACCTCGGCCTCGTCGTGCTCGGGGTACGTCCCGACCACCCGGCCGCTGCCGGGATCTCGCACCTCGAACGTGCGCGCATTCGCCTGGACCTGCGTCATCGGCGGGCTCCTTTCTGTTCGACCGCCGTGCGGACACCCCGGGCGACACTGCCCAGCACTCGGCTGTTGACTGCGCTGCTCAGCTTCAGGACCGGTGCCGGCGCGGGCACCCCGGTGTAGGCGAAGGTCCAGGTGAGCCGCGTTCCGGCGGGGGTGGCCTCCAACCGGAGGTCTTCGCCGAACTTCGTGAACAGCGACCAGGTCGCTGCGTCCCGCACCACGTCGCCGTCGGACGCGGCGAGCGGGTACCAGTTCGACATTGTCAGCTCCCTTGCAGCGCAACGGTTTCGTGCACACCGGTGCCTGGATCGCGGGCGTAGAGCGCCTCGATTTCGGCGGCGTACTTGGCGAGGATCGGCTTGCGGCGCAGCTTCATCGTCAAGGTGAGCTCGTCACCGCCGGGCTCCCAGAACGTCGGCAGGACCAGGAATCGGCGGATCTGCTCGACCCGGGAAAGCTTCGCGTTGCCCGCCGCGATCCCCGCGGTGATCAGCTCGATCACGTCTGGGTCTTCGGCCAGCGCCTCGGCGCTCGCGTCGGACATGCCGCGCTGTGCCGCGTACGCGGTCGCACCGTCCGCATCGAGCACGACGAGCGCGGTGTTGAACGGCCTGCCCTCGCCGATCGTGCTCAGCGCACCGATCATCGGCGCCGCGGCCTTGATCGTGTTCTCGATGTTCGCGGGCGACATGTTCTTGCCGGAGGCGTTGATGATCAATTCCTTCTTGCGGTCCACCACCCACAGGAAGCCGTCGTCGTCCCGCCGCACGATGTCGCCGGTGTGCAGCCAGCCCTCGGCGTCGACGGCCTCGGCGGTCTTCTCCGGCTCCTTGCGGTAGCCCCGCATCACCAGCGGGCCTCGCACGAGCAGCTCGCCCTCGTCGGTGAGTTTTCCTTCCATCCCAGGCAACAGCCGGCCGACGGAGCCCAGCTTGGCGTCGCGCGGATGCGCAACACTGGCCACGCAAGTCAGCTCCGACATGCCCCAGATTTCGGCGATCGGGATGCCGAGGCCGGCGAAGAACCCGAGAGTCTCCGCCGCGATCGGCGCGGCGCCGGAGATCGCCCAGCGGACCTGGTCCAGCCCGATCTTCCGGCGCAGCGGAGCCAGCACAAGGCGGTCGGCTTCGGCCCATTCAGCGGCGGCGTCGTCCGGCATGGCGGTACCGGCCAGCGCGGCTGCCCCCCGTTTCGCCGCGACGGCCAGCCCCTGCCGCAGACCTTGCCGGCGGGCCTCGTCCGGTTCCGCGGCGACGCCCGCCTCGATGGCCGCCTTCAGTTTTTCCCACACCCGCGGGACTCCGCCCCAGATCGTCGGGCGCACGTCCGGCAACGCCGCCGCGATCCGCCGTGCGTCGGCGACCGCGGTGATTTGGAGGCCGAAGACTTCCTGCAGGTACAACGTGGTGAACCGGTCGGCGATGTGCGCGGCGGGCAGGTACGAGGTGATCCGGTCGCCGAACTCCAGGTCCATCACCTGCGCGAACCCGTACGCCTCGGACATCAGGTTCGCGTGGGTGGATTCCACCCCCTTCGGCGTGCCGGTGGTGCCCGAGGTGTAGGTCAGAGTGGCGACGTCGTGCGGGCGCACGGCCCGCCAGCCTGCCTCGAAGTCGTGGTCCGCCGCGCCGCCCGCGATCAGGTCCGCGACGGTCAGCGTGCCTTCGGGTGCTTCGCCGTCGGCGTCGATCACCACCAGGTGCTCGATCTCCGCTCCGCTCGCGCGGATCCGGTCGACGTACTGGGCCTCGCAGCACACCAGCCTGCTGCCCGCGTTGCCGAGGACGTGCGCGAGCTGGTCTGTCGCCAGGGTGTTGTAGACCGAGAACGAGGTCGCGCCGACATGCTGCGCGCCGACCTCGAGCGGATAGAACTCGATCCGGTTGCCCATCATCAGCGCGACCGCGTCGCCGCGCCTGATGCCCAGCGCGGCGAGGCCCGCTGCGACCTGGCGGACCTGCTCCGCGTAGGCCCGCCAGGTCAGGGTCTGCGCCGCACCCGGAGTGCGCAGCGCGATCGCGTCGGGATCGATGCGCGCGGTGCGCTGGAAGGCTTCACACAGAGTGGCGGGCCGCTCAGGCATCCGAAGCTCCTCGCGATGTCGGGGTCGTCGCCAGACTCTACGATGCAACAAAGAATGTTGCAATGTGGCATTGGTGCAACAGTATTGGCGAAATGTTGCGAGCGACCCGTAGGCTGGGCCCATGACCGCCCGCTTCGACGAGCCGCACCCGACCGCGGGTTCCGCCACCGACCGCATCCTCGACGCCGCCCTCGCCCTGTTCGAGGAGGTGGGCATCCGCCGAACCACGCTGGAAGACGTCGCCGGGCGGGCCGGGGTGGACCGGGTGACCATCTATCGCCGCGTCGGGTCCAAGAGCGAGCTGGTCGAGGCTGTGAACGCCCGCGAGGCGCGCCGGATCTTCGCGTCGGTGTTCGACACCGCGGACAAGGAGGACGCCATCGCCGACCGGATCGCGGTCGCGTTCGCCACCGTGGTGCACACCCTCTGGAACCATCCGCTGATCAACCGGCTGCGAAGGCTGGAACCGGCGACCGCGCTGCCCAAAATGACAACCGAGGCCAGCGGCCTGATCCAGATAGCCGTGGCCGGCACCGTGGACCTGCTCGAGCGGTCGATCCGCGACCGGCAGCTGCCCCCGGCCGACGACCTCGCGGCCAGGGCCGAAGTGCTGGTCCGGATGGCGCACTCGTTCATCGTGACCCCGCGCGGTCACCTCCCGCTGGACGACGAACCCGGACTGCGCGCCTTCGCGCACCGGTACCTAGTTCCGATCGTCACGGCGGACCTGTGCGCGCGGCCGTCTTCGATGGGCTGAACTGGCGGCACCCCGGGCGCACGAACGCGTGAGGTCGAGATCGACGGGTGCGTTGTGCTTGCGGTCCGTGGGCCGGATCCTGTTTGGATCCGGCGCTCGGGAGGAACGCCGATGAACCGCGAACCGAATGGCCCGGGTCGCGTTAAGCGTGGCTGCAAAACGTCTGTTGCGGTGCTTCCTTCAGGTGCCGACAGGGAACGGCGGGGGAGGGGAACGACGCGCGGGATTGGATGCGCCTGAACGACCCGAATTCGCGCCTCGTGCAAGCTGATGGAACACCTTCGGCACATGGCCAGGCAGTCGGCTCGAGCCCAGCGGCAAGAGCTACTTCGTGGCGAGAGCGACGGCGGCGACGAGTGCGGACCCGGTACCGGCCATGGCGCTGACGGCTGCGGCGGCGTTGGCCGTGTTGCTCCAGAATTTGCCGAACAGTTCGCCCCATTTGCTGGCGCGGAAAGACATTTTCAGCTTCTGCCACTTGTGCTCGCGCAGGGAACATCCGAGCAGCAGCCCGTGGGAGTTCCGGCGGCAGGCGAGCCCGTCCCGGGTGGTAGCCATGCACCAGGCAGGCACTGCGAAGAGCGCGTACAGGATGGTCAGCGACGAGGCGATCAGGATGAAGGCTGCGCTCATGTTGCCCGATGTCCAGCCATATACGATTATCGGCAACAACAGATAGCCGAAGTAGCGGCCTGCGATCCCGGATGCTTTCTTCCGTTTCCTCCCCATGTTTTCCTATCGTAGGGACCGCTCCGGTTCGGCAACGCCGCTGAGCCCCGCTACGTTCGGCGACATCCGCCGGTCTGGTGGCCGAATCCCCTCAAGCCGCCAGGAAGCCCTGACCGGCCTACGGGGTGGACAATTGCCGAAGACCAGGGTGGAACCCGCGAAGCGCCGACCGTCCCGAGGGTTGCTGTAACAGCGGTTGTCCGGGCGGCGACTGCGTGGCATGAAGCGCAGCGGGATGTGGCCAGTAGTGTCGCGCTGGAGTGCGGTGGCGGTTGTGGCCGCGGTGTCCACCCTGGCGGCGGTTGTGCCCGCCCAGGCAGTGGGAGTGGGCCGGCCGTTGTCGGTGATGACGCGCAACCTGGATTCGGGCAGTGACTACGGGCCGATCTTCGCGGCGCAGACGGCGCCGGAGCTCGTGCAGGCCACTACCGAGGTGTGGCAGGAGGTCCAGGCCAGCGGCATCCCGGAACGGATGGGCGCGATCGCCGGCGAGATCGCCGCAGCCGAACCCGATGTGGTGTCGTTGCAGGAGGCCGAGCTCTATCGCACCGGCCCGCTGAGTGCGACGGGAACACCTCAGGCCCAGAACGTGGCCTACGACCAGCTCAGTCTGCTGATGAACGGGCTGGCCGCCCGCGACGCGCACTACCGGGTCGTGGCCGCGCTGGACGAGTCTGATGTCGAGGCGCCCACGCTGCTGGGCTACGACGTGCGCATGACCGATCGGGACGCGCTGCTCGTCCGCGACAACGCGCCAGCCAACCTGCTGTCCACCGCCAATGTCCACACTGGACACTTCACCGCCGAGCTTCGCGTGCCGACGCCGTTGGGCATTGTGCCCGTCGTGCGTGGCTGGATTTCCGCCGACGTCACCAGCCTGGGCCGCACCACCCGAGTGCTGGCCACCCACCTGGAGGCGTTCTCCGCGGAAATCGCCACTGCCCAGGCCGCCGAACTGCTCACCGGACCCGGCGGCACCAGCCTGCCGCTGGTCGCGGCCGCCGACTTCAATACCGGCCCCGGGGTCTCTGCTACCTATAGCGCCCTGTTGGGCTACGGGCTGACCGACACCTGGACCGCCACGAATCCCGCCCAGGCCGGCAACACCTGGCCGCTGCACCTGGAGGACCCGGCCACCGCCGAGTCCACCCCGACCCAGCGGATCGACCTGGTGCTCGAACGCGGACTGACCCCGGTCGCGGACTCCCTGCTCGGTGCCGCCACCGCCGACCTGACCCCGTCCGGACTGTGGCCCAGCGACCACGCCGGCGTCCTGGCAACGCTTCGCCTCGCCGCTGCCAAGAAATGATCGGCCAGGACGTGTCCGATGTCCGGGGCACGGCTGTCTAGGTCGGTTCGATCAGGCCCCCGAGCCGTCTCGCCGTGTCCGACTTGGACAAGCTCCTCCGAAGAACGCGGCCGGGCAGCAGGACACGTCGCCGGCCGCCCTCGTCCTCGGCCAGCACGGCGGGACGAGCCCGGGGAGCTCGGGCGCGGCACGCAGTAGCTGCGGTCCGGATGCTTCCCGCGTTGCGGTCGAGCAGTAGCGCCCGGACCCATCCGGCGCTTGCGCGCCAGCCGCGCGACGTGGTCGGTCGTCGGCCGTTCCTCGAAAGGACCCAACCTGGACACTTTCAGGACCGCGTCCGTCGCCGTCGTGGTCTGACAGGTGATGACGCGACCGCGACGAGCGTCCCGGGGGCCAACCGCGGGCGCGCCCGGAAACAGCAGTTCGACCTCGCCCGAGACGAGGGTGGCCTTGCAGACCCCGCACGACCCCCATCCGCATTCGAACCTCGCCAACGACACCGTGTTCGGCCTTGGCGGCGTCGTGTTCGGCAGCGACCCGAGCCAGGCTTTCGCGGTGGCCCAAAGGATGGACACCGGTTCGGTCGGGATCGGTTTCTTCGCCTCCAACCATGCCGCGCCCTTCGGCGGCCGGCGTGACTCCGGCCTCGGCGTCGAATACGGCGTGGAGGGGCTGGCGGCGTATCTCGCGTTGAAGTCGATCCACCGCCGAGCCTGACCTCGCGGCCGGTGCCGCGCGGTTCATTGCGCGGCGGGGCCGGATCGGCCGGATGCGGTGCAGCAGCCGGCCGATCCGATCCGCGGGTCCAACTGGCGTGCGGCTAAAGCACGACGACCGCGAACACGTCGGAGAAGGCGGCGGCGAACACACTGGTTTCGGGGTGGAAGATGCGCAAGGTCAAGGTCCCGGACGTGCTCTGCGCGAGGGTGATGTCGAAGTCGCTGTCCGGTGCGCACGGGGCGGAGGCGAGGTTCACCCAGACCCCGGCCTGGACCTGTGTTTGCAGGTACAGCGTGTCGCCGGCGTCGCTGCGGCCGCGCGGGCCGGTCGCGACGTGCCCGTGGATGCGGATCTGTTCTCCGCGGTGCACCTTGCCTTTGACCGGACCGGCATGGATCTGCATCGAAGTCTTCTTGCCTGCCGGCTGATGCGCGGCCGGCGCCGCAGGCCGGGGGACAGCCGCCTGAGCCGGCAGGGACGCCAGGCACAGGCCGGTGAGCGTGAGGGACAGGACGAGACCGGCCAATCGGGCGGGCCGCCGCATCGAGGTCGTAGTCATGGCTCCATTGCGCGGCACTGTCGATCATGTCGCGTTCTGGATCACCTGACTGTGGAGGGACGGGCCCCGAACGCCACCGACCCGGGGGACACTGTGACCGAACGGTTCCAGCCGCGCGCCCCGCCCACGGTCACCGGCTCGGACGGAGCGCGGAGCCGGTCTGACCAGGTCAGGTGCCGAGACTCAACCCTGGCTTTGCCGGCTCCGGTAGGCCGCGACGCTGGCCCGGTGCGCACAGTTTCGGGTGCAGTACTGCTTCGAGCCATTGCGCGACAGGTCAACGAAAGCGGCTCGGCAGTTCAGCCCGGCACATACGCCGAGACGAGCCGGGCCGAGTGTGGCGATCACGGAAGCCAGTGAGCTGAGCGTGGTCGCGGCCAGGTGCGCCGAGCAGCGGTCGGCATCGGAAGTCACCTCGGTCCACCAGCGGTCGTGCTCGTGACGCAGCGCCGGGGTGGCTCGGCTGCGACGCAGACCATCGTTGATCAGGGCCGCAGCCCCGGCCGCGTCGGTGTTCGCTCGTTCCAGCACGGCACGCACCGTCTCGCGCAACACGCGGACTTCCGCCAGGTCGGCGCGGGTGAGACGCCGTCGCGGACCGGCCCGTCGGTCCGCGCCCGAACCCGAATGCCCGGCCGGCCCGGCCGGGGAATGGTCGTCGAGGAAGTCCCGGAGCTGCGCCACGGTCTTGAGCGCGTCCTCTCCCTTGATCGGCCTCAAGGTGTTGGCGAGATCGACGGCCGTCTGGACCGCCGAGACGGTGTAACACGCATCAGGCATTTGACGTGTCTCCTCACCGTTCCTTAATGTGACCTCCATAATAGCTGTCACGTGTCACAACACACTCGGGAAGAGACGACGATCCGGTCCCGAGGGGCGCTGAGCGGCGGACTCGCCCTCACCCCGGCCTGGCGGACTGGCGCGTGAGCCGGTCGGCTGTTCCCCTGGCATCTGTCCGACCGCTCCTGAACGAGGAAGGAAGCACCCGCGATGGCCGCAGAGCCGTTCGAGGTCACCGTCACCGAAGCCGAGATCACGGATCTGCGTGAACGGCTGCGCCGGACGCGGTGGCCCGAGCCCGAGCCGGTGGACGACTGGTCGCAGGGGCTGCCGCTGGCTTATGCGCAGGAGCTGTGCCGCAGCTGGGCCGAGGACTACGACTTCGGGTTCGCCCGGCGGCTGAACGCCTTCCCGCAGTACCGCGACACCGTCGACGGGCTCGGCATCCACTTCGTGCACGTCCGCTCGCCGGAGCCGGATGCGTTCCCTCTCGTCATCACGCATGGCTGGCCGGGTTCGGTGCTGGAGTTCCTGGACGTCCTCGGCCCGCTGACCGATCCGCGCGCGCACGGCGGGGACCCGGCGGACGCGTTCCACGTGGTCGCGCCCTCGTTGCCCGGGTACGGCTGGAGCGACAAGCCGTCGACGACCGGGTGGGACGTCACGCGCATCGCGCGCGCTTGGGACGCGTTGATGGTGTCGCTGGGCTACGAGCGGTACGGCGCGCAGGGCGGCGACTGGGGTTCGGCGGTGTCCGGTGCACTGGGCGAGGTCGCGCCCGAGCGGGTCGCCGGTGTGCACCTGAACATGGGAGCCGTCGCACTGGGCGGCTTCGCCGACCCGACGCCCGCCGAGCTGGCGAATCTCGAAGCCGCGAAGGAGTTCCAGCGCACCGGCCGAGGCTACTCGGGGCAGCAGGCGACCCGGCCGCAGACGCTCGGCTACGGTCTCACCGACTCCCCGGCGGGCCAGGCCGCCTGGATCGCCGAGAAGTTCTGGGCCTGGACGGACAACAACGGCCACCCCGAAGACGCGGTGTCGCGCCAGCAGATCCTCGACGAGATCTCGGTCTACTGGTTCACCGCGTCGGCGACGTCGTCGGCGCGCCTGTACTGGGAGAGCTTCGCCAGCTTCCGGGACAAGGTCACCGCGCCGTCCGGGCTGTCGATCTACCCGCGCGATATCACCCGCCCGTCGAGGCGGGAAGCCGAGCTGCGGTTCACCGACCTGCGCTGGTTCGAGGAGATGCCGCGCGGCGGCCACTTCGCCGCGATGGAGCAGCCGGAGTCGCTGGTCGAGCAGGTGCGCGGGTTCTTCCGCCTCGTCCGCTGACAGTCGGTGCCAACTCCCGGAAACGCCTGCGCCCGAGGGGGGTTCAAATACGGCGGTTGCCATCGCGAGGTCGGACGATCAGCACTGCCCATACCGCTAGCGGACGGCACGACCACCGGCACGGCATCGAACGGACTCAGTGCCGCTACGAGCCCGGACAGCGAGCGGGTCCCGCCGACGAGGCTGGCGCGCCGCTTGTGGGAAACAGCCGGAGTGATAGGCGTCGCGAGCATGGGTGAGCGGGGCACATGGCCCTCCGTTCAGTGCTGAGCGGAGTCAGGCATGAACTGTGGAGGGAACCACGCGCGGGTGCTACGTCTCAGCGGGTTCCAAGTCCAAAGCCTTGACCGTGGCTTTCACAGCGCTGCCTGTTCAGTGGTTTCGCGCTGGGGGAATGGGTGGCGGATCAGTCGCGAGGCCAAGACTGTGCACACGATGGCGATGGGAATTTCCACGCATACTGCCATCACGATCGCGATAGCCAGCTCGCCCCCGGACGTCGCCGCGGTAACGTCGAACCAGGCGTCTGTCAGAAGAAGCGCAGCGGCCGCGGTGGCGGTTAGCGTGCAGCGATTGTCCGCCTGCTTCAGGAATCGACCGGTGGCGAACAGGGTCAGTGCCTCGCAACTGTCCAGACCGACCCAGGCGAGCGCCCAGTGACTGTCCATCGCCTGCTTCGGCAACGACATCGACAGATAAAGAATCCACGGGATCATGATCAGGCCCGCGGTGGCGAAGGCCCGGCCGAGACGTCGCGCGCTTCGCGTACCGGGTAAGTCCGGTATCGCCGACGAGTGGTCAGCGCTGCTGAGCGCTTCGATCGTGTTGGTGCTCCGACATTCCGGGTCCTGCTTCATGCTCGGGGAGAACCCGCCACTAGGGCGGCGCGCAACGCCGGACAGACCAGAAGCGGCCAGCGGGCACCGGAATCGGGCGGACCCAGGATCATCCGCACCGTCGTGGACAAGGTCACGCCGGCCGGGCCGTCGTCGTATTTCTTCGTCGCGTCGCGAGGATCGATCACCGGGGAAATCGTCATGACCACGAACCTAGGAACAGACCGCTGTCCGTCGCGTCGGCCCGCGGATGTCATCGTGCCCAAGGCCGTCGTCCCTGAGGTGTACCGGCGCGTACCTCCCCGGGGCGACGCGCAAAGCTGACGCCGTTGCATACGGTCTTCCGTATGGAAGAGCTTCTCCAGCGTCTCTCGACATCGAAGCGGGTGACCTGGTTGATGTCGCATGCCGTGGTGCTGGTCACCGCGTGCTTCTACGCGCTGATGCTCGGCGAGACGATGCCGACCCATGAGGTCGCGGGCTACGCCGGCCTGCTCCGGTATCCCACCCTCCGGTTCCCTCAGCTGGTGGGTCTGTGCGTTGTGCTCGCTCTTCCGGTTCTGCTGGTGCGCCGTCTGCCGACGGTGGTCTTCGTCATGATCCTGGGCGAATCAGTCCTCGGCGACCTCTTCGGCGCGCGGCCCTGGATCGTGCTTGTCCTGCTCGTCGCCTTGAGCGGGTACCTCGCCGTCCGGCGGCCGAAGGCTGCCGCCGTCGGCTCCGTCGCGGGCGTCGCGGCCGCGTTCGCCAGCGACATCCACTCGTACCCCGGGGAAACCCTCAGCGACGCGGCCCAATGGGCTGGGCAGTCCGCGTTGTGGTTCGCGGTCGCGTGGGTCTTCGGAGGGGTGTATCGCAAACGCCGTGAATACGTCGAAGCACTGGACGAGCAGCGGGCGGCCCGCGCCGTCGTGACCGAGCGGCTTCAGATCGCCCGCGAATTGCACGACAGCGTCGCGCACAGCATCGGGATCATCACGGTGCTGTCGGGAGCGGCGGCGCGGGTCGTTGAGTCCAAGCCCGAGCAGGCACGGCAGGCGTTGACCGGCATCGAGACCACCAGCCGGCAGACGCTACTCGAGCTGCAGCGCATGCTCGGCGCGCTACGCCGCGCCGAGCCGGACGACGCCCTGCCGCCTGCTGCTCCGCTGGCGCCGGCCGGCAGCCTGGCCGAAATCCCGCAGCTCGCCGAACGGACGGCCGACGCCGGGGTGCGGGTCCACGTGAGCTGGCGGGGCGAGCGGCGTCCGCTGCCGCCGGAGATCGAACTGTCGGCGTTCCGGATCGTCCAGGAGTCGGTGACGAACGTGGTGCGGCATTCCGGAGCGGCCGCGTGCCGGGTCGCGGTCGGTTACGAGCCGGAAGGCGTGACGGTCGAGGTGGTGGACGACGGGGACGACGGTCTCGGCGGCCCGGGCCGTCCGAAGCTCCCGGCGGCCGGCGGGAGCGGCTTCGGCCTGCTCGGCATGCGCGAGCGGGTCACGCTGTTGTCCGGCCAGTTCAGCGCGGGCCGGCGTCCGGAGGGCGGGTTCCGGGTGACGGCAAGGCTTCCGGCATGAGCGTGCGGGTGCTGCTGGTCGACGACCAGCCGCTGATGCTGGTTGGGCTCGCGATCCTGATCGGCGACACCGAGGATCTGGAGGTGGCCGGCCAGGCCGGCGACGGCCGGGAGGCCGTGCGCCTGGCGCGTGAGCTGCGGCCGGACGTCGTGGTGATGGACATCCGGATGCCGGGCATGGACGGGATCGAGGCGACCCGCCAGGCGACCGCCGAGCCGGATGCGCCCAAGGTGCTGGTGCTGACGACCTTCGACGACGACGAGTACGTCTACGGCGCATTGCGTGCCGGGGCAAGCGGATTCCTCCTCAAGAGCATGGCCCTGGACGCGATCCTGGACGCGATCCGCGTGGTGGCCGCCGGGGACGCACTGATCGCGCCCAGCGTGACCCGCCGGCTGATCGCGGACTTCGCGGGCGCGTCCCGCCCCGCGTCCCCCGGACCGGACCCCGAACCCGCCACGGACTCGAGTCTCCTCGGGGAGATCACCGACCGGGAGCGCGAGGTGCTGACACTGGTCGGACAGGGACTGTCGAACACGGAGATCGCCGAACGATTGGTGATCAGCGTGGCGACGGCGAAGACTCATGTCGCGCGTCTGTTCGCCAAGCTCGAGGCCCGGGACCGCGTCCAGCTGGCGATCATCGCCTTCCAGACCGGACTCGTGCTTCGCAGCCGATAGGGCAGGCGGAGAACGATTGCCGACCACGAGTTCATCGAGTCCTTTGCGTTGCAAGGACTCTGCGCGTCGATCGAGCCGGTGGGAAATGCCTGCGGCCAACGCGTTGGCCGAGTCCGCCAACCGGCTTCACTCCCGCCTCGGCTACCTCCTAAGCAGGGCAACCGCGGCGGTAGCCGACCGAATCCGGATCGTCGGTGTGGCCGCGCTGGCCGCCGAACGTGCGAACCAGGGAGCGATCGAGCGGAACCGGGCGGATGACGACACCGTCCAGATAGGACCGGCCCGCGAGGCGCACCGCCGTCCGGACCGCGAACCGGGGATCGGGCAGGCTGTGTACCCGACGCAGATTCGACGGGCTGATCGCGGCGAGGACTTCCCGCCCCAGCGGCCGGAGCGGGCCCGGCAGGACGCGCGCGGCGAAGTCTTCGGCGAGAGCTTCGGCGACCGCTCGACCGGCCGTGCTGGGGGCGAACTCGCGGCGCTCGTAGTCGTCTGCCCACTGCTGCATGCCGGCGCGGGTGGTGGGGATGCCGTTCAAGTGCTGTCGCTGGGCGACCGCCCGCCAGAACCGCCAATGGGCTTCGAGTTCCGCCGGCGTGAACGGCCGTGCTCCCAGAGCGAGCGCTACGGCCGCCGGGTCGAGCGCCAGGGTGCTCAACGTGTAGAGCGCATCGTCATTGCGGATCGGGAAGTGGGCGTGGATCTCGTTCATCCGCTCGATCCACGCGATGCCTTCCGGCGAGTCGGGCCCGTGGTCCAAGAGCTGGCCGAAGAACAGGATGGTGTCGTCGTTGCGCAGTGCCGTGTCGCGGATGATGTCACCGGTGCCGCGTCGCCACAGGATCCGGGCCATGGCCGGCACCGCGACCTGCTTCATGAACGCGATGGTGAACATCGCGAGGACCAGCCGCCGGTTGCCGTGCAGCACCTGCAGGCTGGACCGCGCGATCTCGACGTGATCCGCCTCCGGGTCCAGCCGCGCGATGCGCCGGCGTTCCGCGCCGCCGGTCCGCCAGCGGCGCCCGGCCGCTGTCCTCTCGATCGCCTTGCTCGCGCCAACCATCGACCGGCCTCCTTTTGACACTACGCCGTGTCAACTTTCACCATGCTGCCTGGAACGACCTCGTGTCAAGATGGGGCGTGGCACGTACCGTCATCCGCCCCCACCGCGGCGTCAGCGCCGAAGACCGCACCACCGCACGCCGGGCGCGCTTGCTCGCCGCCGGACGTGCGCAGGTCGCGGAGAACGGCGTGGCCGGCCTGTCGGTCGACGGCGTCTGCCGCCAGGCAGGGCTGACCAAGCGCTACTTCTACGAGAGCTTCACCGGCATGGACGCCATGCTGGCGGCGATGTTCGACGACGCGGTCGAAGCCTTGCGAGCCGCCTTGTCCGCAACGCTCGCATCGGCTCCGCCCGTCTTCGAGCAACGCGTACGCGAAGCGGTGCGAACAGTTCTCACGACCCTGTCGTCCGACCGTGGCTGGTCTCGGCTGTGGGCCGAAGCCTCCGCGCACCCAGTCCTGCGAATTCGCCGCAACGCCGCCCTCGACGGGTTCGTCGCGGCCCTGACCGGCGAGCTGGACGACGCAGGCCCCCAAGATCCCGCGACGACCCTGCTCGTCCTCGTAGCGGGCGTCACCGAGCTGGTCGAACGCCGCCTGCAGGACGACCTGGACATCAGCGACGACGCCTTGGTCGACCAGCTTGTTCTGATCGGCGTCGCGGCCTGCGCGCCGCTGCGGCCCGGCGGTGGCCAAACGGGGTAGAGGCGCACCTCGAATAATCGAATGGTTGTCCGCCTTCGGCGCGGGTAGTCCTCCGGAGTGAACGTCAAGATCTTCATCCGTGAGTTCCCCGTCGCGCACCTCGCCATCGGGGTGGTCGGCAACGTCATCTTCTTCGTCGGGAGTGTCCTGTTCATCTGGCATGCGACCGAGCTCGTCGCGATCTGGTTGTTCATCATCGGCTCGTTCGGGATGATGCTCGGCGCGGTCGGCCAGGCGGTCTACATCCACGAGCGGCATCGTCTCAACGGCGCACCCGGGGAGGCCGCCCGGTCATCGCTGCGGGGTTGACCGCAGCGCCGTCGCAGCGACGGCGGGCGATGCAGTGGCGGTCAGCTCGCGCCGAGGCCGCCTGCCCGATCGTGCCGCTGCCCGCATCGGTCAGGCGATGTCGCGGACCGTGTTGCGCAGCGTCCCGAGTTTGGTCACGTCGGGTTCCTCGGGCAAAGGAGCCGACCGCGGCGATCACGTAGACGGTATTGCTGGCGGGGGTATGGGGATCGTTGCCGTCGGGACCCTGCTGCACGACCGCCGACCCGCGGAAGCGCGGCGGGAGTACGGTGGTACGCATGACTTTATGAACCTCGTTCCGGTGCTTCGATCGGTGCCTCAACAGGAGTTCAACCCTTGGTAATTGACGATGGCAGCTGACGTATCAGCGAACCTTAATGCGCACCGGACGTATGAGAAACCATGTGACGGGCTTGGGGGAAACCCGTTCAAGCTTGCATGTTCATGTGCGGAGCCTGCTACCCGTCCGGAGATAGCTTCGGCATGGCGCGGCCGTGATGTACCAGACGAACTGGTCCAAGCGTGGCTGGTCAGTCGGCAGTCTCGACAGTTTGAAGGCGTAGAGTATGGTCAGTGGGGATTTGTCCTCCTCTCGCCTGAAGCTGCACTGAAGCGAACAATTGAAGAATTGTCCCATCGTGCTTCCGATTACCGTTCTCGCGATATTGTGGCGGGCGAGTTCATTGGAGATGAGGAGCTGGTCGTTCTCGCTCCTTTTCCTTGCCGATGGACGGTCGGACTGAATGGTATCCTGGAGGCGGCAGTTTTGCGGAGTTCTTGGAATGCTATTTGTGCTCTCTGGGTGAGAAGTATTGGGAACGGCGGAATCTGCCGGACTAGTCGGACGTGAACGGGTGCGGTGTTCCGTGCCGGTCGAGCGCGGAGCCGGCGGAGAACTCGGACCGGTCCGGGTCCCGGCGGATCGTCAGGGACACGCGGTCGGCTTAGAGCGTGTCTCGTTTGGTGCAGTGGACGGGGCGGGCTCGTCCGTGAAGGGCCTCTTGAGGGAATCTGAGTCCCTCAAGGGGCCCTTCACGGACGTCCACGCGCGATCGCGGTGCCCCAGCCAACTGAGACACGCTCTTAGAATGCGGTGCGCTGAACGCGGACCTGGGAATAGGGGGTCGGGCCGGTCAGCAGTGGTTCGGGACGGCTCTGAGTCACGTGGTCGGCGAACGCGGCAAGGTAGGCGTTGGCGATGGTGAGCGCTTCGGTGCCGTCGATGGGACCGAGCGGGATTTGGGACCGGATCGGTGCGGCGAGGTAGTAGCTGCCGTAGTCGCTGAAATTGAAATGCTCGGCTCCGGTGATCTGGTAGCACCAGGCACCGTCGGTGCTGGCGGCCAGCAGGGTGCGGGCGGCGTCCTGACTGGCCCGGTCGCCCGCGTCGGCGGGTCGGCAGGTGCCGGTGATGCAGGAGTTGTCGCTGCCGATCAGCAGCATTGGTTTGGCCAGCCCGAGGTGCACGACGGGGCCGTACTGAGTGCCGTCGAGGTCGGCCGCGCCGGCGCAGTGGGGATCGGTGCGGCACGCCTCCAGCGCGGAGCTGCCGCCGAAGGAGTGGCCGATGTATACGACGGTGCTGGCGTTGATGTGCCCGGTGAACCGGCCGCTGGAGTTCAGTGTCGCGGCCTGTGTGGCGGCGAATCTGCCGTCTGCGGCCCAGATGGCGATCAGCCGGTCGCCGTCGGTCTGCGCTTGGCCCGCATGCTCGTTCGCGGAGTCGGTCGATGCCGGCTTGCCTGCGTCCGTGCCGGCCACCGCCTGTCCGTTCAGGACGGTGAGGTTCGCACTGTAGGTGGGGGTGACGCCGACGACCAGATAGCCGTGGCTGGCCAGGTTTTCCGCGAGCGTGGTGTATTGCGGCGCGGCGAGGCCCATCCCCGGTTCCAGCACGACGACGGGGAACCGGCCGGCGGCGATCGGCGCATCGGCGAATGAGTGGTCCCGAACGTCGGTGAAGCTGGTTTCGCCAAGGGCGGCCGGACCGCCGACATGCAATCCCGTCCAGGCGCCCGGAGCGTAGGGCGCGGGCTGCGCACCGGGGCCGGGCCGGCCCGGATACCACAGCCAGACCGACAGCTCTCGTGGCTTACCCGGGCCCGGCGCGAGCGGATCGGCGCGGGTGCGGTCGGTCCATTCGAGGATGGTCCGGCCGACCTGGTAGGGGCCGGTCGGGGCGGGCAGCGTGACCGGCTGCGCGGCCCGGATCGCGAAGTAGCCGACGGAACCGCCGAGCACGAGAACGAGGGCGAGCCCGATCCAGAGAACCCACCGCGGCCATCGGCGTCTCCGCTTGCCTGTTGCGTCTTCACCCATGCCTGGATAGTACGCGGCACGTAGCATCGAGTCACGTACTATGGTTGGGGCAGCAAGGAGGACGCATGCACAGCAACGACGCTCAGCTGCTGGTGCTCACCGCGCTCGCCGGCGGCCCGTTGCACGGGTACGCCATCAACACCGCGATCGAGGACCTGACCGGGGCCCGGCTCGGTCCGGGCAGCCTGTACGGCGCGCTCGCCCGTCTGGAGGCGCGACACCTGATCGAGCCCGTGGCGGGCCGGTCCGACGCGCGGGATCGGCAGCGCACCGTCCGCATCACCGCAGCCGGACGGGAGACCTTGCGCGCGGAACTCGAACAGATGGCCCGGGTTGCCCAGGTCGGGCTGCGCGCGCTGGGGGTCGCACCGGCATGAACGTGCCCGCACTGCTGCTGCGGCTCTATCCGCCCGGGATCCGCGAGCGATGGGGCAGCGAGATCGTGCACGAGGCGCGGCTGGCCGGACCGCGCTCCTGGTTCGACACCGCCGCCGGGGCCGCGAAACTGTGGCTGCATCCCAGCGACTGGCCCGAAACCGCGAACGAACAGACCAGCCGGGTCCTGACCACCGCGTTCGTCGCGGTCACCGTCGTAGCCACGCTGCTGGTGCGCGCGGCCGGCCCCGCCTCGCTCACCGCGAACCTCGGCCGTCCCACCACCAGCGCGTGGTTCGCGCCGGTCCTTGCCGGGCTGGCCCTGGCCGCACCGTTGCCGCCGCCGCACTGGGCCACGCTTGGACGCCTGGTCGTCGCGGCTGCCCACAGCCTCATCGCGCCGGTCCTCGCGTTCGGCACCCTGTTCCTGATCGCGCACAGCGGATTGATCGTCCACCCGACCGGCGTGGCCAAGGTCCTGCTGGTCGGCTCCTACTGGGCCGTCCTCAGCTTCATTGCGATTCATTTGTGCCTGCTGACCGCACGCGTCGGCCGGTTCGCCGTGCTGCCGAGCACCCGGCGGCTGCGCCTCGCGTTGTTGCTGCTCGGGGCAGGGCTGGCGCTCGCGGCCGTGCAAACGCTGCTGACCGGCACGCTGGTGCTGTCGTGCGGGCTGGCCGCTCTCGCCGCGGCCGTGTTCGCCGCTGGCCTCGACCTGCGCCGTATTGCAGAGTGACGCGGACGGTGCACCTGATGTTCGAGACGACGAGGCCGGACGACTATCTATTGCGATTGGCAGGCGTCCGACCTGGGCCGCGCGACCCGGCGCTCGCACTCGCCGAATTCGAGATGGGGCTCGCCAGGTAGTCCTCGCCCTGGGATGCGGACCCGGCGCGGACCTTTCGGCCTATGCCGATGCAGCACGGTACGCGGTCCCTGTGCGAGCAGAGCCCCCGCTTTCACCGCCTCACCGGTCCTCACGCCGCCGCCGGTCTTGAGCAAATCGAAAGCCTGAAACCAGCAGGCTCCACGAGTTCCTGAGCACCCGGTCTCGCGGCCGGCGGCGTGGTGTTGTCCACGCTGGCAGACGCTGCGGACCGCGACTACTGGCTCGTCGTCCTGAGTGACGTGTGCGCGGATCCGGATCCGCAGCTGCGCGAGGACCCCTGTCGTCGGTGCTCCCGCAGCATGCGGAGGTGCTTGCCGCCAGAGAGTTCGCGGCTGACCTGCAATCGTGAGCGCTCGAACTCGCCGCCGCTTCTCCCGGTGCGCGACGAACGGCCCGGACAACGTACGGGTATCTGGGTATTGCGAGCCAGTCAGGGGTCGTAAACCCTTGGAAGCAAAGGGTTTACGTGCGGCGAAGCCAATGCATCAGCAGAGTGCGATCGCGCTGGCGTGCGTTTTGGCGACACACCGGAACAGCGGCCCCTGGCCGGGCTCGGGCCACGCTAGGGACACCCGCTGGGCGCAGGTAGCCGCCCCGGCGATCTCGATCCGGGCCTGGCGGCTGCTGGTGGATCCACAATGGAGGGTCGCTGGTCGGTTGTGCGGTAGTCCGGTGTGGAAGCCCGATTCCTCCATTCGGTGCGCGGCACTGCTCGTCCTCAGCACTGGTATGACCACTTGACCAGTGGCCGCTCGCGTCGTACGGTCCGCACATGCACTTGCAGCCAGTCGCTCGACGGTCCGTTCCCGACGAGGTCTACGACCAGCTCCTCGGCGAGCTGATGGCGGGCGATATGGCCGCTGGTGAGCGGCTGCCCAGCGAGCGCCGGCTTGCCGAGGTCCTCGGGGTGTCGCGCCCGGCGGTCCGCGAGGCGCTGCAACGGCTCTCCCATGCGGGATACGTCGAGGTACGGCAGGGCGACACGACCACCGTCCGCGACTTCCGCCGACACGGCGGCCTGGACCTGCTCCCGCGCCTGTTGGTGGTGCAGGGCCGGATCGACCTCACCGTCGCGCGCAGCATCCTCGAGGCCCGGGCGTACGTCGGCCCGCGGATCGCACAGCTCGCCGCGGAACGCGGGGGCACGAAGCTGGCGAAGCCGCTGCAGCACGCGGTGGAAGCGCTGGAGTCCGACCTGGATCCGGTCGCGCGGCAGCGTGCTGCGCTGGACTACTGGCAGGTGCTCGTCGACGGTGCCGACTCGATCGCGTTCCGGCTGATGTTCAACAGCATGCGCGCGGCGTACTTGCCACTGATCGATGCCCTCGCCTCGGTGATGTCCGCGGAGGTCGACCAGATCGACACCTACCGGCGGCTGGCCGAGGCAGTGAGCTCCGGCGACGGCGGTACGGCACGCGACCAGGCCACGCAGCTGCTCACGTCGGCGACCGATGCGCTGACCTCGATGATCGACACATTGCAGGAGGACCCTTCGTGAACGACCACGTGGAGCGACTCGCGCAGGAACGGCTGAATGCGGCCGAGCGGGAGCTGGCGCGCCGGCCGGCAGTGACGCTCGGTTCGACGTGGCGCGCGTTCTGGCGCTATCCGTCTCCGTGGATGATCAGCGCCTTCATCGTCGGTGCGCTGACCGGTCGTCTCGTCGTCGCGCAGTGGGCACTCAGCGACCTATGGGCACCGCTCGTTTTCGTCGCGCTCTTCCCCTTCATCGAGTGGACTATCCACGTCTTCATCCTGCACTGGCGCCCGCGTCGGATCGCCGGTGCGTACGTCGACACCCTGCTCGCCCGCGACCACCGGCGGCACCACGCCGAACCACGCGACGTACCGCTGGTATTCGTGCCCTGGCGTTCACTGATCTGGGTCATCCTCATCGTCGGCTGCGCACTCCCGATCGCGGTCGGCCTGCTGGTCGGGGCATCGTGGGGCGAGATCCTGTCGTACATGCTCACCGAGGCGCTCGCCCTCGGGATCTACGAGTGGACGCACTACCTGATCCACAGCGACTATCGGCCGAAATCACGCGCCTACAAGGTGATCTGGCGCAACCACCGGCTGCACCACTACAAGAACGAGCACTACTGGTTCTCGATCACCACGAGCGGTACATCGGACCGCGTGCTCGGCACCCACCCGGACCCGGCGAAGGTGCCCACCAGCGGCACCGCGAAGAACCTGCACGGAGAGGTCGCGTGAGCGACCGATCGCGTCCTCGCTCGCCAAGCGGAGCATCTGGCTGTTCGGGTTGAGCGCGAGCCTGGGATCCAATTCCCTACGGGAGAACAGTTAATGCGATGCTTTGCCGCAGGCTGGCTGTCACCCTGACGACATGCTGCTCAAGCTGACCGGATCGAGCTGTTCCGGCAAGTCCACGCTGGCTTTCGCTGTCGCTGACCGGCTCCAGCGGGTCGCCGTGCACGACTTCGACGAGGTCGGCGTGCCGGAGCGTCCTGATCATCACTGGCGCCACCGCACAACCGAACTGTGGGTGCGGCGCGCGTTGGAGTATCAAGACTGCGGGATCGACCTCCTGCTGACCGGGCAGTCGCCGCTGGGCGAGGTCCTGGCGGCTCCCTCTGCTCCGCTGCTGGACGGGATCCACGGTATCGACCCGAAGCAATCACCGCGGGCAGCCGGTCGGACATGGCCTGGCACCGCTGGACAGGGTGGGCCGCCGAGGATCCACGGTGGTGCACCCGCCTGCTTGACACTACCGGTCAACCCGTTGCGAAATCCGTGGACCAGGTGGAGCGATGGGTGAACGAACAGCGCGAGGCGCGCACGGCAGGCCAACTGCCCTTGAGCCATCGCTGGCCGGAAGGGAGACCCTCCCGCAGGCCGTGAGGGTTGATCTACTTTGCAGCGCCTAATCCGCGTCGGCGACTTTCGCCTGCCACGCCTTCACCCGCGCTCTTGTAGTGACCGCAACAGAAAGCCATCGGGTGGACCGGGAAGAGCCCGATTGTATTGACAAATACACGTCGCGCGCAGGATGTCGGCCTCTTCCGGGCAACAAGCCCTCGCCGTCGAGCCCAGGGCCAGCCAAGACCTCACCGAGGGGGAGACGGAATTCTTCCGCAGCGGCGACATCGGCTGGCTGGAGGAGGAGAGCTTCCTTTGCTGCCGCGGCCGTCGCAAGGGGACAGTCAAGACCGGCGGTGAGAACGTCAGCATGCAGGAGGTCGAGCCGTTGCTCTAACTCGAGACACCCGACCTGAGCACGGCCATCCGCCGACGTCAGGGGATGACCTGGAGAGCGGCGAGGAGTCAGCTCTGACGGGCGATCGGCTCGGAACCGGCGTCGAGCGCGGCGAGCACGGCGTCGCCGTTCGCCCTCGCCCAGTCGGTTAGTACCTGGATCGGGTCGGTCAGCGTCGCCCCGAGCGGGGTGAGTTCGTACTCGACGCGGGGCGGCACCTCGGCGTAGGCGTGGCGGCGGACAAGTCCGTGCGATTCGAGCCGTCGCAGCGTCTGAGTGAGCATCTTGCGGGAGATGCCGCCGATCAGCTCGATCAGCTCACCATGTCGCACGGGGCCTCTGCTCAGGCCGGCGAGCACGACCACCGTCCACTTGTCGGCGATCAGTTCGACCGCCAGCCGCGCCGGACAGTCCGCGAGAAAGACCTCACCGCCACCGAAACCGCTCATGGAGCCAAAGGTACCTGGCGGTTCCTATCGGACACCTACGCTGGGTTTCTGTTCCCCTTCACAGCCAGGAGAGTCATGCGAGTCATCACCAGGCAGGCGCTCGGCGGTCCCGAGGCGCTCGTCATCGCGGACGCGCCGGTGCCCCAGCCCCTCCCGACCGAGGTCCTCGTCCGGGTCAAGGCGATCGGGCTGAACCCGCTGGAGGCGCGTCTGCGCGCCGGCGAGTTCCCACTGCTCGGAAAGCCGCCGTTCGTTCTCGGCTGGGACATCAGCGGCGTGGTCGAAGAAGCGCTGACATACCGGTTCAGGCCCGGCGACGAAGTGTTCGGAATGCCGATGTTCCCCCGAGCGGCCAACGCGTACGCAGAACTCGTGGCGGCCCCGGCATTGCACTTGGCGCGCAAACCGGCGTCGCTCTCGCACATCGAGGCCTCGGCGTTGCCGGTGGTCGGGCTCACTGCGTGGCAGGGTCTCGTCGACCTTGGCGGCGTAACCGCCGGCGACCGCGTCCTGGTCCACGGCGGTGGCGGCGGGGTCGGCCACGTCGCGATTCAGATCGCGAAGGCCCTCGGCGCGCACGTGATCACGACCGCCAGCGGGAGCAAACGAGAGTTTGCCGAGGCGCTTGGCGCCGACGAAGTGATCGACTACACGACGACCGACTTCACCGAGACGGTCGGCGAGGTCGACCTCGTGCTGGACACGCTCGGCGGCGACACCGCCGAGCGCTCGCTCGGTGTGCTCCGCCCAGGCGGTCACCTGGTGACGGCGGTCGCCGAGGACGATTCCGAGCTCGCCGCCAAATTCGAGGCAGCCGACATGCGCTTCAGCGGCATCGCGGTCGATCCCGATCCGGTCGCGCTGCGAGGTCTCGTAGAACTCGTCGAACAGGGCAAGCTTCGGGTCCACGTACAGGAAACGTTCCCTTTCGATCGCATCGCCCACGCGCACCGGCTACTCGACACCGGGCATCTCCAGGGCAAACTCGTCCTTACCGTCTGAGCCGGTCGCGGGCAACCGTGAGCGGTACGGGTCGCTACGAGCTGCGCCGAAGCCTGCAGTCCGAGCGGGTGCTCGGCACTCGCTCAGGTATTCGTCGCCCGCGCGGACCTCGGCTTACCCGGTCGGCGGCGGTTGCGGGCCAAGCGGACCGGCCCCATCGCTGTGTCACGCCAACTTGCGGCTTGGCCACATCGGAGGGAGTTACTCACCGGTGAGGGCACCGGGGCCAAAGCGGGACCGGACGCCCGTCGATCGCAGTTTGTCCGAAGTCGGTCCGTCGGCGGGGATCAGGAAGCTGACGCGGATGTTCGGACCGTGCTGGGTCCGCACCGGCACGTGCTGGAACACGAGAGTCCCCAATCCGGGGTGATCGAGTGTGATGGCGGCTTCGCCGCGGGTTTGCGCGGGATACTGCTGCCACCACTGACGGAACTCGGGACTCGCCTCGGTGAGCCGGTTCACCATCGTGCTGAGCGCGGGATCTCCCGAGTGCAGCGCGGTGCTCAGCCGGAACTCCGCGAGCAGTAGCCGTGCCTGCTCGTGCCAGTCCCGAAACAGGGTGCGCATGAACGGATCAGTGAACATCAGGCTGAGGATGCCTCGATCCGCGACGTCCAGGCGGGTCCAGTCGCCGAACACGAGCTTCGCGCTCTCGTTCTGTCCGAATCCTTCCCAGCGCGGCCCGACCATCCAGGCCGGTGCCGGGTCGTGTTGAGCCACCAGCCTGAGGAGGCCCTCAGGCACGCCGGCGGAGCCATCGTGCTCTGGTGATGCCGGCCCGCGACCGCTGAGGAGCGTGAGCACCAGTTGTGTTTCCTCGTCGGTGCACGCCAGCGCCGCGGCGACGCGGGTGAGGGCGGCGGCGGAGACCGGAATCGGGCGTGCTTGCTCGAGCCAGGTGTACAACGTGGTGCTGATCTCGGCCAGTACCGCCACCTCCTCTCGGCGCAATCCGGCCGTACGACGACGGCCGGTAGCCGGGAAGCCTGCTGCCGACGGATCGATCGCCGTGCGCCGCGCGCGGAGAAAAGCGGCGAGCTGCTGCCTGCGTTCGGGGTCCTCGATAAGCACAAGCGTTCTCCCTCGTGCCTGGTAACTGCCATTACTAGGAAGGTTCCGGAACTGGTGACCTGCCCGTCAGGTGCCACACACTACTCGGCAGCACGCGGGATCCCGCTCGATGCGCGTCTGCGCGGTCAATGACGACACGGAGAAGGACGGAAACGAGCATGGCTACTCGGGGTGGAATGCATATTTCACGGAAGCTGATTTTGTTGCTGTGCTTCTGCGTAATCGTGATCGAGGGCTACGACCTGATCGTCTACGGGACGGTGCTGCCGACAATCCTGAAGACGCCTTCCTGGGGGCTCACCCCGGCGACGGCAGGACTGATCGGCAGCTGCTCGCTGGTCGGTCTGCTGATCGGCTCGCTCTTCGCCGGCGCGCTGGCCGATCGCCTGGGCAGACGCCGGACGCTCATCGTGGGCACCGTGTGGTTCTCGTCCTGGATGGCCGTGTGTGCCTTGCCGGCCGGCGTTCCGATGTTCGGCATCGCCCGGTTCATGGTGGGCCTCGGGGTCGGGTCGGCTGTGGCCGCGGCTGGTGTGACCGCGGTGGAGTTCGCGCCGCGCGGCCGCGGTCAGTCCTACAGCGCCATCGCATGGACCGGTGCCGCAGCAGGGGGCATCGCCTCGTCGTTGCTGGCTCTGGCACTGCTGTCGCAGTTCGGGCCGCGCGTGATGTTCTGGCTCGGCGCGCTCCCGTTGGTGGTCCTGGTGCCGGCGCTGGCTGTCCTGCTGCCGGAATCGCCGGAGTGGCTCCGTGCGCACGGCCGCACTGCGCAGGCCGACGCCATTGCCGCCGACTTCCGGCTCTCGGGCGGGGCGACGCCCGGCCCGGCCGCCGCTGAGCGGGTCAGCGGGGGGATGAGGGGCCTGTTCTCCCGGGATTACTTGCGGGTGACGGTCTTGCTGGGATTGCTGAGCATTCTCACTCTGCTGCTGGTTTACGGACTGTCGACCTGGCTGCCGGTGCTGATGCAGAGCACCGGGCACAGTCCGTCGACGTCACTGCTGTTCCTGCTCCTGCTGAGCGCAGGCGGCATGCTCGTCCCCGTGCTCGGCGGCCGTGTCGCCGATCTCGCCGGACCCCGCGTCGTGACCGCTTCCGTGCTCGCGCTCGCCGCGGTATGCATCGTCCTGCTGACTGCCGACCTGCCCACTCCGGTGCTGCTCGCACTCGCATTCCTCACCGGGGGCGGCACCCTCGGCGCGCAGGTCCTGATCTACGGGTTCGCCGCGAACTTCTATCCGGCGTCCTGCCGCGCGTCAGGTGTGGCCTGGGTGTCGGCCGCAGGGAGGCTGGGGTCCATCGTCGGTCCCGTTGTCACGGGTTTGATTGTCGGCGCCGGTGCCAGCGCGGCAACCAGCTTGGTCCTGTTCGCTTCTGTGGCCGTTGTCGCCGCGGTGTGCACGGGGTTCGTGCGGCACCGCACTGCGTTTCCCAGCGAGTCGCGCCCGCCTCGGGCCGCCGAATACGACACACGAGCCTGATCGAGCCTTTCCCGTGCTCTGTAAGTATTCCGTCGGCGAAGGCGGCCGGTATCCGGAAGAGTTTTGTGAGGAGTTCTGCTATGCGCGCCACCAACCATCCGCTCTCCGACAAAGACGCCACGCGGATGGCGGAAGTCCGGGCACAAGTACGCGGCTCTGCCGACACCGGCGAGGTCCTGATGCGCATGGCCACCGGCCAAGACCCCGCGCGGCCGATCGCGACCTCATCGTTTCGGGCCGGCGGTCTCACCGGCGAATGGGTCGCTGCTCCAGGCACTGCTGCCGACGGTGTCGTCCTGTACTTGCACGGCCGTCGTTTCCAGTTCGAGGAACCCGCGAACGTGCTCGCCGGCAAGCTGTCCGCCGCCTCCGGCTGGCCGGTGCTGATGCCGCACTACCGGCTAGCCCCGGCTCACCCCTATCCGGCCGCACTCGACGACACGCTCGACGCCTACCGTGCACTGCTGGAACAGGGTTTCCCGGCTGGCCGAATACTCCTCGTCGGCCACTCTGCCGGTGCGACGCTGACTTTGCAGGCGTTGCTGCGGCTCCGGGCGTCCGGCGGGCCATTGCCGGCGGCCGCCGTCGCGATCTCGCCGATCACCGACTTCGCCTTCGGCGGAGCGAGCATCGCGAATGGCAATGACGACGTGGTCTCGTGCCCGGAGCTTTTGCAGGTGCGGGAGGCGCTTCTTGCCGACGCGGACCCGGCCGGTGACGTGTCGCCGCTGAACGGAATATGCCCAGGCCTGCCCCCGCTCTTGATGGCGTGCGGCAGCGTGGAGCGGCTGCGGGACGACACCGTGCGGTTCGCCGAGCGCGCCGCGGCCGCCGGCAACGAGGTCAGCCTCGAACTGTACGACGGCATGCCGCACGGCTTCCCCGTCCTCGATACCGACGCGACGAACCTGTTGCTGGACCGGATCGCCGCGTTCGCCGCTGAGCACCTCGCCTGCCGTCCGGAAGACACGGCATCCGGCCCGCTGACCGTCCAGCGGGTTGGGTGGGCGAGCTACGTGGTCACTACCGAACGAGGGACCAGAGTCCTGGTGGACCCGTATCTGGCGGGCAGCGAAGGAATCCATTATGGACTCCCGCAGAGTCCGATCCGGCCGATCGACCTGGCGGACGTCGATGTGGTGGTCGTGACCCACGCCGGATTCGACCACCGCGGCCAGGCGCTGGAGATCGTCCAATCGGGACAGGCCGTCCTCGTGTGCGGAACAGCCCTGTTGGCGGCCGCTCGCGCGGCGGGCGTTCCGATGGAACGGATTGCGGTGACCGTTTCCGGCGTCGAGGTGCGGCACCGGGACGTGAAGCTGCGCTCCCTGCCGGCCCGCCACGAATCGAGCATGACCGTCGGCGGCGGATTCATCGCGGACCAGCCGCAGTCGTTCATGCTCACCACGGCCGGCGGCGCGCGGGTGTTCTGCGGCGGCGACACCTCGCTGTCCCAAGACCTGCGGACCTGGGGCGAGCTCTACCAGCCCGAGACAGCCGTGCTCGGGATCGGCGGGGTGTGGATCGGAGCGGCTCGCGTGGTCGAACTGCCGCCCCTGGACGCAGCAGTTGCGGCCCGATGGCTTGGGGTGTCGACGGTGATCCCGGTCCACCACACGCCGGGTGACGCCTTGCCGGCGCAGCTTGCGGCAAACCTCGCCGAAGACCCGATCGAGGTCGTGTCTCTGGACTTCGGTGAGAGCTGGACCGCGACAGAGCAGAGCCCGGGCTGAGGAGAGCGGCGGGTGGGTTCTGCCGCCGGGGATTGTGTGGCTGTCCTGCTGGCGAGGGGGTTGAGCCGGGACTCGGAGTCGGTGCCGGGCGAGGTTCCTGGGCCGCCCGGCGTCACAGGTCCAGCACGAGCCGCGGCGAGCACGCTCGCGACACGCAGATCATCATCGCGTCGTTCGCCGCTTGTTCGTCGTCGGTCAGGACGGAATCGCGGTGGTCGGGAACGCCGTCGAGGACGGTCGTCTCGCAGGTGCCGCAGGTCCCCTCCCGGCAGGACGACAGCACTTGGATCCCTTCGGCCTCGACGACGTCGAGCACGGATTGGCCAGCGGGCACGGTCAGCGCGATCCCGGTCCGCGCCAGCTCGATCTCGAAGGACTCGCGCGGTCCGTCGTCCGCGCCGGTCTTCGGAGCGAAGCGTTCGACGTGCAGAGCGCCGCGTGGCCACCGGCTGCACTCTCGCTCGACGGCGGCCAGCAGCGGCTCTGGCCCGCAGCAGTACACCGCGATGTGTTCCGCGTTCTGACCGGGAGCGGCCAGGATGTCGGCCAAGTCGAGCAGACCTGTCTCGTCCTGCGGACACATCGACACGTTGCCGGGATACTGCTCGTCGAGTTGGTCGCGGAAGGCCATGGAGGTGCGGGTGCGCCCGCCGTAGACAAGCCGCCAGCCCGCGCCGACGGCCTCGGCCCGGATGATCATCGGCAGGATCGGCGTGATACCGATTCCGCCCGCGATGAAGACGTACTCTTTTGCTTCCACGAGCGGGAAGTGGTTGCGCGGCCCTCGCACGCGCACGGTGTCTCCCTCGGCAAGATTGTCGTGGACATACGCGGAACCGCCGCGGCCGTCCGGTTCGCGCAGGACGGCGATCTTCCAGACCGGGCGCTCCGCCGGGTCGCCGCAGAGTGAGTACTGGCGGGTGCGCCCGCCTTCGAAGACGAGGTCGATGTGCGCACCTGGTTCCCAGGGCGGGAGATCGTCGCCGTCGGCACTGCGCAGGGTCAGCTGGACGATGCCGTCGGCCACGAGTTCTTTCTTCTCCAGCACAAGGTCCAGTTCGGCGTCGCTGTGAAGGGTGGCGTTCATTGTTTGTTCCTGGTGGTGTCAGCAGATGCCAGGATCGGCTCGGGTGTCGAGGCGGACGGAGGTTGCGCGGCCGGGTTCGGCAGCGGCGGGGGCAGGTGGCCTTCGGGATGGGAGAGAAGCCACTCCCACAGCTCGACCGGGTCGTCGAAGATCCGTTCGCTGCCGCAATGGCAGACCGCGCGCAGCTGGTCGGTGCCCAGCACCCAATGGATCCGGTAGACGCGGCTTCCGTTGAGCACCGGCGGCGCCGCGGGAATGCCGCCCTCGTACGCGCTGGTCATCGAGCCGGCGCAGCGGGCGCGTTGTGCGGAGCCTGGCCGGCCATGCGAGCGAGCATGCGGCGGGCAGCGAGGCCGCCGGTGTCGATGTTGATCGAGAGTTCCTGGTAGCCCTCGGGTTCGTGCTGGATCACCTTCTCCAGGACGTCGAGCGCCTCGACGTCCTGGAGAACGACGGTGCGGTTGTTCTCGGCCAGGAAGCGGGAGACGTCTTCGTCGTCCAGGGCGAAGTCGCGCGCCACCATCCAGAAATCGTGGGTGGAGTGTTCGGTCTCCGGGGTGATCGCGTAGACGACCTCGACGTGGAAAGCGTCCGGGTCGGTTCCGTCGGCGCCCGGCACGGAGCCGACCGGGGCGATCCGGCTGTGCAGCTTGTACAGGCAGGGCGGGCTGTACTCGATGTCCTGCCAGCGGGCGATCCGTCCCTGCAGGCCGGTTGATTTCGCGTAGAACGGCGGGCATTCGGCGTCGTCCATGTGCCGGGAGACGTAGACGATGCCGGCGTCGTCGTCGACTTCGGTCGAGATCGGGGTGGAGGCTACCTCGGGCGTGCCGATGTACCCGCCGTGCAGGTAGGTCTCGTGGGAGAGGTCGAGGAGATTGTCGACGAGCAGCGAGAAGCGGGCCTGCAACGGTTCCATCCCGCGCACCGTCGTGTAGTCCGGAGAGTCGAGATACGAGGCTCGGCGGATGCGTGCCGGGTCCGCGAGTGCGGCGTCGCCGATCCAGATCCAGACCAGCGAGTCCAGTTCGACGACCGGGTACGGGGTGAGCCGTGCGGTGCGCGGCACACGCGTCTGACCCGGGACTGCGACGCATTTGCCGTCGCTGCCGTAGGTGAAGCCGTGGTAGCCGCAGACGACATTGCCCTCGACCAGCCGAGAAGGCGCTTGTGACAACGGGAACCGCCGGTGCACGCATCGGTCGGAGTTGGCGACGACCTGGCCGGACTCGGTGCGCCAGAACAGGATCGGCTCGCCGCAGATGGTGCGGGCGAACAGCTCGTGCTTGATTTCGCAGCTGTAGGCAGCGACGTACCACTGGTTGTGCGGGGTCGTCGTCATTGACGAGGTCCTCTCCGCTTCTCGTTTCGTCGGACTCGGTTCTCCGGCGTCGGGCGACCAGCCGGTCCGTCGAGGATGCGGCGGCCGGCGATCGGAGTGAACCTGCGTTCTCAGAAAATGGAAGGCCGGTCCGGTGCCACGGGCTGGCTCATGACGAGCTGGCGAGCGTCCGGCTAATCGCTCTCGCGCTGGTACGCACCAGGGGTGCCAAGGACTGGACGGTGGCGGTGCCGTGGCGCACGACGAGGGAAACGGCCGCGACTACCTCTCCCCGGCCGTTCTCGACCGGCGCGGCGACGGAGATCGCGTCGAGGGTCACCTGGCGGTCGCTGACCGCGTACCCGTCGCGCCGGACGTCGGCCAACATCCGGCGCAGGCGGAGCGGGTCGGTGACGGTACGAGGGGTGAAGCGCTCGATTCTGCTGTCGAGCACGGCCGTCTGGATCTCGTCGGGTGCGTGGGCGAGCAGCGATAGCCCGACTCCGGTCGCGGTCAGCGCGAAACGCCCTCCTACGCGGGTGAGGACCGGCACTGCGCCGGAGCCGGCGATGCGTTCGACGAAGATCAGCTCGGTGCCCTCGCGCACCGCGAGCTGTACGTTTTCCCGGGTGATCTGCGAGAGGTCTTCCAGGTACGGCAAAGCAAGCTCGCGCAGCCCTTGTCCGCGGGGCGCAAGCGAACCCAGCTCCCACAGCCGCAATCCGATGCGGTAACGGCCGTCTGCGCCGCGTTCCAGCGCACCCCACTGGTTGAGGACGGCGACCAACCGGTGGGTGGTCGACAACGGCAGCCCAGACAGGCGCGACAGCTGGCTCACGGTGTGCTGCGGCGTCGCGACGGTGAACAGGTCGAGCAGGGCGAGCGCTCTGCTGACCACCGGGCCGGTCGGGCCTGCCGGATGTCCGCGTCGGGAGGTCATCGGCTCGGGGCCTGGCTCCGGAGAAGCCGGCGAAGGACTTTCCCGCTGGGGGATTTGGGGATCTCGTCGACGAACTCGACCTCGCGGATCTTTTTGTACGGCGCGACCCGCTCGGCGACCCAGTCCATCAGGGCTTGGGCATCGGTCGGACCTGCGGCGACCACGACTGCCTTGGGCGCTTCGCCGCCTTCCCGGTGCGGCACGCCGACGACCGCGGCGTCGAGGACGTCCGGATGTGTCAGCAGCACTGATTCAAGTTCGGCGGGGGCGATCTGATAGCCCTTGTACTTGATCAGTTCCTTGAGGCGGTCCACCACCCAATAGTGCCCGGCCTCGTCGATTCGGACGATGTCGCCGGTGCGCAGCCACTTTCCGTCGACGATCGTCTCCGCGCTGGCTTGAGGATTGTCCAGATAACCGCGCATCACTTGCGGTCCGGACACCCACAGCTCGCCCGGCTGCCCGGGCGCGGAGTCCTCGCCGGTGGCGGGGTCGACGAGGCGGGCTTCGGTGTTCGGGACGAGCCTGCCGACCGACCCGGCAGGGGTGGTCGGGAACTCCTCGTCGGGGACGAAGTTGGTGCCCGGACTGGCTTCGGTCATCCCATACCCTTGCCGGATCAGGACGCCGATGCGGCTCTCGGCCCGCTCGGCGACGTTCACGTCGAGCGGTGCCGCGCCGCAGATGCCGCGTTGCAGCGACGACAGGTCGTATCGGTCGACCTCGGGTGCCGAGGCCAGCGCGAGGACTATCGGCGGCGCCAGGAACGCCCTTGTCACCCGGTAGTCCTGCACCATCTGCAGGTAAGCCGCCAGCGAGTACTTGGGCAGCGTCACGATCGTCGCCCCAGCGCGCAGCGCGGTCGCCAGAATGATCACGAAGCCGTAGATGTGGAAGAAGGGCAACGCAGCCGATACCACGTCAGCGGAGCCGACGTGCCACCCCGCGGCGTTCTGCTCCAGGTTCGCGACCACGTTGCGGTGGGTCAGCATCACTCCTTTCGGGAGGCCGGTCGTGCCGCTGGAGAACGGCAGGACTGCCAGGGCGGTGGCCGGATCGATCTCGAGGTCCGGCGGCGTCCGGCGGCTGGTGAGCAGTTTGGCGAACGGCGTGCCCGGACCCGGCCAATCCGCGCTGCTGTCGAGGACCAGGTGGTGCGGCGTTCCGGCGGACAGTGCGGCGTCGGCCGCTTTCGGCGCCGACGCCGCGGAGCTGACGACTGCCTTGGCTTTCGCCAGGGCGAGTTGCTTAGTCAGCTCCTCGCCGGTCAGGACCGGGTTCATCGGCGCGACCGCGGCACCAGCCCGCAAGACGGCGTAAACGGCGAGCGCATACCTGGGCTGATTGTGGCTCAGGACAGCGACGACATCGCCAGGACCGACGCCGAGTTCGGCGAGCCCGGCCGCCGCGGCGTCCACCCCGTCAGCGAGGTCGCGATAGGAAAGGCGTTCTCCGCTGAGGGCGTCGACGAGGGCGGTCTTGTCCCCGTGTTCCCGAGCGTGTTCGAGCACGTGCTCGACGAGTGTGCCGCCAGGGATTTCTACGTCGGGAAAGCTGCTGCGGTAGATCACGAAGACTCCTCGCTGAGCCGCGATCGCAGGGCAGGCGGGTCAGGGGTAGAACCGGAAGACCGGCCGCGCCACGCACGCGGGCTTGTCCGCGTTCTCGATTTCGACGGTCACGTCGCCGGTGAGCTGGACGCCGCCGCCGGCGACCTGCTCGACTTTCGACAGCGAGCCCACTGCGCGAATCCGCGCGCCTGCCGGAACCGGAGCGGGGAAGCGGACCTTCTCCAGTCCGTAGTTGACCTTCGTCCGGACGCCGGTGACGTCGAGGAGGTCGGTCCACAAGGGAATGAGCAGCGACAGGGTCAGGTAGCCGTGCGCGATCGGTCCGCCGAACGGCCCGTCCTTGGCGCGCTCGACGTCGGTGTGGATCCATTGGTAGTCGTGGGTCGCGTCGGCGAACTGGTCGATCATCGACTGGGTCACCTCGATCCAGCCGCTCGTGCCCAGCGCGCTGCCTTCGAGCGCGGGCAGGTCCTCGATAGGCACCGTTGTCGTCATCCGGATTCCTCCTGGTCGAGCAGACCGAGCGCACGCACCGCGTTGGCCTTCAGGATCTTGGGCCGCACGTGGTCTTTGATGTCGAGCTTGGCGAAGTCGGCGCGCCAGCGGTCCGGGGTGATGAGCGGGTAGTCGGATCCAAACAGGACTTTGTCCTGCAACAGGGTGTTGGCGTAGTGCACGAGTTGCGGCGGGAAGTATTTCGGCGACCACCCGGACAGGTCGATGTACACCTTGGGCTTGTGGGTGGCCACCGCGAGCGCCTCGTCCTGCCAGGGGAATGACGGGTGCGCCATGATGATGGTCAGCTCGGGGAAATCCACTGCGACGTCGTCGAGCAGCATGGGGTTCGAGAGCCCTAGCCGGATCCCGCCGCCGCCGGGCAGTCCCGCGCCGATCCCGGTCTGCCCGGTGTGGAACAGCGCCGGCACGCCGAGTTCCTGTGCGACCTCGAGCAGCGGATAGGCGGTGCGGTCGTTCGGTGCGAAACCCTGGATCGACGGGTGGAACTTGATGCCGCGCATGCCGTGGCGCTCCACGAGGCTCCGGAATCGGCGGGCGCCCGCGACGCCCTTCGCCGGATCGACGCTGGCGAACGGGATCAAGGCGTCCGGATGCTCCGAGGCGGCCTGGGCGATTTCCTCATTGGACAATGCCGTATGCCCAGTCGCCGCCTCGATGTCGACGGTGAACACGACCGCGGCGGTCTTGCGCTCCCGGTAGTACGCAGCGGTTTCGGCCAAGGTCGGTGCCCGATGATCGGCGGCGAAGTATTTGGCCGACGCCGCGACAAGGTCGTCGGGCAGCGAGAGATGCCCGTGGCTGTCGATCTCGACGTGCGCGTGCACGTCGATGGCTTCGAGCGAGGCGATGTCGAGCTTCCGGGCTGGCGTGCTCACGACGCGTCCTCCGCGGGCGGCTCGGGGAGCTTTTCCCCGACGGTTTGCTGATGGTCGGCGAAGATCGTGGGCCAGGCCTGCGCGATCGCGTCGGCGCTCCATCCGCCGTCCGCGTAGGCCGCCACTGTCTGCACCGGGTGCGTCCACAGGCTCAGCCGGTCTCCGCCGACGCCGATCGCCTGGCCGGTTATGCCGGACGCGGCATCGGAGGCGAGGAAGGTGACCAGCCCGGCGGCGTCTTCCGGCGTGCCGAACGCGAGCGCGCGGCGGGCGAACGGCGGCATCGCTTCGCCTGCTCGCATCTTCTGGACATAGGGGCTCAGCGCCGGGATGGTCTCGGTCATCGCGGTCGCGGCGACCGGCACCAGCGCGTTCACCGTGACTTTGGCCTTGGCGAGCTCCATCGCCCAGGTGCGGACGAAGCCGACAATGCCGGCCTTGGCTGCCGAGTAGTTCGTCTGCCCGAAGTTGCCGCGTTGTCCGGCGGGGGAGCCGACGAGGATCAATCGGCCGCCGTCGCCCTGCTCGCGGAACCGGACCGCGGCCGCACGGGCACAGGTAAAAGTGCCGCGGAGATGCACCTGGACGACGGCGTCGAAGTCGGCGTCGGTCATCTTCCAGAGCACTCTGTCGCGCAGGATGCCGGCGTTGGTCACCATGACGTCCAGCCGGCCGAACTCGGCTACCGCGCGCTCGACCAGGGCATCCGCTGCTTCGCTCGTGCCGATCGCCGCCACCTCCGCGACCGCACGTCCTCCTGACGCGACGATCTCCTTGACCGCGGCGTCCGCTGCCGCGGCATCCACATCGTTGACGACCACGGCCGCGCCGGCTGCGGCCAGGTCTCTCGCGTACGCCAGTCCGAGACCTCGTCCGCTCCCGGTGACGACCGCGACCTTTCCGTGCAGGTCCATCGCTCTCTCCTCCTTGAGGGGGCAAACCATGAATAACCACAATCATTGAGAATGTCAATGATTGATGTCTTGAGGTATTGTGGCGAAGGGTCCGAGCGAGGGGAGTCCGCGATCAGCAGCGCGAACGCAGTGTCCAGCGGTGCGGGGGTGCCGCCCGTGCTCGCTGGCCGGCTCGGCTATCTCCTGGCCCGAGTGGGCGGCCGGGTCGTGCGCGACCTCAACAAGACCTTGGCGTCCTTCGGGTTGCGCAGTCGCCACTACACCGCGCTCCTTCTGGCGGCCGACGGGGCCGGGCTCGCGCAGCGCGACCTGGCCGGCGTCCTGGGCCTCGATCCCAGTGCGGTAGTCGCGATCGTCGACGACCTCGTCCGCGACGGCCTGGTCCGGCGGGAGCCGCATCCCGGCGACCGGCGCACGCGCCTGGTGGCGGCGACAGACGCGGGCCGGGCCCGGCTCGCCGAGGTGCAGGAATCGGTGAACGCGATCGACGAGGCTCTGGTAGCCGATCTCAATGCGGCGGAGCTGGAGATCGTGTGCGCGTTTCTCGAGCGCAACGCCGTTGACTGAAGGCCCGCCCGAGAGAAATGAATTGTGCTGGGGTGAACTCGCCAACGGCGAACTCCGCCATGACGGTCGTCTCCCCGGACGCGGCCGGTTCTCTGGATCGCGTCTGCCCGGCCGCCCGCTGAGCGTCCGGTCGCGGCACGCCGGTTCCGCGGGGCAACCGCCTGTGGTGTTCGCGAAATTCGGTGGCTAGGACGGGTTGCGGCTGGGCAGGATGCCGGTGTGGATGTCGTGACCGTACCGTTCGTGCTGACCTGCCTGGCCATCGTGGTCGCCCCGGGCCCCTCGCTCGCGGTGATCGTCAACCGGGCGTTGCGCTCGGGGCGGGTGGCCGGCTACGCGACGGTCGCGGGCAACACCACCGGCCTGGTGTTCTGGGCGGCCGCTTCGGCGCTGGGCCTCACGGCCCTGGTCCGGGCTTCGGAGGTCGCGTTCGTGGTGCTCAAGGTCGTGGGCGCGGCGTATCTGTGCTGGCTCGGCTTTCAGTCCCTGCGCCGGTCCCGGGTCCGGTCGGCCCAGCCGGATGCGCCGGAGGCGGCCCCGGCCGGCGTATTCGCCGCCTTTCGCGCGGGACTGATCGCCAACGTGTCCAATCCCAAGGCGGCGGCGCTGTACCTGGCGCTGCTGCCGCAGTTCATCCCGGCGCACAGCGCAGTGCTGGGTGCCACGATGACCTTGGCCGGCGTGCAGATGGTCATCAGCGCTGCCTGGTACAGCGTGGTGGTCACTCTGGTGAGCGCGGTGCGCCGCCTGCTGTCTCGTCCGCCGGTACGGGCGCGGCTCGACCAGCTCAGCGGTGTCGTGCTCATCGGACTCGGGCTCCGGATGGCCACTCTTTCCCGCGCGGCGCTCTAGCTGCGGGAAACGCTGTTGGGAACGCAGCGGGCGCGGTCGGGCATGCTGCGGCGAAGGTGTGAGAGTCGATCTTCTGATGTCGGTATGGCCAGTGCAACCGCACGCGAGCCTGCTTCAGAGCGCTCAATGTCCTGCTTGCGTGCCGTGGGGTGAGAGGCCGAGCAGAGGCAGCCACACCGTGTCCACGATCTCGACGATTGTCGCGTCCGGCACCGCGCCGATGGCCATCAGCATGTCGTGGCGCACGAGGTCGAAGGGCAGGTTCACCACCCGTTCGGACCGCGGCGCCTCGGCCAGCTCGCCGCGTTCGACGGCGCGGTCGACAAGCGTGGCGAAGGGCGGGGGCTGGTCCGTGATCCGAAGGCGGCTGCGCAGGTCGTTGAAGCTGGTGCCGGTTTCGCGGAAGTAGTCCGCCAGCTTCAGGTGCAGGAGCACCATCGTGCGGTCCCGCTTGGCGTTGATCGCGCGCAGGAGGGCGAGGGCGTCCTGGCGCAGGCTGCCGGTGTCGGGGAGGTCGAGCGGGTGCCAGTGGCGGGCGAGCGTGGCGATGAGGAGGTCTTCGCGTTGCGGCCAGCGCCGGTAGAGCACCGGCTTGCTGGTTCCCGCGCGCGCGGCGACGGCCTCGTAGGTGAATCCGTGGTAGCCCTGCTCGACGAGAACATCCCAGGCGGCATCGGTGAGCGCGCTCTCCAGCGCGGTGCCCCTGCGCCGGGTGGGAGTGCCCTCCGCTCGCCGTTGCTCGTTCGCCACTGTTCTCCGTTCCCGCGGCATGCGGCAGATCCGGTTAGACCCGCTTGCGTATCTTAACTCGGCCTCGTACGCTAGGCCCATAAGATACGGACCCGTTTCTAGGTGGGGTGGGATCACGCAAGGAAGCAAGCATGTCCATGATCAACGCCGCGCTCGTGGAGTCGTTCGACGAGCCGCCGCACTACCGCTCCGTCCCTGCTCCCGAGGCCGCTCCCGGCCAGGAGACGGTGGACGTCCTCGCCGTCGGCGTGCACCCCGCCACCCGCGGGATCGCCGCCGGAAAGCACTACACGAGCCCCAAGACCTTGCCCGCGCCGGCGGGGGCGGACGCGGTTGTCCGCCGGGCGGACGGCAGCCTCGGCTACGTCATGCTCATGGGCGCCGGCACGCTGGCCGAGCGCGTCGTCGTCGATCCGACCGCGGTCATCCCGGTCCCGGACGGAACCGATCCCGCGGTCCTGGCCGCCACCATGAACCCCGCGCTGTCCTCGTGGACCGCGCTGCGCACGCGCGTCCCGTTCCAGGCCGGACAGTCGGTCCTGGTGCACGGCGCGACTGGCAATGCCGGCTCGATGGCCGTCAAGGTCGCCAAGCACCTCGGCGCGGAGCGAGTGGTCGCCGCCGGACGAAACCGCGCTCGCCTCGACGAACTCAAGGGCGAGAGCGCGGACGCAGTGGTCCAGCTCGTGCCCGACGAGGACGCCACCGCGGCTGCGCTCGCCGAGGCCGCCGCAGAGGTCGACGTGGTCCTGGACTATGTGTGGGGGCCGCCTACCGAACTCGCCATGCGCGCCGTACTCGGAGCGCGTACCCAGCACACCCGATTGCTGGACTGGGTGCAGATCGGCGGAATGGGCGGAGACGCGATCACCCTGTCCGGGCACGAGCTGCGCTCGAACGCGTGCCGGATCCTGGGCAGCGGCTTCGGCGCGGTGGACCCGCAGGTCATGCAACGAGAGTTCACCGAGCTGGTCGCCGCGATCGCCGCGGGCGGCATGGCAGTGCGCCCGCATCCGTTCCCGCTCGAGCAGGTCGAGGCCGCCTGGGCGCACCAGGACGCACCCGGCGAGCGGACCGTCATCCTCCTTTAGCCCACCCGTCACCCGCCGCCTGATACCGGGCGCGGGCGGCGCTCTCGACCACTGCGAGCACCGAGTCGCCGCGCAGTCAGCTCCGCCCCATGATCGCGCACGTCACGCCGAAGGTGGACTGCTTTCGCACACCCACTCCGCACGCGCCGATCCACCTGCGCATGACGCCACCCCGGTGAGGTTCTCATGCCGCGCCCGACCGCCCGGCCCACCGTCCACGGCGGACGCATGCTGTTTGGCCGGGTACGAGCCGGTCGACCGCGGCGCACGTGCAGCACCGGCGGATTCTGGGGTTTTCCCGGTCGCCGGCGGGAGACGCTGGGGCATGGACAACCCTGACGGGTACCCGCACTGCCCGGGGGCGGGAAAGGCAGGTGCGAGGCACCGATCTGCGGCCCGGCCTCGTCCGCCCACTGTGGAGGCCGGGCGGGGATCCGGCCAGGAACCAGAACGCATGGCATGCCCGGATGTTGCCCGCGAACCCGGACCCGACCGGCCCGGACCAGTTGTTGCACAAGCTGCGTGCCACGAAGTCGCTTGGCGAGATCGTCTCGGTCGCGCCGGAAACGGCACGCCGGCCAACGGGGAACCACCACGGCCGGGCGCCGTTCTCATCGGCACGGCGCAGATCCGCGACGGAGTGAAAGGTGTGAAATGGGCAGAGGACAACGGTTCACCCGCCGCGTGGCACCGCTCGAACGGTGGTATCTCGGTTTCCCACGGGCCTTTTCGCCCGTGCAGAACCTCGTCGTGGAAGGCGTGGGACAGCTCGGCGCCGACGAAGTCCGGCACGCGGTCGCGGCAGCGGGTGAGGTCTATCCGGGCTCGCAGCTCGTTCGCCACGGAAACCACTGGGTCGACCGGCTAACGCCGCCGCCGGTCCGATTCGCCGCGGGAATGCCGTTATCCCGGCCGGCGCTCGCTACTGCGCTGCCCCGCGCTGGTGCCTTCTGCGAGGTCGTGGTATTCGACGGTGCACTGGTTTTTCGCGCCTCGCACGCAGTGATGGACGCGCGGGGGATCAAAATCTGGGCTGCGGAGGTGTTTCGTGCACTTCGTGGCGAATGCCCGAGCAGACGCGAGTCCGAACGTACCGTGCTCGATCTCGACGAACCTCTTCTGGATGCCGCCGAGGCGGGCGGGCACCGCCTCGCCCCGCCGGCGCTTCTCGCGACCCCCCGCCGGTCCCGGCCCGGGGAATGGCAGTGGGCCCGCCGGACGATCGACGGCACTTTCCCGGCTGTGGTGGCGAGGATCGCGACCGAGCTCGCGAGGCTGTCCGGCCGGGACAGCGCGCCGGTCAGCGTCCCGCTGGACCTGCGGGTGTTCCATCCGGACCTGGACTCGACCTCGAACCTGGCGGTCACCGTCGCGATCGACGTCCCGGCAGGCCAGAGCTGGGCGGAGACGCACCAGCAGCTTCTCGGCGTGCTCGCCGAGCGGCGGGGAACGGTGTTCGCGCCGGGTGCCGCGATCCTTCGAGCACCGCTGGGATACCTGCGGGCGATCGTCCGGGGGCTGGACCGGCGCGCCCGACGCGACGAGCGCTTTTCCACCGTCGCGACGGTGAGCAACGTGGGCCGGATCGATTCGGCGAGCTTCGGGACTCCTGCCTTCGAACCCACCGCGGTCTACCTGCTGGGCGCGCGCGAACCGGCCAGCCCGCCGGGCGTGAACATCGTCGAATGTGACGGCCGCACGGAACTCACGCTGCCGTGGTGGCCTGGGGAGCGGAACGAAACGGAACAGTTGCTCGCCAGTCTGCACGAAGCGCTTTCCCCTGCAGCGCATCGCCAGCACAGCACACTGGCTGCCCCGGAACCGGCGAAGTCCGCCGCGGTGCCCGCGGAGAAGGGTGTCGTCGAGCAGTTTCGCGAGCAGGTGCGAGCGCACCCGGATGCCGTCGCGATCAGCGGCCCTTCCGGTGACGTCACCTACGCTGAACTTGATCGCCGCGCGCGAGTCGTCGCCGCGACGCTGATCGAGCACGGGGTCGGCAGGGACGACGTCGTCGGCCTTCTCGCGGATCGTTCGGTCGAGGCCGTCGTCGGGGCGTGGGGTGTCCTGATGGCCGGGTCGGCCTATCTGCCGATGGACACGAAGCATCCCGACGAGCGCATCCGCGGCCTGCTGACCGATGCGGGTTCGCCGCTGTGCCTGATCGGAAAGCCGCACAAAGACCGCACGCTCCTGCCCGGGGGATGCGCGGGGGTGGTGATCGAGGACCTGCCGTACGACCGGGAACCCACGGTGGCGCCGCGGGCCCCGGAGCCGTCCGATCTCGCTTACGTGGTCTATACCTCCGGCTCGACAGGCAAGCCGAAAGGGGTCGAGATCGAGCACCGCAGCCTGAGCAACTACGCGAGCTGGGCTACCCGCGAGCACGGCATCGATTCCGGTACCCGGTTGCCGCTGCTGTGCTCGCTCTCTTTCGACGTGGCCGAGATTTCGCTGATTCTCCCGTTTCTCACCGGGGGGACCCTGCTGCTGATGCGGGAGGAGCTGAGCCATGTCAGCCTCCAGGAGGTTTTCGATGCCGGAGCGACCGCGCTCGCGTTGACGCCGTCGCATCTGGATCTGATCACCCGGCTCAGGCTGCGGCCCGGCGGGGTGCGCACCCTGATGGTCATCGGGGAGCAGTTCCCGCGCTCGGTGGCGCAGCGCGCGCAGGAGATGTTCGGTCCGCACTGCCGGATTTTCAATCTGTACGGACCGGCCGAGGCGACGATCGGGGTGAGCCATCACCTTTTCGACGCTGCCGCGGACTCCGGTCCGAGCGTCCCGATCGGGCTTCCGCTGGATGGCGTCACGATGTACGTGCTCGACGCCGAACGCCGGTTCGCCGCGCCGGGGGAGACCGGTGAGCTCTACCTGGGCGGGAAGCAGCTGGCGCGCGGGTACCGGGGCCGTACCGACCTGACCCGGCAGCGGTTCGTCTATCTCGCCGACGGCACCCGCGCGTACCGCACCGGCGACATCGTGCGCCGGTTGCCGTCCGGGGAGCTGGAGTTCTGCGGTCGGATCGACGACCAGATCAAGGTGCACGGCCATCGGATCGAGCCGGCGGAGATCGCGCACACGCTGGAATCGCATCCGTCGGTGGCGGCCGCAGTGGTCGTTCCACGGGAGCGGCCCGGCGGGGACAAAGCACTGTGCGGCTACGTCGTCGCAGCGCCCGGAATGTCTGGGGTGTCAGCCGGGGAACTGGAAACACATCTGCGGTGCACACTGCCGGACTACATGATTCCCGCCGCGATTGTCCCAGTCGCGGAGATCCCGCGGACGATCAATGGCAAGGTCGAGGTCGCGGCCTTGCCGGACCCGGCAACGGGTGTGCCGCGCGAAACCGGTGCCGCGGCACCGCTCAACGATACCGAATCCGCGGTGTCGCGCATCTGGGCTCAGGTGCTGCAGGTCGAGTCCGGCCGCATTACCCGCGACGCTGACTTCCATGAACTCGGCGGGGATTCGCTGAGCCTGATCACGATGGTCGCCGAAGTGGCTCGAGCGGTGGCCGGGCCGTCCGGGGAAGTCGCACTGACCGGGAAACTCCCGGACATCATCCGGCGGCCGACGGTCGCGCACATCGCCGAATTGGCCTTGCTGGCCCAGGTGCCCGCGTGAGTGGAGAACTGGTGAGGTCAGGGCTCGGGCAGGTCTTCGGCCGGCCGCCGGTTCGTCGAGGCACGGCCACGACGTGGCAGGGGGAGAAAACTACGGAAAACTCCAAAAACTGGCGAGGTTGGTGAGCCTATTGTGGACTTTGCGTCCTGGTCCGTACGGTCCGAACTGCGGGAACCCGGCAGGGAGGGGGGCTGAGGATGAGCGCCGAGGACGGTGGCCGGACGATTGCGGACTGGGCGGGACCGGGCCGGGCGGGGACACGGGCTGGCTCGCCGGCAGAACGTGAGCTCCGGGGAGAGAGTATGCGAACTTTCCCTCCCGGCTGGGAATCCAAGCGAATCGTGCTGGTCAGTCCGGATTCGTGAGGCGCTGACAGGAAGCTGAGACAGAGTGGTCCCCTCGACTGCCGACGCGCGACGCGATGGTCGGCGGTGCGCCTTCCCAAGCCCGGCCGCCCCGGTGGCTGAGCTGGCGGGCCGTGACTGGGAAATGCGCCTGCTCCTCCGGCAGGCGCGTGAGGCCGCGCTCGGCGAAGGCCGGGCCGTGCTGGTGCGCGGGCCGGCCGGGATCGGCAAGACCCGCATGGTCTCGGCCGCACTCGACGAGCTGGACGGAATCGCCCGCGCGGTGCTGACGGTCAGGTGCCCGCAACACGGTTCGGCGGAATACGAAGCGGTACGCAGGCTGCTCGAACCGCTTGTGCAGACCGGAGAAGGAGCCGGTCCGGACGCCGTGACCGCTGGCACGGCGTGGCTCGAGCCGGCCGCGTTGCGTGGGCCCGACCCGGGGGATGTTTACGCGGTGATGCACGGGCTGCTGGGATTCGTGGCCGCACACGCGACCGAGGGACTGCTTGCCCTGGTGGTCGACGATGTCCAGTGGAGTGACGAGACCTCCTTGCGGTGGCTCGGTTTCCTGCTGCGACGGGCGGAGAATCTGCGGCTGCTGGTGATCATGACTCAGCGGACCGGGCCGGGGGAGCGGAGTCTCGACGCGCTGGGCGAGATCGGCGCATCGCCTCGCTGTCTCACTGTCGATCTCGGTCCGCTGTCCGGCGAAGCGGTCGCCGAGCTGCTGGAATCCGGTTTCGACACGGCGCCGGAGCCGGCGTTCGCCGCCAAGTGCGGGGAGGTGACCGGCGGCAACCCGCATCTGCTCGCCAAAGTCATCGAGCGGTTGCGCGGCGAGGTCAGGCCCGTCGCCGCGTCGGTCGGCATGCTGGAGGAGGTGGGCCGCCGGGTCGTTGCGCTGTCGGTGCTGGACCAGCTGCCGACGGACACTTTGGCGGTGGCCCGGGCGATAGCCGTGCTCGGCTGCGAGGAACTGGAGATGATCGCGGCGCTGGCCGCAGTCCGGCCGAGTGCGGCGGTCGCCGCGGTGCAGGCGTTGCGCGGCAATGGTTTGCTGATGCCCGACCGGCTGGAGTACGCACCCGATCCGGTTCGCGCCGCGATCGTCGAAGCCGTGCCCCCAGCCGAGCTCACCGTGCTCCGGTGCCGGGCGGCGACTCTCCTCAACGACTGCGGACGCCCGGCCGAGGATGTCGCTGTCCAGCTGATGCTGCTCGAGCCGATCACCCGGCCGTGGATGGTGAACATCCTGCGCGACGCCGCCGCGCAGGCCGAGCGGCGGGGTGCGTCCTCGACGGCGGCCCGTTACCTGGTGCACGCGCTGGAAGCGGACGAGGATTCGGTCGCCATCCTCACCCACCTGGGCCGGGTGCTCGGCAAGGTCGACCCGCGATCGGCGTTGCAGTACCTGGAACGGGCGTATCAGCTGGCGCCGGATCCGCGGGAGCGGGCACCCATCGTCGTCCAGTACCTGCTGATCTCCCTGGCGAGCCAGGACCCGCGGCGGGCGATCGAGCTGGGCGGCGAGGTGCTTGCCGAGTTTGCCGCCGAGCCGCAGGCAGAACCGCCCCGGGCGATGCAGATGCTCAGGATGATGTTGCTGATGTCGGGCCGGCACGAGACGACCGCCGCCGCGAGCTCGGGCGAACACCGCCCCGTCGTCATGCCGGGAGGCGGCCGTACCGCCGAGGATCGCGAGCTGCTGGCGATGTCCGCATCGCTCGGCGCTTTGCAGGGCCGGCCCCGGTCGGAGGTCGTCGCGCAGGCTGCGGAGGTACTCCGCCTCGGCAACGCCGCTGTCGATGGATGGGCGGCGCTCGGCGCGGCGCTCCCGCTGTATCTCGCCGACCGGATCGAACCTGCGCTGGCAGCAGTCAACGACGTGCTCGACAACGCACAGCGGTCCGGCGAGGCGTTCATGCACACCCTGGCCGTCGGCGTGCGGGCGTTGATCTGGCTTTCCACCGGCAACCTTGCCGAAGCATTTTCCGACGCCCGGTCATCGCTCGACCGCGCGACGCAAGGTCCGGGCCCGCACTGGCGTCTGCCGCACGGCGTCCTGGCCTGCGTCCACCTCCACCAAGACCGGCCGACCAGCGCTGGACAAGTGCTGAACAGTGCGGAAAGGCTCGGGCCGGATCAGTTCTGCCTGAGCCAGCACGCTTTCCTGATGGCTCAGGCGAAATCGCTGCGCGCACTGGGGAAAGAAGAGGCCGCGCTCACCGTCCTGCGCCACTGCGGTGACAGCCTCGCGGAGGCCGGCTTCCGCAATCCGATGGTCGCGACCTGGTGGTGCGATGCCGCGGAGATCCTCGCCGGCCGCGATCGGGCCCGCGAGGGCAGAGAGCTGATCGAGGCGGTGGAGGCGGCTGCCGAACACTGGGGTACCCCGCGTTCGACCGGGATGGTCCGCCTTGCCCGCGGCATGCTGACGCCAGGGGACGCGGGGATCGTGCTGCTTGAAGAGGCTGCGGAACGGCTGGCGGCGTCCCCGGCCAAGCTGGAACTGGCCAAGGTCGAGTACCTGCTCGGAGGCCGGCTGCTGCATCGGGGCGACAGCGAGCGAGCACGGGAACGGCTGCGGCGGGCGATTTCTCTTTCGGTGCGCTGCGGGGACAAATACCGGCTGCGCTTGTCGTTGTCGGCGCTGGCCGCCGCAGGCGGCCGGATGCGCAGCGGGACCGCGTCCCCTGCCGACGCGCTGAGCGGGAGTGAGCTGCGGGTGGCCCAGCGCGCAGCGGAGGGCTTGACCAACCGGGAGATCGCCGATGCGTTGTTCCTCGCCCAGCGGACCGTGGAACTGCACTTGACGAGCGTCTACCGCAAACTCGGCATCAACGGCCGGAGTGGCCTGACGAGCGCCCTGTGGCACAGATGAGCGGAATAGCGCGAGCCGGTTGCTGTCACTTAGTGTGACGATCTTCCTCTGTTCGGCCGCTTGCGGTACCCGATGGGGCCGAATGGGCTACTGACGCGTAACCGCCCTGTTCAAACCGGTGGTCTTGCAGAAATTTTGCCGACCGTTGTAACCTTCGGCACAGGATCCAAGCTTGAGAGTAACCGTTCGGGGACGCCGGGAGGGCAATATGCTGCACCTCCAGTCACGTATTGTAGCTGATCCACTTGCGGAGCGTGAAGTCGAAGTCGTCACGCTGGAGCGAGCGGTTGCCGACCTCGTCGAACGCGTCAATGCAGGATCTGCTCATGTGAGCGTTTATGGCCCGCCTGGGGTTGGGCGCAGCGCGTTGCTGCAGCACGTCCTCCGGTCTGCGCGCGCTGCCGGTATCGCCACCGCCTTCTCCCGCTGCTCCCCGCTCGATGCCGACATCCCGTACGCCGCGGTGTTGCAGCTGAGCGCCGTGCTGCACGAGCCAGCAGGGTTCGCCGATCTGGCTGCGGCTTCCTGCGCTGCGGACGGCGATGCCGCGATGGGCCTGATGTCGGAAGCATTTGCGGAACTGGCCGCGGCTGCGCCGCTGGTCTTGGTCGTGGACGACGTTCAGTGGGCGGATGCCTGGTCACTCCGCTGGTTCGACGTGCTGTCCCACTCGGCACAGAAGCATCCGCTGCTCCTGGCGACGGCCACGTATGGACGGCTCACCCGGCACTCTGACAACGTTCCCGCTTTCGACGACGCTCGGCCGGTACCGCTCCGCGAGTTCCGTCTCGCACCGCTAGGCCCCGCAGGGACTACCCGGATGCTCCGTGATGCCTTCGGCGCGGGTGCCGATGAGGATTTCATCGCGGCTGCGGCGGGCATCACGCGCGGGTATCCCGCAGTCGTGCGCGAGGTGGCAGACCGGTTCGCGGAGACCGGGCTGCGGGCGGTGCGCGAGGGGATTCCGGACTTGAGCGGCGTCGGCAGGGCGGCGTGGTCGGAACGGGCTGCCCGGGTCATGTCCGGGCTGTCCGCGGGGGCGCTCGAGCTTCTGCGGGTGCTCGCGGTGGGTGGGGACGGGTCCGATTTCCGGATGGCCTGCGCGCTCGTCGGTTCGGGCACCGATCTGCAGGCAGCGCTGGAGCAGCTGGTCGTGGCGGGGCTGGCCACCGAACTTCCCGCGCCGCGTGTGGCGAGTCCGTACCTGGCGATCGACGTGCTCGAAGCGATGCCGGTCGCCGAACGGGAGGAGCTGTACCTCCGGGCTGCCGTATTCGAGCATCGGGCCGGTGCCGCGTCCGGCAGAGTGGCGGATCTGCTGTGCGCCACCAGGCCCGTAGGGCAGCCCTGGGCGGGTACGGTGTTGGCCGAAGCCGCCGCCGAGCGGGCGCGGCAGGGTCGCTTGACGGAGGCGGCCGAGGCATTGCGGCGGGCGCTGGCCGAACCGATGAGCCCAGCCGACCGGGAAGCGGCGTTGACCCGGCTCGCGGGGATCGAGGTCACGTATGCACCGGAGGCCAGCGACGGACGGCTCCGGCAGATCCTGCACGAGTCGCCGTGCTCGCCAGCTGCGGTCGTAGCCGCCGATCTGCTGCTCAGCCGCGGCGACGCCGGCACCACCCGTGAAGTGGCGCTGACCTCGGCCGGTCGCGAGCGGGGACCGGAAGAAGTTCGGCAGACATTGACCGCGCTCGGCCGGTTCGCGCACGAGGAGGCTCCAGCCGAACCAGACGCTCCGTTCGCGTTGGCGGACCTGCCGGCAGGACCGCCCCGCAACCCCGCGCAGGCTGGCGTGCTGGCCTGGCAGCTGGCGGTCCGGGCAACCGACCGGGAGCGGGTCCGGCTACTGGCAGCAGATGCGCTCGCCGCGCGCCACGACACTCCGTTGATCCCGCGGTTGGCGGCCTGCCGCGCCTTGCTGTGCTGCGATGACCTCGATCAGGCTGTCGTCGGGCTGGATGCAGTGCTCGTCGCTGCCCGGCGGCGTGATGCGCGAGCCGCGGCCGCCCAAGCCTTGCTGTACCGCGCGGTCGCCGCGGTCAGGGGCGGCCGTCCCGAGGACGCAGTGCGCGACCTGGCCGCTGCCACGAGGGAACTTCCGCTGCAGTCCTGGCACCCGGAGCTGGTGCCGCGGCTGGTGGCCGGCAGGCTCGGAGCCGAGGTCGCGCTTGGCAGGCTCGATCTCGCCAGAGCGATCGCGGCCGAGCCGCTGCCGCCGGGCGCGGACGCCGGCGTCGGCTGGGCCTTTCTGCTGTCGGCGCGCGGGGCGGTCCGGCTGGCCGGTGGCGATCCGGCAGGCGCGCTCGGGCCGCTGCGCGAGTGCGGCCGGATCCTGCGCTCGCGACACTGGCACAACCCGATGCTCTCGCCGTGGCGCACCCTGGCCGGCATTTCGCTCCACCTGCTCGGCGACTCGCCTGCGGCGCAGGCGCTGTTCGCCGAGGAATCGGCGCTCGCACAGCGGTGGGGCACCGGCTTTGCCGTGCAGACGCACCGCGACCGGATCATGGCCCGCGCCGGCCACGACGACGTCGACCGTGCGGCCGGTCCCGGATTCCCGTGCGAGGCCCTGCGCTCGTCGGCGAGCCTGTCCCCGGCCGAGCGCGAGGTCGCGGAACTGGCTGCCCGCGGGACGGGCAACCGGGAGATCGCGGCCGAGCTCTCGATCGCGGTGCGCACGGTGGAGTTACGGCTCACCAAGGTCTACCGCAAGCTCGGCCTCGGCGGACGCGCGGAACTGGTCGACGCGTGGATGGCGGAGGCGTGACCCGTGCTGCTGGAACGCGAATCCGCACTGGCGCAGCTGGACTGCGCCGTTCGCGGAGTTGACGCGGGCGCCGGTGCCGTGGTGGTGATCGGCGGGGCTGCCGGGACCGGGAAGACGGCGTTGCTGCGGCAGCTGGCCACGATCGCCGACCGCCTCGGCGCTCGCGTGCTGCACGCAAGAGGGGCCGGGCCGGAAGCGGACTTCCCGCTCGGTGTCGTGCGGCAGCTCGCTCTTCCCTCGCTGAGCGCACCGGATGAACCGGAGATACCGCTCGTTGCGCGGAAGTTGCTGCGGTGCCTGGGCGGCGGGTTCGCGGACGAGGCGGCGGAGCACGACACGCAGCCGGCGATGGTGCTGCACGGCCTGCACGCGCTGATCGCCGCGTTTGCCCGGCAGCGGACGGTCTTGGTGCTGGTCGACGACCTGCAGTGGGCCGATGAGCCTTCGCTCCGCGCGCTGGTGTTCCTCGCGGCGCGGTTGTCCGGGATGCGGCTGCTCGTCGGCGTGGTGCTCCCGGATGGTGCCGGCCGGGATTGTCCGTTGATCCGGGAGATCGCCGCGAGTGCAGGCCACCGCGTTCGCGCGGTGGCGCTTTCGCCGGCGGCCACCGGGGAGCTGGTCGGCCGCCGGTTCGGCCCCGCCCTCGAACCCGAGTTCGTCCGGGCCTGTCACGAAATCACGGACGGCTGTCCGAAGGAACTCGGCAGTCTGCTCGACTCTGCGTTCAGCCACCGGCTGTCCGGCCGGGCGGAGGAAGCTGAGCAGGTTCGCGCGCTCGGCGGAGCGGTCCGGGCGGAACGGCTGCGGTCCGTGCTGGGGCGCGATCCGGCCGCCGCAGCGCTGGCGAAAGCCGTGGTCGTCTTGGGAGTCCGGGCCGAGCATCGGCTACCGGCGATGCTGTCCGGACTCGATGCGAGGCAGTACGCAGCAGCCAGGGAAGTCCTCGAAGGGAGGTGGCTGACGGCGGCCGGGGAGGTGCTTGCCGTCCGCGACCCCGCCATCGCCCGGGTGATCGAGGGAGCGATGAGCGCACGAGAGAGCGCTTCGCTGCACCGGGCCGCGGCTGCACTCCTGGCCGAGAACGGGTATCCGGTCGAGGAGGTGATCGGGCATGTGCTGCGCGTCGACAGCACAGGCGGACGCGGCGAGGCCGGGTGTCTGCGCGCGGCGGCCACCGACGCGCGGCGGAGGGGAGAGCCGGACACCGCTGCCCGGTACTTGCGCTGGGTCTTGCGGGATCAGCCGACGGAAGACGCGGACCGCGCGTGGTTGCTTGCAGAGCTGGCTGACGCGGAGTTCGATGCCGGTTCGGCCGTCGCGGTTCGGCACTTGGCACAGGCAGCGTCCCTGCTGGAAGCGGCGCGCGACCGGGCGGCGGTGATCGCGCGGAGCCCGCTGTCGATCGCGGCGGCCGGACCGCTGATCGCCGAGCTGGTGCGGGACGTGTCGGAGGACCTCGGCCCGGCCGAGGAACTGCACCACCGCGACCGTGAGCTGTCTCTGCGGCTCGAGGCCCGGGCGTGGTACGCGGCGTTGCCGGACCGGTCCCGGCTGGCCGGTGCAGTGGCGCGGCTGCGGAGTCTCCCGGTTACTCCCGTGCCCAGTGCCGCGGAACGCGAGCTGCGGACGGTGCTGCTGCTCGCCGGTACCTTGAGCGAGCGGCTGAGCCGGAACGAAGTCCTCGCTCCGATCGTGCAGATCCTGGACCATCAGCCTGCACACTGGCTGCAGGCGCGGGCGGTCATGCCGATCCTGCCGGCCATCCTGGTGGCAGTCGGCGAGGCCGGCCGCGCGTTGAGCTGGCTCGATGCGGCCGGCGACTACCCGCAGCTGCGCGCCGGCACGGTCCCGCGGGCCATGGTCGATGCCCAACGCGCCTTCGTGCTGCTCGCGCAGGGCCGCCTTGCCGAAGGCAAGGAGCACGCCGTCCGTGCGTGCGACGCCGTCGCGACGCAGGAATCCGACGTGCGAGTCTTGCCGGAGCACGCGCTCGGGGTAGCGGCTTTCTTGTTGCGGGACAAAGCGTTGGCTGGCCGGGTCTTCGCGGCACCCGAATCCTCTGATGACCCGTGGCAGTTCCTCATCCGTCGCTCCCTGCGGGCCATTGCCGCTGCCGTGCGAGGTGATTTCGACGCGGCGCGGGCGCATTTCACCGACTGCGGGCGGTACTTCGACCGCATCGGCTGGTGCAACCCGGCGCTGCTCCGGTGGCGGGAGCCGATTGCCCTGCTGTCGCATCGCCTCGGCCGCGTCGGGGAGGCCAAGCGGGTGGCAGAGGAAAATTACGAGCGTTCGATCGCCTGGGGTGAGCCGGTCGGGGTCGCCCGCTCGTTGCGGATCCGGGCCGTGGTGCACGGCGGCGAGCCGGCCGTGCGCTGGCTGCGCGAATCCCTCGAGCTGATGGAGGGATCGGGCAACCCGTTCGAACAGGCGAAGACCCTGGTGAGCCTCGGCGAACGGATTCGGGAAACCGACGTGGCCGAGGCGGATCGCCTGTTGCGGCTGGGACAGAAATTGGCCGAGCAGAGCGGAGCGAGCTGGCTGAGCGCTCGCGCCGGCCGGCACGCCGTGCGCAGTGCGGTCGCAACCGAGACGCCGCGGCGGACCGGGCTTACTCGCGGCGAGGCCACTGTGGCCGAGCTGGCGGCGCACGGGCACACCAATACGGAGATCGCCGAAACACTCGGGATCTGTCGGCGCGCGGTCGAGAAGCAGCTGACCGGTGTTTACCGCAAATTGCGCATCGGCGGCCGGGCCGGTCTGGCCGACGCACTGGGACAGGCCAGGGCCGGCTGAATCGGCCGGTGCCGGAAACGGCGGGCCGAATCCTGGTTTGGCTTGTGAAAGAAGTTTCCGGCCGTCTCGCCGGGTGGCTCCGGCGGCGGGTGGCCAGGGTTTCTTAACCATGCCTCAATGCCTCGGACCGGTATCTTGTTCCCGGTGCCGGTCCGCGATTCTTGACCATCGGATAGTGGGTGGGATACACCTTCAACGGGATCTGAACTCTCTTCCTGCGGAAATATCGGGCAGAGTCCGGTGCGGTCAGGTCTCCGGCGAGTTGCAGCCGGTTGTCGGTAATCAGGCGGTGGGACCGCATGCGGGCCGAACCATCCGGATACGGTACCGCAGTGTTAAGGACGAAGGGCTCAGATCTGTTGACTCGGTCGATTCTTGATCGATACGATGCGGACACGGAAAATAACGGAGCAAAGGTTCCGGTAATCGTTTGGAATAGTTCGCCGGGTATCGGGTTCAAAAATCTCTCATGAAATGAGAAGAACGGTCTGATCGCATGAATTCAACCACAGTGGTCACTCGCTATGCGGTGCCGGTTCCCCCTGTGCGCACCGAGTACGGCGACAGATACCGGTCGCTTTTCGACGAGTCCGGGATGTGCATGGCGAACCTGGACCTGGGGCTGCGGGTGACCGACGCCAATCGGTTTTTCTCGCGGCAGTTCGGCCGCAGCGGTCAGGATCTGCGTGGTCGCGGATTCTGCGAGTTCCTGCACTCGAGTGCGCACGATAAGGTACGCCGCCAGCTCAGCCTGCTGAGGGACGGCGGCCATCCACGCTTCGCCGAGCAGGTAGTCGCGATGGGTGCCCGGCAAGCAGTGTTCGCCGGTGAGCTGACCGGCATGGCGGTGCGGGGAGAAGCCGGCCGGGTCAACGGGCTGCTGGTGGTGGTCCGGCCGGACGAGGCCGAGGGTGCCCTGCAGCTGGCCAGTGGCAAGCAGGTGCTGCTGAGTCCCATCGACGCCCGAGTCCTCGAGGGGGTCGCGACGGGCGAGTCCACCGTGCAGCTGGCGGCGAAGCTGTTCCTGTCGCGGGGCGGGGTCGAGTACCACGTCACGACGCTGCTGCGGCAGCTCAAGGTCACCAATCGGCCGGCCCTCGTCTCGAAGAGCTATTCGCTCGGAATCCTGAGCCTCGGGCAGTGGCCACCGCGCGTCCGGCCAGAGCACATCCGGGCTTCGTGAGCCCGCGCGCGAAGTCGGGCGCGCAGGCGTCGAGCATGGCCCGGCTGCTCGATGCGTGGACCGGCGTACGGGAGGAGCCCCCGCCGCGGCATCGGTGCAGTGCGTTTCCTTCCCCGCTCAGGCAACCGGTGGGTGTCCCGGGTGGGAATGTTCCCCTGCGGTGCAAAGGTTTTCTGCGGGTGCGAGAATCCTCTCAACCGACCATCGGGCAGTCCGCCTCCGGAGCGCCCTCGTGGGTTGTCGCAGGCAGGGTAGTCGCTGCGGACGTCAGGCGACGCCAGATCGTGGGTCTTCCGGCAACGCTTCCGCACGGCTGGACTGCGATGCGTCCCTGGGGGAGACCGGAACCTGTGCAGAACCCGGACGCATCGAAACCTCCTCAGCGCCGCGGCTTGCTCGCTGTTGCCGGTGTGACAGCGACTATCTCGCCGAGGGATTTGGTGGCGTCGAGTTTGTGGAACAACTGATCGGGTCCGGTGACGAAGACGGTGTCCACGCCCAGGCCGGCCAGGCCGGCGACCGCGGCGGGCCAGTCCACCGGATGATCGAAGCCGTCCAGGAGCATGGAGGAGACTTCGGCCGCGGTCCGCACGACCCTGCCGTCCTGGTCGGCCACGATCGCCAGCGCCGGGTCGGCGAGCGAGTACGCGGCCAGCGCCGCGGCCGCCTTTTCCCGCAGCGGGGTGAAGCGCCTGGCATGCACCGCCGGGCGCATTGCCTGCATCACGTAGCCGCCCATCTTGCGAACCGCCGAGACCACCTCGTCGAGAATCGCCTCGCGCACCGACATCATGAGGGAATCGCCGCCGAGGATGACCGAGACTTCCGCCCATTCCCCACGCTGATCGAGTTCGGCGAGCAGCTCCCGGAACGGGTCGGGCGGCACCCGCACGAAGCACTGGGTCACGAAGCCTTCGGGCTCTGCCGCGAAGTATTCGGCCTCGCAGCGGGCCCAGTCCGCGGTCAGCCGGGCCGCGTCACTGAACCCGAGTGCGCCTGAGTACACCGCCGCGGCGCGTTGCCCGAGACTGGGGCCGACACACACGTCGGCCGTCATCGCGTGCTCGGCCTCGGCCCGATCGGCCAACGCGAGCGAGGTCACCAGGAAGGCCACCTGGGAAAATGGCCCGTAAGTTCCGGACTCGGCCCGAAAGCCGGGTATCAGCGGTTCGCCCAGCGCGTCGTCGGCGGCCCGCACCCAGCGGCGGACGTAGCGATCGAGCACGAGAAACCGCCCGAGATCGCCGAAAGTCGCGGGAGCCATGCCTGGGAAGAGCGCTGCGGTCGTGCCGCTCATGCGATGTCCGCCTGTCCTAGCGAAGACCTTCCGTCAACGTTTCCCCGCCGGCAGCGGGGAAACGTTGACGTACGTCGTCAGTATGGGAAGAGCGACCGCACCGGACGCGGAGGAGCATCCCCGCCGCATACGTCGTGGCTGCAGATCCACGGCGAATTCGACCGGCCATGCGGCTCGGATCGGCGGTGCCCAAACCGCGCACGAACCGGAAATCCCCGCCACCGCGAGCCTGCTTTCCTTGCCGTGGGTGTTCTCGTTCACCCGGTCGAGTCGCTCTGAGGCACACCCTCTCCTGCGAACAACCAGAAAAACCCTAGAACTCAGCTGGATTCGCCGTGCCGGAGCAAGCCGGGGAAACGGCAGCCGGACAAGGCATGTCACCAGTAAGTACTGAGGAAGTGGAGCAGGGAGCACGGCATCGAGGTGAACGACCTGATGGGGAGGTCATCTGACGAGCCGCATTGGTCCCGGCCCGGAGAGGCCTTCCTGCTGCACGTCCGGACAGGTGGGTCGGATCGCGTCCAGCCAGGCTGTGGAAGAATCGGAGTTCGGACGCTGCCTCGCGGCCGCCGCGTCGCCCTCCGGCGCGCGCCGCCGGTGCCGAGCGGCAGTCCACTGAATTGCCGCCAAAGTGCACGGATGAGCATTTCGGTTTGGGACAGGATCGCCTCAGGCGTCACTCTTCGGTTGGGTAATCACCCTCGTGCAGGAAAAACTGCACGTCCTTACCTGGCTCCTGGTCCGTTCAGCCTAGCGTTATTGCACGGCGTCTGCCTGCGGTTGTAGCGTAGCGTGTGCTAGTGAGGGGTCTAGCGTCACCAGTTCGCATGGCGGGAGTGTGCACTATGACACCGTTAATAACTTATTGTCATCAGCCTGACTACGAATTGCATGCGCGGGATGAGCGTGTCGAAACGGTCCACAGTGGTGGCCGTGCCGAATATATTGCTCAAACGAGCATTGTTGGCGCGGTTGGGTCGGCGCGCGATACGCCACTGCGAGTCGCCCGGCCGACAGCTCGCGCGGCCGGGAGCACTTGTGCGCCCTTCGGTGCCCGCCGGGCGAAGCGGGTCGTGCCGGCAGTGTCGCGAACGGCGGGTTCCGGCGGGGAATCGCGGACGGAAGCCGATGCCTGCGCGTAGGCGCTGGCCGAGGCCCGTGGACCGGGTCGATGCGTGCGGAACAGGTGGGGCCGCTCGGCTTCCGGTGCGCGTGCCACCGTTCCACCCCCTGTTCTCGTCGCGTCTCGGCAGACGGGCCCGGGATTGATTCGTCGACCACGTTCTCCTTGTCGCGGGCTTGCACCGTGCTGAAAAAGATTGCCAAGAATAGCCCGGCGGCGACAGCTTGCTGTTCGCTCGATGCGTGGCAGAGGTCGCTCCGGCTTGGTTTTCCGCATCTGCGACGGCAGGAAAGGAACGGTCAGTTCAGATGAGTTCACCTCCGATGGCCACTCGCCCCGCAGTGCCGGGGCACGGTCCACACGGGACCGAGCACGGCGAGCGGTATCGTTCGTTTTTCGACCAGTCCGGGATGTGCATCGCGAACCTGGACCTAGGGCTACGCGTGACCGACGCGAATCGCTTCTTCTCGCGGCAGTTCGGCTGCGGTGGGCAGGATCTGCTCGGCCGTGGTTTCTGCGAGTTCCTGCATCCGAGCGTGCACGGGAAGGTGCGAGACCAGCTGACCCGGCTCAGGGAAGGCGGGCATTCCCGGATCACCGAGCAGATAGTTGCGATCGGCGCCGGCGAAACGGCGTTCGAGGGCGAGCTGATCGGCGTCGCCGTGCGCGGCGACGCGGGCCGGGTCAACGGATTGCTGATGCTCGTGCGGCCAGAGGACACCGAGACCGTTCCGCAGCTGGCCGCCGGCAAACGGGTGCTGCTGAGCCCAATCGACGCGCGGATCCTCGAGGGCGTTGCGACGGGGGAGTCCACGGTGCAGCTGGCGGCGAGGCTGTTCCTTTCGCGGGGCGGGATCGAGTACCACGTGACTACGTTGTTGCGGATGCTGAAGGTGACCAATCGCCCGTCGCTTGTCTCGAAGGGCTATTCGCTCGGCATCCTCAGCCTCGGCCAGTGGCCACCGCGAGTGCGGCCGGAGTTCATCCGGGAGTCCTGACACCGAACGGACAGGAGCGTTGCGCATGGGAGCACGCCGCTGCTGGCTGTTGAGCGGTCAAGCCGGTGCGCTACCGGGGCGCGAGCGCCGTGCGACGGATCGCCGATGCTTTGCCCGCAGGCCGACAGGTGCGCCGAGTCTCCTGGAAGGCCGCCTCTCGCTTACGCTGAGGTGGCGGAGCCGCTGATCCGCGTGGCGGGGCCGGCCGCAGTTTCGTTGCCGAGCCTGGCGAGCTCGGCGGCTATCTCCTGGTTGACTGCGGCAGTGTGCGTGATCAGGTAGAAGTGCCCTCCCGGAAAGCTCCGCATGCGGAATGCGGCGGTGGTCTGCTCGCGCCAGCGGTCGACTTCCGCGAGGGTAGCCTTCGGGTCGGAGTCGCCGATCAGCGCGATGACCGGGCATTCCAGCACAGCGCTCGCGGCGCCTTCGTAGGTTTCGGCGGCCCGGTAGTCGCTGCGGATCGCGGGCAGGGACATCCGGAGGATCTCTTCATTGTCCAGTGCCGCTGTTTCGGTTCCGCCGAGCCGGCGGATCTCGCGCAGCAGCCCCGCGTCGTCCAGCTGGTGGAAACGCTCGTCCCGGCGGGTCGCCGGTGCTCGACGCCCGGAAACCACCAGTGCGGACGCGGCGCCGGTGCGCAACGCGGTCTCGAACGCGATCGAAGCGCCCATGCTGTGTCCGAAGTAGACGGTAGGCAGCTCCGGCTCGGCGGACAGCAATTCCGCGATCTCGTCGGCATAACGGCCGACCGTGGGTACGCACGGTTCGCGATGGCGTTCTTGTCTCCCCGGATATTGCAGCACGACGACGTCGGCTCCGGGCGCGTGCGCCGCCGCCAGCGGCTGGTAGAAGCTGGCCGAGCCGCCGGCATGCGGGAAGCAGACCAGGCGGACAGCGGCCGCCGGGGACGGGCGGAACCGGCGGAGCCAGCGATCGGAGTTCCTCGCGCTGGTGCGCATGGGTAGTTTCCTTCAGTCGGGGACCGTCGGGGAACGGTCGATGTCGTTGCCGGAAGTCAACCCCTGCCGGAACGAGGAAATCACTAAAGATGTCGGGCGAGGAGCCGGCGAATGGGTCACCGGAGTCCGCGGGATTTGGTGCTTTCCCCACCCTTTCGCCAGGAGCTTTGACAGCGCTTCCACGCCGCTGGGATGTTCGACCTTGACTTGCCGGAGAACTACGTCGAGCCGCAACGGAGCCTGAAAATGCCCAGTCGTTCCGAGGATCTGCCCAGCCTGGCCGCACTGTCCGCGCCGGTGCTCCGGCCCGCCCCAGACTGGCGGTCGCTGCAAGAATCCCGTGCGGTCGTGCGGGTACGGACTTACGCAGACGACAGCGCGTGGCTGATCACCCGCTACGCCGAGATCAAGAACCTGCTGATGAGCGAGAAGCTCGGGCGCGCACACCCGGACCCGGCGAACGCGCCCCAGTTCATCGACTCCCCGATCATCGAGGAGGCCACCGGCCGCACCGACTACGAAAACGAGTATGCCGACCACCGCCTGATGCGGTCGGTGCTGACCCCGTATTTCTCCCGCAAACGAATGACCGAACTGGAACCGCGGGTCGCGGCGATCATCGAGGAGGCGGTGGCCGCGCTGGCGTCCCACGGCCCGCCCGCCGACGTACTGGAGCTGTTCGCGAACCCCGTTTCCATGGCGGTGGTGTGCGAGATGATCGGCATTCCCGCCGGAGACCGCGACCGTCTGGGCCGGCTGCTCTCCGAGGTGAGCATGCTCGGCGTCGACACCGACGGTCTGTCCCCGCTCGCGGACGCGCTGAAGCCGTTGATCACGCAGCGGCGGAAGGAGCCCCACGACGACCTGATCTCCGGCTGCTGCACCGCCGGGCTGTCGGACGGGGATATCGCCGACACGATCGCCGGGGTGATCTTCGGATCCCGCGGCGTGGTGAACCACATCGCCTTCGGCGTCGCACGGCTGTGCAGCGACGAAGAACTCCGTGCGGCGGTGACCGCCGATCCGGCGTTGATGCCCGCTGCGGTCGAGGAAATGCTGCGCACCGCCAGCGCGGGCGGGGTGATCATGCCGCACTACGCGCGGGAAGACATCGACCTGGACGGAGTCCGCATCCAGGCCGGCGATCTGGTGCTGCTCGATCTGGCACTGGCGAACACCGACGTACGTGCCTTCGCTCAGCCCGACCGGATCGATCTCGCCCGCCCGTCGAACCCGCACTTGACCTTCGCGCTGGGCATGTGGCACTGCGTCGGCGCGCCGCTCGCGCGGATGGAACTGCGGCTGGCGTATTCCACGCTGCTGCGGCGGCTTCCTGGGCTGCGCCTGATCCGGCCGGTGGCGGAGCTGGTGGCTCCGGACGACGAGTTCGCGGCCGGGCTGTCGGAGCTGCTGGTCGCCTGGTGAAAAGGCGGCACTGGGCCGTCGTGCCGGGCGCGGCGGCGCAGTGCGCCGGTACGGATCCCGCCCGCGAAAGCCAGTAATGTCCAGCGCGGCAATCCCGCGCTGGACATTGTGGTGCGGCGGCGATCAGAGCGGACGGCGGAAGCCGGGAAGAGCCGCGAGGGCGCCGCCGACGGCCAGGACCGCACTGATGGCCACCGTGAGCGCGGCGGGGCCGAAGCCGCCGCCGGGCAAGCCGAGCGCGAGTGCCCGCATGGTGTCGACGGCGTAGGTCAGCGGATTGAGCGTCGCGATGGCGCGGACCCAGCCGGGAAGCGCCGAAAGCGGCACGTAGGCGCTGGAGATGATCGTCACCGGGAACACAGCCACGATGCTGATGTTCTGCATCGTCTGCGCCCGCCGGAGCCACGAGCCCAGTGCGAGGAACACCCAGCCGACCCCCCAGCAGACCACCATCGCCAGCAAGAGCGACGTCGCCGCGCCGGCCAGCCCGCCGCTGGGCCGGTAGCCGAACAGGGCGATGGCGATGCCCAACATCACCACCAGCTGCAGACCGCAGAACGCGAGGTCCGCACAGCTGCGGGCGACCAGGGGCGCGATCGGGTGCACCGGCATCGACCGCAGCCGCGCGAGGAACCCGTTGTGCAGGTCCTCGACCAGCCCGCTGCCGGACTGCATCGCCTGTTGCAGTGCGTTCGTCAGCAGGATCGCGGGCATCAAATAGTCTACATAGGACAGACCAGCGGGGAATCCGGTCGTCGTCGTCAGCGCCGCGAACACTTGGGTGAACATGAACAGCAGCACCAGCGGCTGCAGGAGTGCGAACAGGATCTCCTGCGGGTCGCGCACCGAGGTGGACAGCTGGCGCCCGGCCAGCGCGGCGACCTGCGCGGCGAACGAGGCGGACTTCCAGCGCCCAGTCGCCGTCGCGGCCGGGCCGGGGAACGTCGTGGTCATGGCGAGGCTCCAGACAGGGTTAGGCCGCGAACTCGGGGTCACGAGAGGTGAGGCTCAGATAGACGTCGTCCAGCGTCGGTTCGCGCAGCGCGATGTCCTCGGCCTCGACCCCGATGTCGTCCAGTGCGCGGATGACGGAGGCGATCGCGCGCGCCGTGGCGACCGGCGTGACGACGACGCCGGGCTCGGCTACCGCCGGCTGCAGCCCCGCGCCGTGCAGTGCCGCGCACGCCGAATCCGTCTGCGCGACGTGCGGAAGACGGACGTGCACCGAGCGCTGGCCGACTCGCGCCTTGAGCGCGGCAGCCGTCCCGGACGCGACGATCCGGCCGTCGGACATGACGGTGATGATGTCGGCCAAGCGGTCGGCCTCGTCCAGGTATTGGGTGGTGAGCAGCACCGTCGTGCCCTGCTCGACCAGCCCCTCGACGATCTGCCACAGGTTGATCCGGCTCGTCGGGTCCAGCCCGGTCGTCGGCTCGTCCAGGAAAAGCACCTCGGGACTGCTGACCAGGCTCGCGGCCAGGTCGAGGCGTCGCCGCATGCCGCCGGAGTAGGTGCGGGCCGGCCGGCCGGCGGCCTCGGTCAGTGCGAACGCCGCCAGCAGTTCCTCGGCCCGCCGCGCCGCCTGCTGCCTGCTCGCGCCCAGCAGCTTGGCCAGCAGAACGAGATTGGCCCGCCCGGTGAGCCCGACGTCCACGGACGCGAACTGCCCGGTGAGGCCGATCCGCCTGCGCACCTCGGTGCCTTCGCGGACGGTGTCGTACCCGGCCACGCGGGCAGATCCGGACGTTGGCGGCAACATCGTGGCCAGAACGTTGACGAGTGTCGTCTTGCCTGCGCCGTTGTGGCCGAGCAAGCCCAGCACTCGGCCCCGCTCGACGACGAGGCTCACCTCGTCGAGTGCGGTCACGGAGCCGAACGTCCGAGTGATCCCGGCGGCCTCGATCATCAGGTCGCGGCTCATGCGCTGCCCTTCGTCGGAAAGACCCGGTGTGCCGCCAGTATGTGCCGAACGATCTGGGGAAACTCCCAGTTCTGCTTACTGCCAGCCGAAACACTAGAGGTTTCCCCGGTGGTCTTCTGCGAAGGTCCGTGGCGGGCGTGTTCCGAGCCCGCGTCGAAGGGAGTAAGCGGAAATGTGCGGTATTGCGGGGTGGCTGTCCTTTCAGCGGGACTTGCGGACCGACCGGTCGGCGGTGGGCGCGATGACCCGGACGATGGCCTGTCGCGGCCCCGACGCCGAAGGCGGCTGGGCGGATCGGCACATCGCGTTCGGGCACCGCAGGCTGGCCGTGATCGACCTCGAGGGCGGCGCGCAACCGATGACCGTCGATACGGCGGGCGGACGGGTGGCGATGACTTACAGCGGCGAGGCGTACAACTTCGTCGAGCTGCGCGACGAACTGCGCCGGCGCGGGCATCAGTTTCGGACCTCGAGCGACACGGAGGTAGTGCTGCGCGGCTATCTGGAATGGGGCGAGGCGCTCGTCGACCGGCTCGACGGCATGTACGCGTTCGCGGTCTGGGACTCTCGTGACGAGAAGCTGGTGCTGGTCCGGGACAGGCTGGGCATCAAGCCATTGTTCTTCCATCCGACCGCGGACGGCGTCCTCTTCGGTTCGGAGCCGAAAGCGATCCTGGCTCACCCGCAGGTGAAGCGGGTGATCAAAACCGAGGGCCTGCGCGAGATGCTGAACGGCTGGAACACCCCCGGCGTCGCGGTCTGGGACGGCATGCGTGAGGTCCGGCCCGGCGGCCTGGTCGTGATCGACCGCTCCGGCGTGCGCGAGCGCACGTACTGGCAGCTCTCGCCCCGAGAACACACCGACGATCTGGACACCACCATCGCGGCCACTCGCGACCTGTTCGAGGATGTCGTGGCACATCAGCTCGTCGCGGACGTCCAGCAGTGCGTGTTGCTCTCCGGAGGGCTGGATTCGAGCTCGCTCACCGTCGTGGCGGCCAAGCAACTGGCCGCGCAGGGCGAACGCGTACACACCTATTCAGTCGATTTCGTCGGCCGCAACGAAGCGTTCCGGCCGGACTTGATGCGGGCCACGCCCGATTCGCCGTTTGTCCACGACGTCGCCGGCCACATCGGTTCGGTCCATCAGGACATCGTACTGCCCTATACGTCCATGGCCGACTGGGACAATCGCCGCGCGGTCATCGCGGCGCGGGATTTCCCGGTCGGCATGGCGGATGTCGACGTGCCGCTGTACATGCTGTTCAAGGCGATCCGGGAACACTCCACGGTCGCGCTGTCCGGCGAGGGCGCGGACGAGGTCTTCGCCGGGTATCCGTGGTTCCACATCCCCGAACTCGCCGAAGCCGAGATCTATCCGTGGATGGTTCCCGTCCTGGCCGCGTGGGACGACGCGAACGCGACGGGCATGATGAATCCGGACCTGGTGGCCGCGCTCGACCTGGAGACCTATTTCAAGGACTCCTACCACGACGCGGCGGCCGCGGTCGAATCGCTGCCCGCCGAAGACGAGCGCGAACGGCGGATGCGGGTCATGTGCCACCTGCATCTCACCCGGTTCCTGCCGATGCTGCTCGACCGCAAGGACCGGATCAGCATGGCGGTCGGGCTCGAGGTGCGGGTGCCCTACTGCGATCACCGACTGGTGGAATACGTCTACAACACGCCTTGGGCGATGAAGACGTTCGACGGCCGCGAGAAGAGCCTTCTCCGCGCCGCGGCGGGCGAACTGCTGCCCGCTTCGGTTCGCGAACGGGTCAAGAGCCCTTTCCCGGCCACGCAGGACGACCGCTACGCGGGCGAGCTTCAGCAGATGGCCAGGGAACTGGTCAGCGAGCCCGACCACCCCGTCTTCCAATTCACCGACCGTGCCTGGGTGGAGAATGTCGTGCGGATGGATCCGGCGGACGTCTCGGACAGCACCAGGGAAGCTCTCGACCGCACGATCGATATCGCGACGTGGGTCGACCTCTACCAGCCGGAGATCCAGCTCGGCTGATCCCGGCGCCGCGCAGTGAACGGCGGTGCCGCCGTGCACTGCGCGGACTGGGCCGGCAGAGCCAGTTCGGCGACGTGCGCGACGGTCGGCCGCTGGACGATGTCCGGAAGGTTCCCAGCGAGCGCCGCTTCGCCCGCAGCGGCACCGGCCCGCCGCGCGTCACCGGAACGTTGCCGCCGCCGGTGCGGTCGTCAACCCGAAAATCCCTAGAACCCGCGCGCGTGCCGGCCACTTCGCAGAATTCGGCGACGGACGAGCTATAGGGGAAAGACCAGTGTTGCGGTGGGAGGCTGGACCAGGCCCGGCCGCAGGGCGCACGCTGGAATTCCGCTCGAACTCGGGCACGGAGAACGTGCGTTTTCGAAAAGGACGACCGAGACTGCCAGGTGCGTGTCGTGCTCGCTGGCGGGCCGAAAGAGGTGAGGAAGACGGAGGCGGCGCGGAAGCGGCTGGCCCGGACGACCGGGCCGAGATCCTGTCCTCTTCCGGGTACGAGCACTTTTCGCGCGGCGGCGAGTTTACGAAGCGGACGGCGAGGTTCCTCCGGTGGGCGTACTTGAGATCGCCGAATTGCGCGACGGCGAAGACGTGTATTTCGTGAATGTTTCGCACGCGTTGTCGCCGGTCGGGAACCCTGGAATGTCCCGCCGGAAGTCTCGGGAAAATCCTTGGCCAGTCCGTCTTCGGTTGACACGCTTCGCTCGCCGCTGCGACTGTCGGTTTCGCTTCCTCCGGGCGGGTTCGCCTGGATGCCGGCCTCGCGTCCGGTGGGCGTGCGGTGCGGAGGACCGGACCGCTGCTTCGCCGCGACGGACAGCCGCGCGAGGCGAATCATTCTTGGCCGAGATAGGGGATTGACATGTCCAGGCGTGCATTGATCACGGGGATCACCGGTCAGGACGGGTCCTACCTGGCTGAGCACCTGCTGGCGCAGGGGTACCAGGTGTGGGGGCTGATCCGCGGGCAGGCGAATCCGCGGAAGTCGCGGGTCAGCAGGCTCGCCGCCGATCTCAATTTTGTGAACGGCGACCTGCTGGACCAGTCCAGCCTCGTCTCGGCCGTCGACAAGATCCAGCCCGACGAGGTCTACAACCTCGGGGCCATTTCCTTCGTCCCGATGTCCTGGGAACAGGCCGAGCTGGTCACCGAGGTCAACGGCATGGGCGTGTTGCGCATGCTCGAAGCGATCCGGATGGTGAGCGGGCTGTCGATCGCCTCTCGTTCCTCGGCCAGCGGCCAGATCCGGTTCTACCAGGCGTCCTCTTCGGAGATGTTCGGCAAAGTGATGGAGACGCCGCAGTCGGAGACGACGATCTTCCACCCGCGCAGCCCGTACGGGGTAGCGAAAGCCTATGGGCACTACATCACGCGCAACTACCGTGAGTCCTTCGGCATGTACGGGGTCTCCGGGATGCTGTTCAACCACGAGTCTCCCCGGCGCGGCGCGGAGTTCGTGACCAGGAAGATTTCGCTGGCCGTGGCCCAGATCAAGCTGGGTCAGCAGGGCAAGCTGAAATTGGGCAACCTCGACGCGGTCCGCGACTGGGGCTTCGCCGGCGACTACGTGCGCGCGATGCACCTCATGCTGCAGCAGGACGTCCCCGACGATTACGTGATCGGGACCGGCCGGATGAACTCGGTGCGCGAGGCGGTCCGGATCGCGTTCGACTGCGTGGGCCTGAGCTGGGAGGACTACGTGGTGATCGACCCGGAGTTGGTCCGGCCCGCCGAGGTCGAGACGCTGTGCGCGGATTCCGGCAAGGCACGGCAGGTGCTGGGCTGGGAACCCACCGTCGCGTTCGACGAACTGATGCGCATGATGGTCGAGTCCGATCTGCGCCAGGCCACGCGCGAACGCAAGATCGACGACCTGTCGCTGGCGGGGGCCTGGTAGCCGGTGCGCTTTGCCGCCTTCGACAGTGTAGGGATTTCCCAACCCGACAGGGATGAAACTGGCGTGGTGGGAACGAATTCCGAAGCTTCGCACGGGCGGGGCCCGGCTCCGACCGGGCGCGCGATGTCCGTGGTGTGTCACTGGAAACGTGTGATGTGCGATGCGGACAGCTGCGGTCCGCTCGCGGTCGGGATGGGTTGAGCCGGGATGGACAACGAACAAAAGCTCCGGGACTACCTGAAGCGGGCAGGCGCCGATCTGCAGCGGTACCGCAGGCGGGTGACCGAACTCGAGGAAGCCGCCGTAGAACCGATTGCCATCGTCGGCATGGCGTGCCGGTTCCCGGGGAACGTCGCCAGCCCGGAAGATCTGTGGCGGATGGTCCTCGACGGCGAGGACGGAATCTCGGGCTTCCCGCCTGACCGCGGGTGGGACCTCGGCGACACCGTGTCCGCTGGTGGCGGTTTCCTTCACGGGGCAACGGAATTCGACCCGGACTTCTTCGGTATTTCGCCGCGGGAAGCCCTCGCGATGGACCCCCAGCAGCGCGTACTGCTCGAAGCGTCCTGGGAAGCCTTCGAACGCGCCGGGCTCGATCCGGCCGCGCTGCGGGGGAGCCGGACCGGGGTATTCGTCGGTGCGATGGCCCAGGACTACCGCATCGGTCCTGGCGAGGGAGCGGAGGGCTTCCAGCTGACCGGTGCCACGACCAGCGTCCTCTCCGGACGGTTGTCTTACACCTTCGGCCTGGTCGGCCCGGCGGTGACAGTGGACACCGCCTGTTCCTCATCACTGGTCGCGATGCATTTCGCGGCGCAGGCGCTCCGCGGCGACGAATGTTCGCTGGCGCTGGCGGGCGGCGTCACGGTGATGTCCAGTCCGGCCACCTTCGTCGAGATGGGCCGGCAGGGCGGCCTCGCCGCCGACGGCCGCTGCCGTTCGTTCTCCGATGACGCGGACGGTACGGGCTGGTCCGAAGGCGTCGGAATCCTCGTCCTGGAAAGGCTGTCCGACGCCCGGCGCAACGGGCACGAAGTACTGGCGGTCGTCCGAGGCTCCGCGGTCAACCAGGACGGTGCATCGAACGGCTTGACCGCGCCGAACGGCCCGTCGCAGCAGCGGGTCATCCAGCAGGCTCTCGTCAGCGCCCGGCTGTCCCCGGCCGAGGTCGACGTCGTGGACGCGCACGGGACCGGTACCGCACTCGGCGATCCGGTGGAGGCGCAGGCGCTGCTGGCGACCTACGGGCAGGATCGGGACGCGGCCAGTCCGCTGCTGCTCGGCTCGGTCAAGTCGAACCTCGGCCACACCCAGGCCGCTGCCGGGGTGGCTGGGGTGATCAAGATGGTGATGGCGATGCGGCACGGCGTGGTTCCCCGCACGCTGCACGTCAGCGCTCCGTCGTCGCATGTGGACTGGAGCGCGGGCGCGGTCCGGCTGGTGACCGAGCAGGTCCCGTGGCCGCACACCGGCGAACCCCGCCGGGCCGGGATCTCTTCGTTCGGCATCAGCGGCACCAACGCGCACACCATTATCGAGGAGGCGCCGCGCGTTGAGACCCCGGCGGACCCCGGCGGCACCGTCGCCGGTGTCGTGCCGCTGCCGGTTTCCGGCAAGACGGCTGAGGCGCTGCGGGCCCAGGCGGCCAATCTGCGGTCGTTCGTGGACGAGCACCCGGATCTCGACCTGGGCGATCTGGCCCGCTCGCTGGCCACTTCGCGATCGAGTTTCGAGCACCGGGCAGTGCTGGCCGCCGCCGATCGCGAGGCGGCCGTCGCTGGGCTGAGCGCCCTGGCCGCGGACAGCTCCGCATCGGGCCTCGTTCGCGGAATCGCCTACGGAAAGCCGAAACTCGCGTTCTCGTTCACCGGGCAAGGCGCCCAGCGGCTGGGCATGGGCCGCGAACTGTACGCGCGCTTCCCGGAGTTCGCCGCTGCGCTGGATCTGGTCGCCGCGGCTCTCGACGCGCATCTCGATCGTCCCCTGAAGGACGTGATGTGGGGCGAGCAGGCGGAAACGCTGGAGCGGACCGAGTACGCCCAGCCCGCGCTGTTCGCGCTCGAAGTCGCCCTGTTCCGGCTAACGGAAGCCTGGGGTGTCAAGCCGGATTTCCTCGTCGGCCACTCGATCGGCGAACTCGCCGCGGCTCACGTGTCCGGTGTCTTCAGCCTCGAAGACGCGGCCGCGCTGGTCGCCGCTCGGGGCCGGTTGATGCAGGCCTTGCCGGCCACCGGATCGATGGTGTCGTTGCAGGCGTCGGAAGCCGAGGCCGCGGCGCTCGTGGCGGGCAGGGAAGACGCGGTCTCGATCGCCGCGGTGAACGGACCTGCTTCGGTGGTCGTGTCTGGCGCCAGCGAGGTGGTCGACGAGATCGCCGCGCACTTCGCGGCGCTGGGCCGCAAGACGAGAAAACTCAAGGTTTCGCACGCGTTCCACTCGCCGGACCTCGATTCGATGCTCGGCGAGTACAGAACGCTGGTGGCGGGGCTTTCCGCGCAGCCGCCGCTGATCCCGATCGTGTCGACGGTGACCGGCGCAGCGATGACAGCCGAACAGGGGACATCCGCGGATTACTGGACCGACCAGGTCCGCCGTGCCGTCCGGTTCGCCGACGCCGTCGGCTGGCTGTGGGACCACGGCACCGGAGTGTTCCTCGAACTCGGCCCGGACGGGGTGCTCTCGGCCATGGTCCGGGACTGCCTGGACGATATCGGCGACGCTGCCTTCCCGGCGTTGCGGGCGGGCCGTTCCGAGACCGCCTCGATCACCTCCGCCGCTGGCGGCCTGCACGTGCACGGGGTCCGCCTCGGCTGGGAGGCCTTCTTCGCCGGAACCGGCGCACGTCGCGTGGACCTGCCGACCTATCCCTTCCAGCACAGCCGGTTCTGGCCGAAGTCGTGGGGAGCCGAAGCGGGCGATCCGCGCGCGGCGGGCCTGGGCGCGGCCCGCCATCCGCTGCTCGCCGCTGCCGTCTCCTTGGCCGACTCCGACGGATTCCTGCTCACCGGCCGGCTGTCCCTCCAGACTCATCCCTGGCTCGCCGATCACGCGGTGCGGGGCGCGGTCCTGGTGCCTGGTACGGCTTTCCTGGAGCTGGCGATCCGGGCGGGCGACGAGGTCGGCTGCGACCGGATCGAGGAGCTGACGCTCGCCGCTCCGCTGGTCCTGCCCGAGCACGGCGGCGTCCAGGTCCAGGCCTGGGTCAGTGCGCCCGACGAGTCCGGCTGCCGTTCGTTCTCCCTCTACTCCCGGCCCGAGCCCGCCGAGGACGCGGCCGAGCAGCCGTGGGTCAGGCACGCGGCGGGCGTTCTCTCTGCCGATGGCCCCGCCGCCGCGCCCGAGGCGGACCTGGTTGACTGGCCGCCCGCCGACGCCGAGCCTGTCGACCTCGACGGGCACTACGACCGGCTCGCCGACAACGGGTTCGAATACGGTCCGGCGTTCCGCGGTCTCACTGCCGCCTGGCAGCGCGGGGACGAGATCTTCGCCGAACTGACGCTGCCCGAGGGCACCGACGCCGACTCGTTCGGCATCCACCCGGCGCTTCTCGATTCCGCGTTGCACGCTTCGGCGTTCGCGGGTCTCTCCGGCGGTCTTCCGTTCTCGTGGGAAGGCGTCTCGCTGCGAGCCACCGGGGCGACCGGTGCCCGGGTGAAACTCGCCAAGCTGGCTGACGACACCATTTCCGTCGTGGTCGCCGACACCGCAGGCGAACCGATCGCGTCGATCGACGCACTCGTACTGCGCGCGGCGGACGGGCCCGGCAGCGCCGCCTCGGCGGAGCGGGACTCGTTGTTCGCCGTCGACTGGCGGAAGGCCCCAGCGAGCCGGGCGGTTCTGCCGTCGACCGTCGGCGTACTGGGTGAGGACGTCTTCGGTCTTGCCGATGCTGTTCGCGAAGCGGGAGCCGCGGCCGAGACGGAGCTGGGTTCGGCGTGGTCCGGCAGCACGGTGCCGGAGATCGTCCTGGTGCCGTTGCGGGGCAACGGAACCGATGTCGCCGCGGAGGCGCACCGCCTGGCCGCCGAGACGCTGAGCCTGGTCAAGGCGTGGCTGGCCGACGAGCGGTGTGCGGCCTCGCGGCTGGTCTTCGTGACGCGCGGAGCCGACCGCGACGACTTGGCCGCCGCATCGGTGCGGGGACTGCTGCGGGCTGGCCAGAACGAGCATCCCGGCCGGTTCGCGCTGCTCGACCTGGACCCGGCGGCGGCTTCCGTCACCGGGCTTGGCGCGGCGCTGGCGGTGGTGGACTCGGCCGAACCGCAGGTGATGATCCGGGACGAGGTCGTGCTGCGAGCCCGGCTGGTTCGGGTTTCCCCGGCAGGCGAAGAAGAATCGCCGTGGCGCGGGGACGGGACTGTCCTCGTTACCGGGGCCGCGAACGGTCTCGGCGGAGTCTTCGCCCGCCACCTCGCCGCCGAACACGGCGTGCGTCGACTGCTGCTGGTCAGCCGACGCGGCGCGGCGGCCGAAGGCGTCGCCGATCTCGTGGCCGAACTGGCCGAACAAGGCACCGAACTCGTGGTCGCCGCGTGCGATGTCGCCGACCGGGCCGCGCTGGCGGCGATGCTGGAGTCGATCCCAGCCGAGCACCCGCTGACCGGGGTGGTCCATACGGCGGGCGTGCTCGACGATGGTGTCGTTGACGCGCTGACGCCCGAGCGGCTCGATGCCGTCTTGCGGCCGAAGGTCGACGCCGCTTGGCATCTGCACGAGCTGACCCGTGACCTGCCGCTGACCGCGTTCGTAGTCTTCTCCTCGGTCGCGGGCACCTTCGGTGCGGCTGGACAGGCGAACTACGCCGCCGCCAACGCATTCCTGGACGCCCTCGCCGCGCACCGCCGGGACGCAGGCCTGCCCGGCGTGTCGCTTGCGTGGGGGCCGTGGGCCGGGTCCGGCGGCATGACCGCCGAGCTGACCGACACCGAGTTGGCACGCCTGGAGCGGGCAGGGACACCGCCGCTCTCCGTGGAACAGGGCGTCTCGCTGTTCGACGCCGCCCTCTCCGCGCCGGACGCGCTGCTGCTGCCAGTCCGGCTCGACCTCGGCGCGCTGCGCACACTCGACGAGATTCCGGCTCTGCTGCGCGGGCTTGTCAAGACCCGCCGCCGCTCCGTGATCGCCGGCACCGGCACGGCGTCCGCGCTGGTACAGCGGCTTGCCCGGCTCACCGAGGCGGACCGCGCCGACGCGGTGCTGGACCTGGTGCGCACCGAGGTCGCCGCAACCCTTGGACACGACAGTGCGAGTGCGGTCCAACCCGGCCGCGCCTTCGCCGACCTCGGGCTCGACTCGCTGACGGCGGTCGAACTGCGCAACCGGCTCAGCCGGGCGACCGGACTGCGCACCTCGGCCACGGTCGTCTTCGACTATCCGACGTCGAGCGCGCTGGCCGCGCACCTGCTCGCCGAGTTGACCGAAGCCGAGTCTGCAGCCGACGCTCCGGCCGTACGTGCCTCGCGCGCCGCTGCCGCCGACGACCCGATCGTGATCGTGGGCATGAGCTGCCGCTATCCCGGCGGCGTGGCTTCGCCGGCTGACCTGTGGCGGCTGGTCAGCGAAGGAGCCGACGCCATCTCGGGCTTCCCGGCGAACCGCGGCTGGGACCTGGCCTCGCTCTACGATCCGGACCCGGACCACCCGGGCACGACCTACGCGCGCGCTGGCGGCTTCCTGCACGACGCGGGCGAATTCGACCCGGCTTTCTTCGGCATGAGTCCGCGCGAAGCGACGGCGACCGACGCGCAGCAACGGTTGCTGCTGGAGGCTTCCTGGGAAGCGATCGAGGGTGCCGGAATCGACCCGGTGTCGTTGCGCGGCAGCCAGACCGGCGTGTTCGCCGGCGTGATGTACAACGACTACGGCGCGGTGCTGGCGCACGGCGACTTCGAGGGATTCCAGGGCAGCGGTACGTCGCCGAGTGTCGCATCGGGCCGCGTCTCCTACGTCCTCGGGCTGGAAGGCCCGGCGGTCACCGTCGACACGGCGTGCTCTTCCTCGCTGGTCGCGATGCACTGGGCGATGCAGGCGCTGCGCGCGGGGGAGTGCTCGCTGGCGCTGGCCGGCGGCGTGACGGTGATGTCCACGCCAGCTTCGCTGATCGAATTCGCCCGGCAGCGCGGCCTTTCCCCAGACGGCCGCTGCAAGTCCTTTTCGGACTCCGCGGACGGCGTCGGCTGGTCCGAAGGCGTCGGGATCCTTGTCCTCGAACGGCTGTCCGACGCCCGGCGCAACGGACACGAAGTCCTCGCGATCGTGCGCGGCTCCGCGGTCAACCAGGACGGCGCGTCCAACGGGCTGACCGCGCCCAACGGTCCGTCGCAGCAGCGGGTGATCCGCCAGGCGCTGGCGAGTGCCGGACTGTCCGCTTCGGACGTCGACGCGGTGGAAGCACACGGCACGGGGACGACGCTCGGCGACCCGATCGAGGCACAAGCGCTGCTGGCCACCTACGGCCAGGACCGCGACGAGGAGCGGCCGCTGCTGCTCGGCTCGGTGAAGTCGAACCTCGGCCACACCCAGGCCGCCTCGGGCGTTGCCGGGGTGATCAAGATGGTGCTGGCGATGCGCCACGGCGTGCTGCCCCGTACGCTGCACGCCGGCGTGCCGTCGTCCGAAGTGGACTGGGCGGCTGGCGCGGTGGAGTTGTTGTCCGAAGAGACCGAGTGGCCGGCCACCGGACGCCCGCGCCGCGCCGGGATATCGTCGTTCGGTATCAGCGGGACCAACGCCCACCTCATCGTCGAACAGGCCCCGGAACCGCGGCCCGCCCGGCCCGTCGAGCCGCAGCGGAACGATCTGGTTCTGCCCTGGCTGGTGTCGGGCAAGACCCCGGAGGCGCTGCGCGCACAGGCGGCCGCCCTGAAGTCCTTTGTGGAATCCCAGCCGGAACTGCGCGCGGCGGACGTCGCGTTGTCGCTGGCCACCACCCGCTCGGCGCTGGACCGGCGCGCGGCGGTCGTCGGTGCGGACCGCGCCGAGATGCTGGCCGCGCTGGCCGCGTTGAGTTCCGGCTCCCCGGCGCGCGGACTGGTCGAGGGCGCGTCCGGCGGGGGTGTCAAGCCCGCGCTGCTTTTCACCGGGCAGGGCAGCCAGCGTCCCGGCATGGGACGCGCGCTCTCCGAGCGGTTCCCAGTTTTCGCCTCGGCGCTCGACGAGATCGCCGCCCTGCTGGACGAATCGCTCGACCGGCCTTTGCGCGACGTTCTTTTCGCACCGGCGGGCAGCGCCGAAGCGCGGCTGCTGGACCGGACGGACTGGACTCAGCCCGCGCTGTTCGCGCTCGAGGTGGCGCTCTTCCGATTGCTGGAATCGTGGGGCGTCAAGCCCGCCGCGGTGGCCGGCCATTCGGTCGGCGAGCTGGCCGCGGCGCACGTCGCCGGGGTGCTTTCCCTGGCCGACGCCTGCACGCTGGTCGCGGCGCGGGCGAGGCTCATGGCGGACCTTTCCTCCGATGCCGGCGTGATGGTTTCGGTGCAGGCGGGGGAGGACGAGGTTGTCCCGCTGCTGACCGAAGGCGCGTCCCTCGCCGCGGTCAACGGGCCCGCGTCGGTGGTCGTCGCCGGCGACGAGGACGCGGTCAGCGCGGTCGCCGCGCACTTCGCCGAGCTGGGCCGCAAGACCAAGCGGTTGCGGGTGAGCCATGCGTTCCACTCGTCCCACATGGACGCGATGCTCGAAGACTTCCGTGCGGTGGCGCAGGGACTGTCCTACGCGGAGCCGGTGCTCCCCCTGGTGTCGAACCTGACCGGCGAGTTCGCCGCCGCGGGACAGGTGTCTTCCCCGGAGTACTGGGTCGAGCACGTCCGCGGCACGGTGCGGTTCGCTGACGGTGTCGCCGCGTTGCGGAACTCCGGGCTGACCACGTTCTTGGAACTCGGCCCGGATGGCGTCCTGTCGGCGATGGCCGAGGACGTCCTGGCCGGCCAGGACACTGAGGCTGAAGCCTTGCCGGTGCTGGGCGGCCATCGGCCGGAGGACCTCGCGCTGACTGAGGCGCTGGCCCGCCTGCACGTGCGCGGGATCGCGGTCGACTGGTCCGCGTTCTTCGCCGGTACCGGTGCCCGCAAGGTCGGCCTGCCGACCTACGCCTTCCAGCACCAGGCCTTCTGGCCTGAGGTCGTCCCCGCGCGCCCGGCGGCCGACCCGGCCGACGACCGGCTGTGGGCCGCCGTCGAGCGCGGCGACGCGGACGATCTCGCCGCCCTGCTCGGCCTGCGTGCCGAGCAGCTGTCCGCGCTGGGCTCGGTGTTGCCTGCCTTCACTTCGTGGCGACAGGACCGGCGGGAACGCTCGCTGCTGGACTCATGGCGCTACCGGCTGGAATGGAAGCCACTCCGGCCCGCGACGGCACCCGTGCTCGGCGGCACCTGGCTGGTCGTCACGACCGATCAGATCGACGCTGAGCAGATCGACCCTGAGCAGATCGAGTCGGCGCTCACCGCGCACGGTGCCGAGGTCCGCCGCGTCAGCATCGGCGAATCGCACGCCGACCGCGCCGCGCTCGCGTCCCTGCTCGCCGAAGCAGCCGAGGACGTGACGGGCATCGTGTCGTTGCTCGCCTTGGCGGGACAACCCGACGACGCCTTCCCCGTGCTGTCCCGCGGGCTGGCCCTGACCGTCTCGCTGGTCCAAGCGCACGGCGACGCTGGGGTCGCGGCTCCACTGTGGACAGTCACCAGCGGAGCCGTCTCCACCGGGCACTGGGACCCCGTCACCAGCCCGGCCCAGGCCGCGGTGTGGGGGTTCGGCCGGGTCGCGGCGCTGGAGTACCCGCGGAGCTGGGGTGGCCTGGTCGACGTCCCCGCGACCCTGGACGGCGCCACCGGGACCCTGGCGGCCGTTCTGGCCGGGCTCGACGGCGAGGACCAGGTCGCCATCCGGCCGTCCGGCGCATCGGGTCGCAGGCTGGTGCGCTACCCGGTGAGTGAGCTGCCCGACGAGTTCACCGCGTCCGGCAGCGTGCTGGTGACCGGCGGGACCGGCGCGCTCGGCGCCGAATGCGCGCGCTGGCTCGCCCGCAGCGGCGCGGAAAACCTGATCCTGGTCAGCCGCCGCGGCGACGCCGCGCCCGGCGCGGCCGACCTGCGTGCCGAACTGGCGGCACTGGGCGCGCGCGTGGACATCGTGTCCTGCGATGTCGCGGACCGCGCCGCGCTGGCGGCGGTGCTGGACCGAATCCCCGTCGAGCACCCGCTGACCGGCGTGGTGCACGCCGCGGGCACCGGCCAGTCGTCGCCGCTGCCCGAGACCGACCTCGAAACGTTCGCCGGGGTCATGTCGGCGAAGGTTTCCGGCGCGCTCAATCTCGATCATCTGCTCGGCGACACCGGCCTCGACTTCTTCGTGCTGTTCGCCTCGATAGCGGGAGTGTGGGGCAGCGGCGGTCAGAGCGCCTACGCCGCGGGCAACGCGTGCCTCGACGCGCTCGCCGGAGCGCGGCGCAACCGGGGACTGGCCGCGACCTCGATCGCGTGGGGACCGTGGGCCGAGGCCGGAATGGCACTGGACGACGCAGTTTCCGAGGACCTCGCCCGCCGCGGGCTGTCGTTCCTGAACCCCGAAGCAGCGATCGCCGAACTGCGCCGCGCGGTGGTGCAGCAGGACGTCGCGGTGACCGTCGCCGACGTCGATTGGCAGCGGTACTTCCCGATCTTCACCTCGTCTCGGCCCAGTCCGCTGCTCGCGGACCTGCCCGAAGCCCGCACCGCGCTCGACGCGGAATCCGCCGCGAGCGGTTCGGATTTCGTCGCGCGTCTGCGCGGGATGGACGAGCCCGAACAGCACCGGTCGGTGCTCGAACTGGTCCGTGCCGAAGCCTCGGTCGTGCTCGGGCACGATTCCGCGTCGGCGGTCGCGGAGCGGCAATCGTTCCGCGACCTCGGGTTCGACTCGATGACGGCGGTGGAACTGCGCAAGCGGCTGGCGAGGGCGACCGGCCTGGCGCTGCCGGCCACCCTGGCCTTCGACTATCCGAACCCGGCCGCGCTGGCGGCGTTCCTGCGCACCGAGGCGCTCGGCGGCGACACGGCGGTCCCGGACGCGGCCGGAACGGTGGCCGCCGACGGCGACCCGATCGTCATCGTCGGCATGAGCTGCCGGTTCCCCGGCGGCGTCCGCTCGCCCGAGCACCTGTGGGACCTGATGCGCCGGGGCGTCGACGCGGGCACGGATTTCCCCGCCGACCGCGGCTGGGACGGCGAGAGCCTTTACGACCCGGATCCGGACCGGCCCGGCCACACGTACACCACTCACGGCGGGTTCCTGCACGAAGCCGGTGAATTCGACCCCGGATTCTTCGGAATCTCGCCGCGCGAGGCGCTGGCGACCGATCCGCAGCAGCGGCTGCTGCTGGAGACCGCGTGGGAGGCCTTCGAACAGGCGGGGATCGATCCGGAAACCGTCCGCGGCAGCCGCACCGGCACGTTCGTCGGAGCCAGCTATCAGGACTACGGCGCCGGAGCCGATCTCAGCGGATCCGAGGGCATGCTGGTCACCGGCACGAGCCCGAGTGTCCTGTCCGGTCGCGTGGCCTACTTGTTCGGGCTGGAAGGCCCGGCGGTCACCGTCGACACCGCGTGCTCGTCCTCGCTGGTGGCACTGCACCTTGCCTGCCAGTCGCTGCGCAGCGGGGAAAGCTCGCTCGCACTCGCGGGCGGCGCGCACATCATGGCCAACCCTGGCCCGTTCATCGCCTTCAGCAGGCAACGGGCGCTCGCCGCCGACGGCCGGACCAAGGCGTTCGGCGACGGTGCCGACGGCATGCTGCTGGCCGAGGGGGTCGGGCTGGTCCTGATGGAACGCCTCTCCGACGCACGCCGCAACGGGCATCCGGTGCTGGCGGTGGTGCGGGGTTCGGCGATCAACCAGGACGGTGCGTCCAACGGGCTGACCGCGCCGAACGGTCCGTCCCAGCAGCGCGTCATCCGGCAGGCTCTGGCCGGGGCCGGACTGTCCGCTTCGGACATCGACGCGGTCGAAGGCCACGGCACCGGCACCGCGCTGGGCGACCCGATCGAGGTGCAGGCGCTCCAGTCCACCTACGGCCGCGACCGTGACCCGGAGCGGCCGCTGCTGCTCGGCTCGGTCAAGACCAACATCGGTCATACGCAGTCTGCGGCCGGGATCGCCGGGGTCATGAAGATGGTGCTGGCGATGCGGCACGGGATGCTGCCGCGCACGCTGCACTCGGAGACCCGTTCGCCGCACATCGACTGGTCCGCGGGCAGCATCGAGCTGCTGCGCGAAGCGAAGGAGTGGCCGGAGACCGGCAGCCCGCGCCGCGCGGCCGTTTCGGCGTTCGGCATCAGCGGCACCAACGCGCACCTCATCCTCGAACACGTCCCGGAGGAGGTTCCCGCCGAGGAACCCGAAGTCGCGGCCGGGATCTTCCCACTGGTGCTCTCCGGCAAGTCCCCGGCCGCGCTCCGGGGACAGGCCGAGGCCCTGAGGTCCTATCTGGACACGGAGACGGAACTCCGGCTCGGCGACGTCGGCTACTCGCTCGTCACCTCGCGCTCGCTCTTCGAGCACCGCGCGGTCGTGCTCGGCGCGGACCGCGCCGGGGCACGGACGGCGCTGGACGCATTCAGCCGCTCCGGCTCTTCGCCGGAGGTCGTGACCGGGACGGCGGACGTCGACGGCCGTACGGTGTTCGTGTTCCCCGGCCAGGGGGCGCAGTGGGCCGGGATGGGCGCCCGCTTGGTGGACGAGTCGGCGGTCTTCGCCGGGCGGCTCGCCGAGTGTGCGGCCGCGTTGTCGCCGTTCGTGGAGTGGTCCCTGATCGACGTCCTGCGTCAGGTCGAAGGCGCGCCGACGCTCGACCGCGTGGACGTCGTTCAGCCCGCCACGTGGGCGGTCATGGTTTCGCTGGCGGAGCTGTGGCGTTCACACGGGGTCGAGCCCGACGCCGTGGTCGGCCACTCCCAAGGCGAGATCGCCGCCGCGGTCGTGGCGGGAGCGCTGTCGCTGTCCGACGGAGCCAGGGTGGTCGCGCTGCGCAGCCAGGCCATCGGGCGCACGCTGGCCGGAGCGGGCGGCATGATGTCGATCGCCTTGCCCGCCGCGGACGTCGAAGCGAGGCTGTCGGGCCGCGGCGAGGGAATCTCGATCGCGGCGGTCAACGGACCGGCGTCGGTCGTCGTATCCGGCGAGCCCGAGCTGCTCGATACCTTGTTCGCGGAGCTGACCGCCGAGGAAATCCGGGTGCGCCGGATCGCGGTGGACTACGCGTCGCATTCCGCGCAGGTCGAACTGCTCGAAGCAGAGCTGTCCTCGGCGCTGGCCGAGGTCCGCCCGCGGGCTTCGGAGGTCCCGCTCTTCTCCACGGTGACCGGCGACTGGCTCGACACCACCGGGATGGACGCCGGCTACTGGTACCGGAACCTGCGGCAGCGGGTCGAATTCGCCCCGGCGATCGCCGAACTGATCGCCCAAGGGCACCGCGCGTTCGTGGAGGCCAGCCCGCACCCGGTGCTGATCGCGGCGGTGCAGGACGTCGCGGACGCGGCCGCCGTCAAGGCGGTGGTGGCCGGTTCGCTGCGCCGCGACCAGGACACCGTGACCCGGTTCCTGACTTCGCTGGCCGAGGTCTTCGTGCGCGGGGTGCGGGTCGGCTGGCCGGAGCTGTTCCCGGGCTTCCGCCGTGTCGCGCTGCCGACCTACGCCTTCCAGCACGAGAACTTCTACGCGGTCGCGGTCGAGCCGCAGCACGCGGCAGCCGACAGTGCCGACACGGAACTCTGGGAAGCCATCGAGGGACAGGATTTCGACTCGCTCAGCGCGAGCCTCGAAGTCGACCGTGCGGCGCTGGACGCAGTGCTGCCTGCGTTGTCGGCCTGGCGGCGGAACCGGCAGGATAAGTCCACAGTGGACTCCTGGCGCTACCGCGCGGTCTGGAAGCCGGTCAAAACCGGGCCCGCGGCCGTGCTGTCCGGGACCTGGCTGGTGGTGTCCGCCGAGAACGCCGGTGCCGATGCCGAGGTCCTCGCACTGCTGGAAAGCCACGGCGCCCGGGCCGAACGGCTCGTGCTGGACGAATCCGCGACCGACCGCGAAGTCCTCGCCGGGCTCTTGAACGCGGTCCCGGACGTGGCCGGCGTCGTCTCCTTGCTGGCCTTCGCGGAGCAGCCGAGCGAAGGCCACCCCGAACTCACCCTCGGCCTCGCGCTGAGCGTCTCGCTCGTCCAGGCGCTCGGCGACCTCGGCTGCGACGCTCCACTGTGGAGCCTCACCCGAGGCGCGGTTTCCACCGGCCACGCGGACCGGGCGGCCCGCCCGCTGCAGGCGCAAGTGACCGGCCTGGGCTGGACCGCCGCACTGGAGTTCCCGCAGCGCTGGGGCGGCGTCGTGGACCTTCCCGAGGACCTCGACCGGCGAGCGGCCGGGAGGCTGGCGAGCGTGCTGACGGGGGCGACCGGCGAAGACCAGCTCGCGATCCGCTCGTCGGGCGTGCTCGCCCGGCGGGTGGTCCCCGCCCAGGCGGGCGAACCGGACCCGGACCGGGCCTGGACCCCGCGTGGCACCACACTGATCACCGGCGGCACCGGAACCCTGGCCAAGCATCTGGCGAGGTGGCTGGCAGAACAAGGCGCCGAGCACATCGTGCTGACCAGCAGGCGCGGCATCGACGCGCCCGGCGCGCCCGAACTGCTGGCCGAGCTGACCGCCTACGGCGCCGAAGCGGACCTGGTCGCGTGCGACGTGGCCGATCGCGAAGCGGTCGCGCGGCTGCTGGGCGAGCTGAAGTCCGCGGGCCGGACGGTGCGAACGGTCGTGCACACCGCCGCGATCATCGAACTCGCCTCGCTCGACGCCACCGATCTGCCGTCCTTCGCCCGGGTCGTGCGGGCGAAGGTCCAGGGCGCGCGGCACCTCGACGAACTGCTCGCCGAAGAGGAGCTCGACGCGTTTGTGCTCTACTCCTCGACTGCGGGGATGTGGGGGAGCGGGCTGCACGCCGCCTACGTGGCCGGCAATGCCTATCTCGCCGCCCTCGCGGAAAACCGCCGGTCCCGCGGGCTCCCGGCGACCTCGGTCTCGTGGGGCATCTGGGCCGACGACCGGGAACTCGGCCGGGTCGATCCCGAGCAGATCCGCCGCAGCGGCCTGGTGTTCATGGAGCCCGCGCTGGCGCTGGCCGGGCTCCGGCGCGCGCTGGACGGGGACGAGGCGGCGGTCGCGGTCGCCGACATCGACTGGGAGCGTTATCACCCGGTCTACACCTCGGTCCGGCCCACCGCGCTGTTCTCCGAGGTGCCGCAGGTGCGTGGGCTCGCCGTCGAGGAAGAGACCAAGACGGCTGCCGGGGACGGCGAGTTCGCCACCCGGCTGCGGTCGCTGCCCGCCGCCGAACAGGATCGGACGCTGCTCGGCCTGGTCCGCACAGAAGCGGCCACCGTGCTGGGGCACGACTCCGCCGACGCGCTCGGCGAGCAGCGGGCGTTCCGCGACGCCGGTTTCGACTCGCTGACCGCGGTGGACCTGCGCAACCGCCTCGCCGCCGCCACCGGACTGGCCCTGCCCAGCACGATGGTGTTCGACTACCCGAGCCCGGTGGCGCTCGCCGCGTTCCTGCGCTCGGAGATCGCTGGGACGCCGGTCGCCACCACTGCACTGGCCGGCCCTGCCCTTGCCGAAACCGGCGAGCCGATCGCCGTCATCGCGATGAGCTGCCGTTACCCGGGCGGGGTGCGGTCCCCGGAGGACCTCTGGGACGTCGTCGTGCGCGGCGCGGACGTCATCTCCGGCTTCCCGGCCGACCGCGGCTGGGACGAGGCCGGACTCTTCGACGCCGACCCGGACCGCAAGGGCAAGACCTACTCGACGAAGGGCGGGTTCCTCACGGACGTGGCCGCCTTCGATCCGGGGTTCTTCGGGATCTCGCCGCGCGAAGCGCTGTCGATGGACCCGCAGCAGCGGATCCTGCTGGAGACGGCGTGGGAGGCGTTCGAACGCGCTGGAATAGATCCAGCCACCGCACGCGGAAGCCGGACCGGCGTCTTCGTCGGCGCCAGCTACCAGGACTACAACGCCGTCGGCGACAGCGCTTCGGACGGCTCCGAAGGGCACCAGGTCACCGGCACGCTCCCGAGCATCCTGTCCGGCCGGGTCGCGTACCTGTTCGGGCTGGAGGGCCCCGCGGTCACCATGGACACCGCGTGCTCGTCCTCGCTGGTGGCGCTGCACCTCGCGTGCCAGTCCGTGCGCAGCGGCGAGAGTTCGATGGCGCTGGCGGGCGGGGTCAGCGTGATGGCCACGCCCAACGCTTTCATCGGCTTCAGCCGCCAACGCGCGATGGCCGCGGACGGCCGCTGCAAGGCCTATGCCGAAGCTGCCGACGGCATGAGCCTGGCCGAGGGCGCCGGTCTCGTGCTCGTCGAAAGACTGTCCGACGCGGTCCGTAACGGCCACCAGGTGCTTGCGGTGATTCGCGGCTCGGCGGTGAATTCCGACGGCGCGTCCAACGGGCTGACCGCGCCGAACGGCCCGTCGCAGCAGCGGGTGATCCGTCAGGCGCTGGCCAACTCGGGTCTGGCCGCCTCGGAAGTCGATGTCCTGGAAGGACACGGCACGGGCACCGCGCTCGGCGACCCGATCGAGGCGCAGGCGATCCTCGCCACCTACGGGCAGGACCGGGAACGCCCGTTGCTGCTGGGCTCGGTGAAGTCCAACATCGGGCACACGCAGATGGCTTCCGGGGTCGCGAGCGTGATCAAGGCCGTGACGGCGATGCAGCACGGCGTGGTCCCGAAGACGCTGCACATCGACGAGCCTTCGTCGCAGGTGGACTGGTCCTCGGGCGCGATCCAGCTGCTGACCGAACAGGTCGAGTGGCCCGAGACCGGCCGGCCGCGCCGGGCGGCGGTGTCTTCGTTCGGGCTGGGCGGCACCAACGTCCATACTGTGCTGGAACAGGCTCCCGCACCCGCGGAACCGGCGGAGGCCGGCGAACCGGTGGGCGGGGTCGTCCCGGTCCTGCTGTCCGGCCGCACCGACCAGGCCCTGCGCGATCAGGCCGGACAACTGCTGTCGCTGCTCCACACCCGGCCGGACACGCATCTGACCGACCTCGCGTTCTCGCTGGCGACCTCGCGGGCGAGCTTCGAACGCCGCGCCGGCGTGGTCGCTCGTGAGCACGGCGACGTCGTCCGCGGCCTGACCGCGCTGCGCGACCGGATGCCGGACGGCAGTCTGGTCCTCGGCACCGCGACGGGCGGCCGGACCGCGTTCCTGTTCACCGGGCAGGGCAGCCAGCGGCCGGGCATGGGCAGCGAACTGTACGAGCGGTTCGGGGTCTTCGCCGACGCTTTCGACGCCGCGGCGGCCTGCTTCGACGTCGAACTGAACCGCCCGCTGAAGGAGATCGTCTTCGCGGCGGCCGGAACGCCCGAGGCCGAGCTGCTCAACACCACCGGCTACGCGCAGCCCGCGCTGTTCGCACTGGAAGTCGCGCTGTTCCGGCTGGCCGAGTCCTGGGGCCTCCGGCCGGACTGCCTGGCCGGGCACTCGATCGGCGAGATCGCCGCCGCGCACGTCGCCGGGGTTTTTTCGCTGGAAGACGCCTGTGCGCTGGTGGCCGCTCGCGGCCGCCTGATGCAAGCACTGCCCGAGGGTGGCGCGATGGTCTCGCTGGAGGCGACCGAGGACGAGGTGACGCCGCACCTGACCGAGCGGGTCTCGATCGCCGCGATCAACGGACCGGCCTCGCTGGTCGTCTCGGGCGACGAGGAAGCCGTACTGGCCGTCGCCGCACGGTTCAAGGCCGAGGGCCGCAAGACCAAACGGCTCATCGTGAGCCACGCTTTCCACTCGCCGCTGATGGACCCGATGCTGGAAGAGTTCGGCCGCGTCGCGGAAGGCATCGCTTACCAGGAACCGGTGATCCCGCTGGTTTCCACCGTGACTGGCACGCTCGCCACGGCCGCGCAGATGTGCGATCCGCGCTACTGGACCGAGCACGTCCGCACCTGCGTGCGGTTCGCCGACGCTGTCACCGTACTGGCCGCCGACGGCGTCGCCACGTTCGTCGAACTGGGCCCGGATGTCGTGCTTTCCAGTGCGGTGGAACAGATTCTCGGTGAGGAGTGCGATGTCGTAGTGGTCCCGGCGCTGCGCCGGGACCGGCCCGAGGCGACTGCCCTGGCCACCGCGCTGGCCCGGCTGCACGTCCACGGCGCCGCGCTCGACTGGGCCGCGTTCTTCGCCGGTTCCCGGGCGAGCCGGATCGACCTGCCGACGTATCCCTTCCAGCACCAGCGGTTCTGGCCCGAGCCCGGCGAGACCCCGGCCACCGGTGCCGCCGACCCGGTCGACGCGGAGTTCTGGGCCGCGGTCGAACGCGAGGACCTCGGTTCACTGGCGGCACTCGACCTCGATGCCGCCACGCTCGCCGCGATCACGCCCGCGCTGTCCACCTGGCGCCGCCGCAGGCAGGACCGGTCCACTGCGGACCGACTGCGCTACCGGACGAGCTGGAAACCGTTGCCCGCCAGCGCGGACCGCGGGAAGGCCACTGGCACCTGGCTGGTCGTGACTACCTCCGGCGCGGACGCTGAATGGATCGGCACCGCGGTGAGCGGGCTGGGCGCGGACACCGTCCGAGCGGAGCTGACCGGGACCGATCGCGCCGCCATCGCCGAACAGCTGCGCGAGTGCGGCACCGGTTTCGCTGGCGTGCTTTCGCTGGTGGCATTGGACAATCGGGAATCCGTCGTGCCCGCCGGGCTGACGCTGACCGCCACCTTGGTGCAGGCCCTCGGCGACGCCGGGATCAGCGCGCCGCTGTGGTGCGTCACCCGCGCCGCGGTGGCGATCGGGCAGTCCGAGCGGATCGCCGATCCCGCCGGGGCGGGGGTGTGGGGCTTGGGCCGGGTAGTCGCGCTCGAATATCCCGACCGCTGGGGCGGCCTGGTCGATCTTCCATCCGAAATGGACAGTGCCACCGCAGGGCGGCTCGCGTCCGCGGTGGCCGGAACCGAGGACCAACTGGCCATCCGCGCTTCGGGTTCCTTCGTGCGACGGTTGGCCCGCCGGACCGCCGTTGGCGTCGAAACCGAGACTTACCAGCCTTCGGGCACGGTGCTCGTGACCGGCGGCACCGGTGCGCTCGGCGGGCACGTCGCGCGCTGGCTCGCCAGCGGCGGGGCGGAGCACGTGCTTCTGCTCAGCCGGCGCGGACCGGAGGCTCCCGGCGCTGAAGAACTGAGGACCGAACTGACCGAACTCGGCGCTGCCTCGACCATCCTGGCCTGCGACGTCGCGGATCGGGCCGCGCTGGCCGAAGTTCTCGACCGATACCCGGTCACCGCGGTGTTCCACGCCGCGGGCGTGGTGGAGGACACCGTTGTCGACGCGCTGAACCCGGAGAAGTTCACCGAGGTGTGGCAGTCAAAGGCGGCTTCGGCGCAAGCGCTGGACGAGCTGACGCGGGAGGCGGACCTGTCCGCGTTCGTGCTCTTCTCGTCTGTCTCGGGCACTCTCGGCTCGCCGGGACAGGGCAACTACGCCGCGGCGAACGCGACCCTGGATGCGCTGGCCGAACAGCGTCGCTCGGCCGGGCTCGTGGCGACCTCGGTCGCCTGGGGCCCGTGGGCGGACGGCGGCATGGCCGACGGGGACTCGCTCGGCAGCCGGCTGCGGCGCGGCGGATTCGGGCTGCTGGCACCGGAACTCGCGCTCTTCTCGCTGGGGCAGGCGATCGGGCTCGGCGACCCGGCCGTGGTCGTGGCGGACATCGAATGGGACCGGTTCGCCGAAGCGTTCGCCACCCTGCGGGCGAATCCGTTCTTAGCGGACCTGCCCGAGGTCAAGGGGCTCGCCGCCGCGCCGGACTCGCGCGCGGCCGGCGAGCCGGAACTGCGGCAGCGGCTCGCTGGACTGTCCGCGCCCGACCGGACCGCTGCGGTGCTCGAACTCGTGCGCGTCCGGGTCGCCGCGGTGCTCGGCCACCCCGACCCGGCAGCGATCGAGACGGACCGGGCGTTCAAGGACCTCGGGTTCGACTCGCTGACCACTGTGGAGCTGCGCAACGCGCTGGCCGCGGCTACCGGGCTGAAGCTCGCCGCGTCGATGATCTACGACTACCCGAGCACTGCCGAACTGGCCGAGTACCTGCTGTCCGAACTGCTCGGCTCGATCGCCGAGCCCGCGGTCGCCTCGGCCTCGGCCCGCGCGGCGGTCGACGATCCGATCGCGATCGTCGGCATCGGCTGCCGGTTTCCGGGCGGCGTGTCGTCGCCGGAAGACCTTTGGTCGATGCTCGCTGAGGGCCGCGAAGGCATCTCTTCATTCCCCGAGGACCGCGGCTGGGACCTCGAAGCGCTCGCGGACGGCGCGTCCGCGACTCGCGAAGGCGGTTTCCTCAGCGGTGCGGCCGACTTCGACGCTTCGTTCTTCGGCATCTCGCCGCGCGAAGCGCTGGCGATGGACCCGCAGCAGCGGCTGATTCTCGAGACCAGCTGGGAGGCGCTCGAACGGGCCGGGATCGACCCGGCCGTCCTGCGCGGCAGCGCGACCGGCGTGTTCGTCGGCACCAACGGCCAGGACTACGCCAGCGTGCTGCGGGAAGCCGCGGCGGACGTCCAGGGCCATGTGGCCACCGGCACCACCGCCAGCGTGCTGTCCGGGCGCCTGGCCTACGCCCTCGGGTTGGAAGGCCCCGCGGTCACTGTGGACACGGCGTGCTCGTCGGCGTTGGTCGCCTTGCACTGGGCCGCCGGGGCGCTGCGCGACGGCTCCGCCTCGCTGGCGTTGGCCGGCGGCGTGTCGATGATGTCCAGCCCGGACTCGTTCGTCGAGTTCAGCGTGCAAGGCGGCCTCGCGCCGGACGGCCGCTGCAAGCCGTTCGCCGACGCCGCGGACGGCACGTCGTGGTCCGAAGGGGCCGGGATTCTCGTGCTGGAAAGGCTCTCCGACGCGATCGCCAACGGCCGCGAGATCTGGGGAGTCGTGCGCGGCAGCGCGATCAACTCCGACGGCGCGTCCAACGGGCTGACCGCTCCCAACGGCCCCTCTCAACAACGGGTCATTCTCGGCGCGCTCGCCGACGCCGGGCTGCGCGCGGCCGAGGTCGACGTGGTGGAAGCGCACGGCACCGGGACCGCGCTCGGCGACCCGATCGAAGCCCACGCGCTGCTGCGCACCTACGGCCGCGACCGGGCGGAACCGCTGCGCCTCGGCGCGGTCAAGTCGAACATCGGGCATACGCAGGCGGCGGCGGGGGTCGCCGGGATCGTGAAGGCGGTCCTGTCGATGCGCCACGGCGTGCTGCCGAAGACCTTGCACCTGGACAAGCCGACCTCGCAGGTCGAGTGGGGCGAAGGCGCGGTTTCGCTGGTGCGAGAGCAGCAGGAGTGGCCGGAGACTGGGCACGCCCGGCGCGTCGGGGTCTCGGCGTTCGGCGTCAGCGGCACCAACGCGCATGTCATCATCGAGCAGGCCCCGGCCGTCGAACCCGCCGCGCCCGAAGCGCCTGAGGCTCCGATCGTCCCGGCGGTCGTGCCCTGGGTCGTGTCCGGCAAGAGCGCCGCCGCGTTGCAGGCGCAGCTGGACCGGCTTGCCGGGTTCGTCTCCGGCGCCGAGCTGTCCGCTGTGGACGTCGGCTACTCGCTGGCCACCAGCCGGAGCTCGTTCGGGCATCGCGCGGTGCTGCTCGCCGGTCCGGACGGACCGGTCGAATCCGCCAGGGGCACGACCTCGGCGGGCAAGACCGCGTTCCTGTTCTCCGGACAGGGTTCCCAGCGGCTCGGCATGGGCCGCGAGCTGTCCGCCCGGTTCCCGGCTTTCGCCGCGGCGCTGGACGAGGTCTTCGCGCACTTCGACGTCGAACTCGACCGGCCGCTGCGTTCGGTCGTCTGGGGCGAGGATGCCGAGCTGCTGGACGAGACCGGCTACACCCAGCCCGCCCTGTTCGCGATCGAGGTCGCGCTCTTCCGACTGCTCCAGTCCTGGGGCGTGCGGCCCGATCGCGTCGCCGGCCATTCGATCGGCGAGATCGCCGCCGCGCACGTCGCGGGGGTGCTTTCCCTGCCGGACGCGGTGCGGCTCGTCGCCGCTCGCGGCCGCCTGATGCAGGCGTTGCCCGCCGGGGGAGCGATGGTCTCGCTCGAAGCGGCCGAAGGCGAAGTCCGTCCGCTGCTGACCGCCGGGGTTTCGATCGCGGCGGTCAACGGACCGGCCGCGGTGGTGGTCGCCGGGGCCGGGGACGAGGTGGCGGCGATCGCCGGGCACTTCCGCGACGTGGGGCGCAAAACCAAGCGGCTGCGGGTGAGCCATGCGTTCCATTCGCCGCTGATGGACCCGATGCTCGACGACTTCCGCCGCGTCGCCGAAGAGCTTTCCTACGCCGCGCCCGAGATTCCGCTGGTGTCGACCGTGACCGGGGCGCCCGCCGCGGATGAGCAGTTGACCTCGCCGGAGTACTGGGTGGGCCACGCCCGGGAGACGGTCCGGTTCGCCGACGCTGTCGCGGTGCTCGGTGCCGCCGGAGTATCGACGTTCGTCGAGGTCGGCCCGGACGGCGTGCTGTCCGCCATGGCGGGGGAAGTGCTGGCCGACGAAGCCCGGTTCGCTGTCGTGCCGGTGCTGCGGGCGAACCGCGACGAGGAGACGGCGATCTCCGCTTCGCTCGGCCTGCTCCACGTGCGCGGCGTGCCGGTGGCGTGGGAGGAGTTCTTCGCCGGGACCGGTGCTCGCCGGATCACCTTGCCCACGTATGCCTTCCAGCGCGAGCGGTTCTGGCCGGAAGCCCGGCCGCGCGCCACGGACCCGGTGGCGGACCCCGCTGAGGGCGAATTCTGGTCCGCAGTCGAGAGGGAAGACCTCTCGTCGCTGTCTTCGATCCTGGAACTCGACAACGACTCGCTGACCGCGATCGTGCCCGCGCTGTCGGCGTGGCGGCGCGAGCAGCACGACCGGTCCACCGTGGACGGATGGCGCTACCGAGTCAGCTGGAAGCCGCTCGCCGGTCGGACCGCTGCCGGGCGACGGTGGCTCGCGGTGACCCCGGAGCGGGACGATCCGTGGCTGGACAAGGCTGTCGCGGCGCTCGGTGACGACGTCATGCGCGTCGAACTGGGCGACGACCTCGATGACTTCGCCACCCGGCTGGCCGAAGCGCACGAAGGCGGCGGGGGGATCGACGGGGTCGTCTCCCTCGCGGTGCCGAGGTGGCCGAGCGCTCTGCTTCGTCTCCTGTCCGAAGCCGGGGTCGAAGCTCCGCTCTGGTGGGTTACTCGCGGCGCGGTCGCGGTCGGCCGGTCCGAGCGGCTCGCCAATCCCGGTCAGGCAGCCGAATGGGGCCTCGGCCGGGTGCTCGCACTGGAGAACCCGGCCCGATGGGGCGGTCTCGTAGACCTTCCCGAAACCCTCGACGACCGCTCGGCACAGCGGTTCGCCGCCGTGCTGGGCGACACCGAAGACCAGGTCGCGGTCCGCGCTTCCGGAGTCTTCGCGCGCCGCGTGGTCCGGATTGCCGACGAGACGACCGGCTCGTGGACGCCGTCGGGCTCGGTACTGGTCGTCGGCGGCACCCGCTCCGTCGGCGCCGAAGTGGCCCGCTGGCTGGCCGCGCACGGTGCCAGCCGCCTCGTGCTCACCTCGAAGCACTCGGATCCGGCCGCCGAACTGCGAGCCGAATTGACCGGGCTCGGCGCCGAGGTGTCGGTCGTGCAATGCGACGCGGGCGACCGCGATGCGCTCGCCTCGGTGCTGGCCGCGACAGAAGACCCAGAGCATCCGTTGACGGCGGTGATCCATGTCAGCGACGAGCTGGGCGAGCACACCGGTGACCTGACCGCCGATGTCAACGCGGCGGTCGCCGGGGCGGAGCAGCTGGACGCGCTGCTCGCCGACCGTCCGCTGGACGCATTCGTTCTCTTCGGCACGGTCGCCGGAGTGTGGGGTTCGGCAGGCCGGGGCGTCGAGGCTGCGGTCGGTGCCCGTCTGGACGCCATCGCCCGTCAGCGTCGCGACCGCGGGGTTCCCGCGCTCTCGATCGCCTGGGGCGCTTGGGCAGACGGGATCTCCGACACCCTCGCCGCGCACCTGCGTCGCAACGGAGTTCCGGCGCTCGACTCCGGTCTCGCGCTAGCTGCGTTCGGCCGCGCGATGGCCGACGCGACCGATGAGTCGGCGGTGATCGCCGACGTCGATTGGGAGCGCTTCGCCGCCGCTATCACCGCGGACCGGCCGAGCACCTTGTTCGCCGAACTTTTCGAAGCTCAGGCGGTTTCGGCACCGGCCGGGGACGCCGGAGCCGGGAATCTGCTGCGGCAGCGGCTGCGGGAGCTGCCCGAAGCGGGCCGGGCCGCCGAAATGCTCGGCCTGGTCCGCGAGAAGGTCGCGGCTGTGCTTGGACACGCCAGCGCTGCCTCGGTTGAGGTCGACGTGGCGTTCAAGGAGCTCGGGTTCGACTCGCTGACCGCGGTCGACCTGCGCGCTCAGCTGGCCGCGGCGACTGGGCTGGAGCTGCCCGCGACCCTGGCCTTCGACCACCCGACGCCCGCGGCGCTGGCCGAGCATCTGCGAGCGGCGGTGCTCGAAGAGGCTGCCGGCCCGGCATTGTCGGAGGCGGGCATCCGCGTGTCGGCGGACGACCCGGTCGTCATCGTAGGCATGAGCTGCCGCTACCCGGGCGGAGTCCGGTCGCCGGAGGACCTCTGGCAGCTGATGAGCGACGAGGTCGACGCTATCGGCGCGCTGCCGGTCGACCGGAACTGGCCGCTCGGCGAACTCGCCGGGGACGGTGCGGGCAGCACGATCGCCCGGGCCGGCGGGTTCCTTTACGACGCGGGCGATTTCGACCCCGGCTTCTTCGGCATTTCGCCGCGCGAAGCGCTCGTGATGGACCCGCAGCAGCGGATCGCGCTGGAAGGCGCGTGGGAAGCGCTGGAGCGGGCCGGGATCGACCCAGCGGCCCTGCGCGGCACCGACGCCGGGGTGTTCGTCGGCGGCGGGAGCGGCGACTACCAGCCGGATACCGAGGAAAGCGGGCAGTGGCGGACCGCCCAGTCCGCGAGCCTCCTCTCCGGACGGTTGGCTTACACGTTCGGGCTGGAAGGCCCGGCGGTCTCGGTGGACACGGCGTGCTCGTCGTCCTTGGTGGCGCTGCACCTGGCCGCTCAGGCGCTGCGGGCGGGCGAGTGCTCGATCGCGATCGCGGGCGGGGTGACGGTGATGTCCACCCCGGCCAACTTCGTCGAGTTCGGAGATCTCGGCGCGCTTTCGGCGGACGGACGCTGCAAGGCGTTCGCCGACTCCGCGGACGGCACGGGCTGGTCCGAGGGCGTCGGCATGCTGGTTGTCGAACGGCTTTCCGATGCTCGGCGCAACGGGCATGAAGTGCTGGCCGTGGTCCGCGGTTCGGCGGTCAACTCCGACGGCGCGTCGAACGGGCTCACCGCGCCGAGCGGGCCCGCTCAGCAGCGGGTGATCCGCAAGGCGCTGGCGAACGCCGGATTCGCCGCCGCCGACATCGACGCGGTCGAGGCGCACGGCACCGGCACCGCTCTCGGCGACCCGATCGAGGCGCAGGCACTGCTGGCGACCTACGGGCAGGACCGGGAACGGCCGCTGCTGCTCGGGTCGGTGAAGTCCAACATCGGCCACAGCCAGGCCGCCTCCGGCGTCGCCGGGGTGATCAAGATGGTGCTGGCGATGCGGCACGGGGTGCTGCCGAAGACCCTGCATGTGGACGCGCCCTCGTCCTATGTGGACTGGAGTGCGGGTGCGGTCGAGCTGGCCTCCGAAGCCGTGCGGTGGCCCGATGCGGGCCGTCCGCGCCGGGCCGCGGTGTCGTCGTTCGGGGCCAGCGGGACCAACGCGCACCTCATCGTGGAACAGGCGCCCGAGCTCGCCGAAACCGGCGCCGACGCCGAAACGGCGGCCGGGCCGGTGCGGGAAGCGGGCGTCGTGCCGGTGCCGTTGTCCGGGAAGACGGTCGCGGCACTGCGCGACCAGGCCGCCGCGTTGCGCGCCCGGCTGCTGGCCGCGCCCGATCTCGGCCTCGCCGACGTGGCCTTCTCCTCGGCCACCTCGCGTGCGGCGTTCGAGCAGCGTGCCGCGGTCGTCGCGGTCGACCGGGACCAGCTCCTCATCGGGCTGGCGACGCTGGCGGCAGGAGACACCTCGTCTGTCGCGCTGCGGGGCACCGCCAGACACGGCAAGCTCGCGTTCCTGTTCTCCGGCCAGGGCGCGCAGCGCGCGGGAATGGGTGCCGCGCTCTACGCCCGGTTCCCGGTGTTCGCCGAAGCCTTCGACGAGGTGCTGGCGCACCTGGAAGCACACCTGGACCGGTCGTTGCGCGAACTCGTCTTCGCCGCCCCCGCGACCGAGGAAGCCGAACTGCTCGACCAGACCGGGTACACGCAGCCCGCGTTGTTCGCCGTCGAAGTCGCGCTGTACCGCCTCGTACGGTCATGGGGCCTCGAAGCCGACTTCGTGGCGGGGCACTCGGTCGGCGAGCTGGCGGCGGCCCACGCTGCCGGGGTGTTCTCGCTGGCGGATGCCTGCGAACTGGTCGCGGCACGCGGTCAGCTGATGCAGGCGTTGCCCGCTGGCGGCGCGATGGTGTCGCTGGAAGCGACCGAGGACGAGGTCGCGCCGCACGTTGCCGCCGGGGTCTCGATCGCCGCGGTCAACGGCCCGCGCGCGGTGGTGATCGCCGGTGACGACGACGCGGTGACCGCGATCGCCGACCGGTTCGCCGCCGACGGGCGCAAGACGAGGCGGTTGCGCGTCAGCCACGCGTTCCACTCGGCGCGGATGGACGCCATGCTGGAGGACTTCGGCCGGGTCGCGCGGCGGGTGTCCTATGCCGCGCCCGTCGTGCCGTTCGTCTCCTCCCGGACCGGCGAGGCGGCCACCGCCGAGCAGCTTTGCGACCCTGGCTATTGGGTCGGCCAGGTCCGCGACGCGGTCCGTTTCGCCGACGGGGTAGCCGCATTGGCCGCGAATGGCGTCACGAGGTTCCTCGAGATCGGCCCGGACGCAGTCCTGGCCGCGATGGCGCAGGAGAGCCTCGACGCCAGTGCGCTGGTCATTCCGCTGCTGCGCAAGGATCGCGACGAGGAGACGAGTGCCGTCGCCGCGCTGGCCCGGCTCCACGTCGAAGGCGTCGCCGTTTCCTGGCACGGCTTGTTCGCCGGAACCGGTGTCCGACGGGTCGACCTGCCGACCTACGCCTTCCAGCATCAGCGGTTCTGGCCGTCGCCTTCGGCCAAGGCGGTCACCGGCACCGGCAGCGGAGCCGACCGCGAGTTCTGGGCCGCGGTGTCGGGCGAGGACTTCTCCTCGCTGGAAACGACATTGAACGTGGACCGCGACGCACTCGCGAAGGTGCTTCCCGCACTGCTGGACTGGCGCCAGCTGCACGAGGAGAACACCGTGGTCGACGGCTGGCGGCACCGGATCGTATGGAAGCCGCTCGGCCCGGTCGTCCCCGCAAACCTGACCGGCACTTGGCTCGCTCTCGTTCCGGAAGGCTGCGGCGACGAGTGGATCCCGGCCGCGCTCGACGCGCTCGGCGAGCGCGTGGTCCGCGTCGAGGTTCCGGCCGGTCCGGACCGGGAAGCGCTGGCCGGATCGCTGAACCCGGTGGCGGCCGCGGACTTCGCCGGAGTCGTTTCGCTGCTTGCCTTGGCCGGCTCCGGGCCAGCGGAGCCGGCCGGAGTGGCCGCGACCGCCACGGCACTGCAAGCACTGGGTGACTCGGGGATCACCGCTCCGCTGTGGTGCGTGACGCGGGGCGCGGTCTCGGTGGGCTCCGGCGAAGCACCGGTCCGCGCGCAGCAGGCCGCGATCTGGGGGCTCGGCCGGGTGGCCGCGCTCGAACACCCGGAGCGCTGGGGCGGGCTGGTGGACCTTCCCGAAACCGTCGACACCAAGGCCGCGGAGCGGTTCGCCGCGGTGCTCGCCGGAGCCGACGGCGAGGACGAGGTCGCCATCCGCGTCTCCGGCCTGTTCGGTCGTCGCCTGACCAAGGCGGACCCGCACGGTTCCGCGCCGGTGTGGGAACCCGACGGGACCGTCCTGATCACCGGTGGTACGGGTGCGCTGGGCGGGCGGCTCGCCCGTCTGCTCGCCAAGGCTGGTGCCGGGCACCTGTTGCTCGCCAGCCGCAGCGGCCTCGACGCTCCCGGTGCCAAGGAGCTGCGCGACGAACTCGCCGCTGCCGGGGCCAACGTCACCGTCGCCGCCTGCGACGTCGCGGATCGGGCCGGGCTGCAGGACCTGCTCCGGAGCGTCCCGGCGGAGCATCCGCTGACCGCGGTCGTGCACGCGGCCGGAGTATTGGACGACGGCGTGCTCGACGGGCTCACCCCGGACCGGTTCGACGCGGTGTTCCGGTCGAAGGTCGCCTCGGCCTTCCTGCTGGACGAGCTGACCAGGGATCTGGACGTGCGGGTCTTCGCGCTGTTCTCGTCGGCGTCGGGCGTGGTCGGCAACGCCGGCCAAGCCAATTACGCGGCGGCCAACAGGGTGCTCGACGCGATCGCCGAACGGCGGCGCGCGCTCGGGCTGGCCGCGACCTCGATCGCTTGGGGCGCGTGGGGCGGCGACGGCATGGCGGCGAACGGCCGCGCCGGAGACGCCGCCCGCCGCACCGGAATCGGTGCGATGGACCCGGAACTCGCGTTCGCCGCGCTCCGCCAGGTCGTCGCCGAGGGCGAGCCGACCGTGCTGGTCGCGGACGTCGACCCCACTCGATTCACCGCGGCAGCCCGGCCGAGCGCGCTGCTGCGGGAGCTGCCCGGCTACGCGGAACTGGTGGCGGCCGCCGACGCGCCCGGCGCGGAGCCCGACCTGCGGGCGGAGCTCGCGGACCTCGCGTCCGGTCAGCGCCTGGACGCCGTGCTCGACCTGGTACGGGCGCGCGCGGCGGAAGTACTGGGCCACCCCGACGTTGAGCCGGTAGGCCCGGAGAAAGCGTTCCGCGACCTTGGTTTCGATTCGCTGGGAGTGGTGGAGCTGCGCAACCGGCTCACCGCCGCGACCGGGCTGACTTTGGCCTCGACGTTGATCTTCGACCATCCGACGCCGGTCGCGCTCGCCGAGCACCTGCTGGCAGGGATGCTGCCCGGCGACACTCCGGAAGACGGCGAAGACGGCGAAGAGATCGATGTCCAGGCCCTGCTCGGCTCGGTCTCGGCGGAGCAGCTGCGCGAGATCGGCGTCTTGGGTCCGCTGCTGCGGCTGGCGCGGAGCACGGCAGCGGCGGCGCAGGCCGAGGAAGAAGACGGGGATTCCATCGACGAGATGGACCTCGACGACCTGGTCCAAACGGCCCTCGAGAGCCGTTCGGACGACTGACGGAGCTGATGATGACATCGTCGAGCGAGAAGGTAGTCGCGGCGCTGCGGGCTTCCCTCAAGGAGGCCGACCGGCTGCGGCGGCGCAACCGCGAACTCGCGGCCGCGGCGGCGGAGCCGATCGCGATCGTCGGGATGAGCTGCCGGTTTCCCGGCGGGGTGGCGTCGCCGGAGGACCTGTGGGAGCTGGTGTCCTCGGGAACCGACGCGGTCTCGGCCTTTCCCTCCGACCGCGGCTGGGAGCTGGACGCGCTCGGCGCGGCCGGAGTGGACGCACGGGGCCA